>NZ_CP071503.1:3601441-3901561 GCF_017354945.1 Shewanella avicenniae | reverse complement strand
ACTGGCTGACTACCGGCTTCAGATATTGATGCAGCATCAGTTCCAAATCTTGCAGGGCAATCCCCGGTAGTGGCCGAATGTCCAAATGCAGGTCGCAGCAACCACAGATCCGGTTGGCGGCATCACCCCCATGAATATGGCCAAAGTTCATGGTGGGATAGGGCACGCTAAAGGCGTTTTCACGGTAATTTTCTGCCAGATGCTGGCGTAGTTTCAGCAGTTGGCCAATCACCAAATGCATAATATCAATGGCGTTTAGTCCTTTGGCGGGATCGGATGAATGACCGCTACGGCCGACAATGCGGATCCCTTGGGCAAGATGCCCTTTATGCATATACACCGGGCGCAAACTGGTGGGTTCGCCAATGATGGCATATTCAGGCTTGATTGCGGCATTAGCTGCAAAGGCCTTTGCACCATTCATGGTGGTTTCTTCGTCGGCACTGGCCAAAATATGCAGCGGTCGTTGCAGTTTATCGAGCGGTATCTCTTTGAGTGCTTCTAATATCAGTGCAAAAAAGCCTTTCATATCGCAGCTACCTAAGCCATACCACTTGCCATCCTTTTCGGTCAGCTTAAAGGGATCTACTTGCCACTGACCCTCATCAAACGGCACGGTATCTGTGTGCCCCGCAAGCAACAATCCCCCGTTCCCTTGACCAAGGGTGGCCACAAAATTGTGTTTGTCGCGCGTATTGGCCACCGCTTGTTGTTGGCATTGAAAGCCTAAGTCGCCAAACCAATTGCATAACAAGTCAAGTACGGGCTTATTGGATTGATCTTGGCTCGCATCAATCGCGCTGATAGACGGTGCGGCGAGAAGCGCAGCAAAACTTTGGGCGAGGGTTGGCTGTTTATTGCGCATTTGTTAAAAACACTCCAAATATATCTATTCACATATATTGCATAAATAGGCTTTTGTGGTAGTCTAGCAAACAATTCTGATAAGTGTCATCAGAAAGCTGATGCTGCAGCATGTTTAGTCAACGCGGCCTTAAACACAGAACCATAAAAATAATAGCTGCGAATAATCCTAGTGGCGTTAAACTAAACAGCGTGCAGTTTTATTGGGCAGTAGCATGCTGCCCATTTTTATTGATCAGATAGCGATGCGAGTGCGATGAAAAATATTGCCATTATCGGTGCGAGCGGATACACCGGCGCCCAAATCACAGCCCTTATTCAAGCGGAAGCTGAACTCTCTATCCAAGGGTTGTATGTATCGGAAAATAGTCTGGATAAGGGCAAGGCCTTGTCAGACTTATATCCTGTTTATCAGCAGGTGACTCATTGCTTACAGCCACTGACAGCTGAAGCAAAAGCGGCCATTGTGAATGAAGCCGATGCTGTGGTGTTAGCTACAGAACATGTGATCAGTTTAGAACTCGCTGCTTATTTTTATCAGCAAGGTTTAGCCGTATTTGATTTAAGTGGTGCCTATCGTTTTAGCGATGCTGCGCAATATCCAAAATGGTATGGCTTTGAGCATAACCAACCTGAGGTGTTGGCCCAGGCGGTGTATGGTTTGGCTGAGTGGAACGCCGAAGCGGTAAAAAACACCCGCATGATTGCGGTACCCGGTTGTTATCCGACTGCGTCATTAACCGCGCTTAAACCATTGAAGCCATTTTTAACTGATGCCTATCCGGTGATCAATGCCGTGAGTGGCGTGACCGGTGCAGGCCGTAAAGCGCAGCTGCATACCAGTTTTTGTGAAGTGTCATTAACACCGTATGGCGTGCTTGGCCATCGTCATCAACCTGAAATTGCAACGCAATTGGGGCAAGAAGTGATTTTCACCCCACACTTGGGCAATTTTAAGCGTGGCATTTTGGCAACCATTACCGTGCAACTTAAGCCTGGCACGACCACGGAGCAGATCAGCGCAGCCTATGCGGTCTACGATGACTCTAAAATTGTCAAAGTAATGCATAACCGTTTCCCGAAAGTGGACGACGTTGTACTGACCCCAAACTGCATTCTGGGTTGGAAGTATGACGAGCAAAGCGGTTATCTGGTGGTATCAAGCGCCATCGATAATTTAATGAAAGGTGCAGCAAGCCAAGCATTGCAATGCATAAAGATTCATTACCAATTGGCTTAATGTGACGCCTTCGGAGAGATTCTCATGAGCACGAATGACACCGTATTGGTATTGAAAGTGGGTGGCGCATTGATGCAAAGCCCTGAAGGCATGCAAGGTTTGATGAAAACCGCCGCGGACATGGTCAACGCTGGCCGCAAAGTTGTGCTGGTGCATGGCGGCGGTTATCTGGTGGATGAACAGCTGCAAGCGAACGGCATGGTCTCTGAAAAGGTCGATGGCCTGCGGGTCAGCCCGAAAGAACATATGCCGGTCGTCGTGGGGGCGTTAGCCGGTACCTCAAACAAAGTCTTACAAGGTGCCGCAACGGCAGCAGGTGCCACTGTGGTGGGCCTGAGTTTAGCCGATGGCAATTTGGTTGATGCCACCATCAAAGATCCAAGACTGGGCATGGTGGGTCAGGTCGCACCAAAAGATGGCACATATTTGAAATTTATTTTATCGCAAGGCTGGTTGCCGATTGTCAGCTCGATTGCGATGACCACTGACGGTGAGCTACTCAACGTTAATGCCGACGATGCCGCCACTGTGTTGGCTAAGTTAGTGCATGGTCAGTTAATTCTGTTGTCAGATGTACCCGGTGTACTTGATGGCAAGGGTGAACTGTTGCGTAGTTTGAATCGTGCACAGATTGCTGAGCTGGTGGCTCAAGGCGTGATTGCCAAAGGCATGAAAGTGAAAGTGGAGGCCGCATTAGAAGTGGCCGAGCAGATGGGGCAGCCGGTTCAGGTTGCTTCATGGCGAGATGCAGCACAATTAGCTGCGCTGGCCCGGGGAGAGCACATCGGCACGCAAATACAACCATAGAAAGGAAGAATTATGAAGCACCTGTTGTCTCTGAAAGAACTGAGTCAGTCGCAGCTGTTGGCTCTGTTAGAGCTGGCGACGAAGATGAAAGCCGCACCTGAGGAATACCGCACCGCGCTCGATGGCAAAAGTGTGGTCATGCTGTTTGAAAAGCCCTCACTGCGTACTCGCGTCAGCTTTGATATCGGGATCAACAAGCTAGGTGGCCACTGTGTCTACATGGATCAGCAAAACGGTGCTTTAGGTAAGCGTGAGTCGGTAGCCGACTTTGCAGGTAATATTTCTCAATGGGCCGATGCCATCGTTGCCCGTACTTTTAGCCATGTCACCATTGAAGAACTGGCTGAATATGGCTCGGTGCCGGTGATTAATGCGCTGTCAGATCTGTTTCACCCATGCCAAGCCTTGGCGGATTTTCTCACCTTGTATGAAAACGAAGGTGATTTGAAGAAGGTCAGCTTGGCCTACATCGGTGATGGCAACAACGTGACCCATTCACTGATGTTAGGTGCGGCTGTGCTTGGTATGCGGATGACAGTGATCTGCCCAGAAGGTCACTTCCCAGATGGTTTTGTCGTGACCCAAGCACAACAGTTAGCGGCCGCCCACGGGGGCAGTTTGCTGCTGACGTCTGATGTTGCGGCACTGGAAGAGTGTGATGCGGTGTATACCGACACTTGGATATCCATGGGTGATAACACCAAGCTTTCTGATATCGCGGCTAAATTTGGTCAATACCAAGTGACCCGCGAAATGATGGATAAGTACAACGTTAAATACTTCATGCACTGTCTTCCTGCCCACCGCGGCGTTGAAGTCACCGATGAAGTGATGGATGGTGAAGGCTCGCTGATCCTTCAGCAAGCGCAAAACCGGATGCATGCGCAAAATGCGGTGCTGGTAACTCTATTAAGTTGATGGCTGCGGCCTTGTAATTCAGGAAATAATCATGTCTATCGCAAAGAAAAATACCGAAGTTAAAAAAGTCGTATTGGCATATTCCGGCGGCTTGGATACTTCTGCCATTATCCCGTGGCTGAAAGAAAACTATAACAACTGCGAAATCGTTGCCTTTTGTGCTGACGTAGGCCAAGGCGAAGAAGAGCTGGTGGGCTTGAAAGAAAAAGCATTAGCATCAGGCGCTTCTGAATGTTACATCGTTGATTTAAAAGAAGAGCTGGTTAAAGACTACATCTACCCAACCATCGCGACTGGCGCTGTGTACGAAGGTACTTACTTGCTGGGTACCTCAATGGCGCGTCCAATCATTGCCAAAGCGCAAGTGGAAGTGGCACGCAAAGTGGGCGCCGATGCACTGTGTCACGGTTGTACTGGTAAAGGTAACGACCAAGTCCGTTTTGAAAGCTGCTTTGCCGCGCTAGCTCCGGATCTAGCTGTCATCGCCCCATGGCGTGAATGGACCATGGAAAGCCGTGAAGATCTGTTGGATTATTTGGCTGAACGTAATATCAAAACCTCCGCTTCAGCCACGAAGATCTACAGCCGTGATGCTAACGCATGGCACATCTCTACCGAAGGTGGCGAGTTGGAAAGCACTTGGAATGAGCCATCAAAAGCCGTATGGACTTGGACGACCGATCCAGAAGACGCACCAAACGAAGCTGAATACGTCACACTGAAAGTAGAAAACTGCCGCGTGACTGAAGTGAACGGCGAAGCGTTAACACCGTATCAAGTGGTATTGAAGCTGAATGCTATTGCATCGCCACATGGTGTTGGGCGTGTCGATATCACCGAAAACCGCATGGTGGGGATGAAGTCTCGTGGTTGCTACGAAACTCCGGGCGGCACCGTCATGGTTGCAGCACTGCGTGCGATTGAAGAGTTGGTACTCGATAAAACATGCCGCGCGTGGCGCGAGCAGATTGCCGGTCAAATGTCGCACTTAGTGTATGACGGCCGTTGGTTCACCCCTCTGTGTGAATCGTTGGTGGCGGCGTCTGAAGCCTTAGCTAAAGACGTGAACGGCGAAGTGGTCTTGAAACTCTATAAAGGCCAAGTCACCGCAGTTAAGAAAAGATCACCTAACAGCCTGTATTCTGAAGCATTTGCAACCTTTGGTGCTGATGTTGTTTACGATCAGAGTCATGCTGAGGGCTTTATCCGTCTGTACTCACTGGCCAGTCGCATCCGCGCACTTAACAGCCAAAAGTAAGCGAGTAAAGCGCAAGGGCGCCGCGGCGCCCTTTTTTATTGAACCAAATACGAGGGATTTATCATGGCGTTATGGGGTGGCAGATTCAGCGGTCCTAGCAGCGAGCTGTTTCAACTGTTCAACGACTCATTGCCAGTGGACTATCGACTGGTTGAGCAAGATATTCAAGGCTCTGTTGCGTGGGCAACGGCGATTGCTAGTGTCGGCATTCTGACCAGCGATGAGCTAAGCGCGTTGCACCAAGCATTGGCGGAACTGCTCGATGAAGTACGCGCTGAACCAGCACAGATCGTTGCTTCCGGCGCCGAAGATATTCACAGTTTCGTGGAGCAAAAGCTGATTGAAAAGGTCGGCGATCTCGGCAAAAAGCTGCACACCGGCCGTTCACGTAACGACCAAGTCGCGACTGACTTGAAACTCTGGTGTAAAGAGGAAGGCGCTGCTGTGCTTGAATTACTGCAAGGCTTACGGCAAGAGATGCTCGCCGTCGCTGCGCGTGAGGTCGATGCCGTCATGCCTGGGTATACCCATCTGCAACGGGCACAACCTGTGACCTTTGGTCATTGGGCGCTGGCCTATGTGGAGATGTTTGAGCGTGATATTTCTCGCCTCGAAGACACCATGAATCGCCTCAATACTTGCCCACTCGGTAGCGGCGCACTTGCCGGTACCGCTTATCCGATTGATCGTTATGCGCTGGCAAAAAGCCTCAATTTTGCAGGGCCAACACTGAACAGCTTAGATAGCGTGTCGGATCGTGACCACGTGGTTGAGTTGTGTTCCAACGCATCAATCAGCATGTTGCATTTGAGCCGCATGGCAGAAGATATGATCTTCTTTAACTCTGGCGAAGCCAACTTTATCGAATTGGCGGATAACGTCACTTCCGGCTCATCTTTGATGCCACAGAAGAAAAACCCCGATGCGCTGGAGCTGATCCGCGGTAAAGCCGGGCGGGTTTATGGTTCGCTGGTGGGCATTCTCACCACCATGAAAGCACTGCCGCTGGCATACAACAAAGACATGCAGGAAGACAAAGAAGGGCTGTTTGATGTAATCGACAGCTGGAGCTTGTGTCTGAAAATGGCGGCATTGGTGCTCGAAGGCGTAAAAGTGAACCGCGACAACGCCCGCACCGCGGCACAGCAAGGTTATGCTAACGCCACCGAATTGGCTGACTACTTGGTGAGTAAAGGCATGCCATTCCGCGAAGCGCACCATGTGGTAGGCGAAGTGGTGGTGCAAGCTATTAGCGAAGGTAAAGCGATTGAAGAGTTGCCACTGGAGCAACTGCAAGGCTTTGCGAATGTCATTGGCGAGGATGTTTATCCGAACCTGACCATTGAAGCCTGTTTGCAGAAACGCGATGTGTTGGGTGGTACTGCGGTACAACAAGTGAAAGCAGCGTTAGCCGCGAAGAAATAAGCGAGTTGATGACGCGATATAAATAAAAAAGGGAAGCCGAGCTTCCCTTTTTTATTTTGCGCTAGGCGCGCAAGGTTATAGATGGTGATAAATCGACAGCACCATCACTGCTTATCGTTGCCAGTTGGTCAAATTGAGCGATAATCGCTAAAGGACCAGCGAACAACTGTCTGACAAACAGCAAACGATAACCGTATCCCTGTAGTCGATATAATGCCATTTTTTGCTCTGCATTGAGCGAATGCCAAACTTCCTCATTTGGCACGGCGGTCCGTCGCCTTTCTTGGTATTTTTCTTGTAGATGGACCATAAATTGTTGTCTTCTGTTGGTTGATAATTGATGCCAATAGATTAAAGACGGAGCAGCAAAAATTAGCTGCAGCTCACTTAATGAGCAGAGACAATTTACCTAGCTTTGCCAACGTAAGCCAGTCCGAAATACAACAATTCGTCAATAAATTGAACTCAGTCAATTTTTGGCCGATTTTCCACAATTATAACCGTTCTCACAGGGGTGGAAATGTTGATGCCAGCATGTTGTAGCGCATTCCAAATCGCCAAATTTATTTTATATTTGTCCTGAAAATAACTGGCAGTCGGTACCCAATAGCGCACGCCAAAGCCAAATCCTGCGTCTGAAAAATCATTAATGCCGACTTGCAGTGGCTTCGAAGTATCGACTTGGTTGAATGCTCGCAATACCTGTTCTATCAGGCTGATCACCTGTTGCGGATCTGTCTGAAAATCGACATTGAAATGTAGTTCAACCAACTTGTTCTCAAATGAGTTATGCAGGATTTCACCCACAATATGTTTGTTGGGGATACTGATTAACTCACCTTCTTCATTGGTGAGGGTGGTGACCCCAAGATGGATCTCTTCCACCTGCCCAGTAATCTCTTTGATGGTGATGGTATTGCCCACCACGAATGGGCGAGTGACGATAATGGTAATCCCTGCGGCATAGTTGGATAGCATGCCTTGTACCGCCAAACCAGCACCGAGCGATGCGGCACCAATCGCGGCCACCATAGGCGTCACACTGATCCCCAGTTTACCGAGGCAGATCACCGCCACCATGATAATCACAATCAGCCGCACCAGATTGCTAACGAAACTCGTTAGGGTCACGTCGATATCGTGGCTATCCATCTGCTTACGTACAAGGGTGGCAACTTTATTTGCTACCCAGAGACCCAGCAAAAAGATGATCAGCGCACCAATAATTTGAAAGCTGTAATTCACCAAAAATTCAACAACTACTTGATAAACTTGTTGTAACTGGGCAATTTCAGTACCTATTCCATTTTCTGCCATGCTTTGCTCCTTAAGCCGCAGTTTATTAATTTAGATTGTGCTATGGTGATTTTTAGCCAATTTGGCGCTCTCAATATACAACGAACGACAAAGGTAAGAGATGAAATCAGTAAAGCTAATGCTGTTTTTTTTGACTATGTTGCAATGCTCGCTAACCACTGCAAGCGAGTACGCCATTGGTGATCATTTGACGGAGCTGGCTTTAGCAGACCAATTTGAGCAACCCATCGTGGTTGACAGTAAAACCCGCTGGATTTTATTTTCTCGATCGATGGATGGCGCCGAGGTTGCCAGAACCGCGCTAGAGGGCATGACCACTGCACAGTTGCAACAGTTAGGCTTGGTGTATGTCGCCGATGTCAGCGGCATGCCATCTCTCATTTTGAAATTTGTGGCACAACCCAAAATGCAGGAACTTAGTTACGTGATTGCGCTTGATAAAGAGGGCGAGGCCACTAAATTTTACCCTGCAGCAAAAGGCACTGCGGCACTGTTAGATGTTGATGCAATGCAGGTCACCCAAATCCGCTATTTTGATAAAGCCGAGGCACTGAAATATGTGCTCACTGAGCTAATGAAATAATCGTCAAACCGTGCGCCGTGGGCCATTCATAGGCTCTGACGGCGCTGAGTGTTCAGTTCTGTTTACTCCTTTTCCTTAGCAAACATCGGCTTGTCATTTAGATCACCTCCCCATCATCTATACTCTGCAGTTAGTGCGACGGTTGAGTGCAGCGCAGTAGCAGGATTTTGTTACATAAATGTGGTGCTTTATTGCATAACGTTGTTAGTTAAGTCAGCTGCTTTTGATTGGTAATAAATTGATTTTAAGCGCGTTTTTTGAGGTTGTAAAAATCGATTGCCAAACTGCATAAAAATTTACTCTTTGACGGCAAAAATTCATTGCATCACAGAGAAAAATGTCGTCTACTGCGCACGTTTTTCAACCTGACACGGCTAGTATTTATCGCCGCATCACTTAAGGAGAATGAAGGCTAATGAGCCAATTCCATGCTATTGACGTAGCTGATTACTACGACAGCGAAACTTTTAGCAAAATTAAGGCGTTTGCTGACAGCAAACCAACGCCATTTGTGGTGATTGATACCAATATCATCTCTAAACAGTACGATGATATGGTGGGTGCTTTTCCACAAGCTGACGTGTTTTATGCTGTTAAAGCGAACCCTGCCAAAGAGATCCTCTCGTTACTGCGTGATAAAGGTTCAAACTTTGATATCGCGTCTATCTACGAGTTGGATATGGTGATGGATATTGGTGTAACGCCTGATCGTGTCAGTTACGGCAACACCATCAAAAAGCGTAAAGATGTGCGTGAGTTTTATAACCGCGGCGTGCGTATGTTTGCCTCTGACTCAGAGCCAGATCTACGTATGATTGCTGAAGAAGCACCGGGTTCTCGCGTATACGTGCGTATTTTGACTGAAGGTACAGAAACTGCCGATTGGCCGCTGTCACGTAAGTTTGGTTGCCAAAACGAAATGGCATATGAACTGTTAGTACTGGCCAAAGAGCTGGGATTGGAGCCTTACGGCATCTCTTTCCACGTGGGTTCTCAGCAACGTGATATCGGTGCGTGGGATGCGGCAATTGCCAAAGTAAAGATGATTTTTGACCGTTTGCGTGACGAGCATGGCATCGTGCTGCAGATGATCAACATGGGCGGTGGTTTCCCTGCAAACTATCTTGACCCAACCAACAGCCTGCAAACTTATGCCGAGCAGATCCACTACTTCCTGATGGAAGATTTCGGTGAAGATATGCCGCGTATCATTTTGGAACCAGGTCGTTCACTGATCTCCAATGCCGGTGTATTGGTCTCTGAAGTGGTATTGATTAGCCGTAAATCGCACACGGCGCTTGAGCGTTGGGTATTTACCGACGTAGGTAAGTTCAGTGGTTTGATCGAGACCATGGATGAAGCGATTAAATTCCCGATCTTCACTGAGAAGAAAGGTGATTTGGAACGTTGTGTTATCGCTGGACCAACGTGCGACAGTGCTGACATCATGTATGAGCAATATGCTTACGGTCTGCCGAACGATCTAGAGATTGGTGACCGTTTGTACTGGCTAACCACCGGTGCTTATACCACCACTTATTCAGCCGTTTGCTTTAACGGTTTCCCTCCGCTGCACGCTTACTACCTGTAAGTTTATGCTAGAGATCAACAAGGGCGCCGCTGGCGCCCTTGTCATTTAATGCTTGTATGCAGGTTGTTCCTTCAAAATATCAAAGAGTTGTTCTTTAAGTTCTAGCTTGCGTTTCTTCAACTGTTTTAGTTCGGAAGTAAATTCGCTCGCAGGATGGCGTTCCTTTTTCTGAATCTCTTTATCCAGCTGTTCGTGTTCATTAAACAACTTGAGGAACAGGCTATCGTCGGCTTTGAGCTGATCAACCAACGCGCTGTATTCTGAAAACATAGGCAACTCCTTTACGTTGAATGGAAGTGACGCTTACTGTTTTCGCTATTTTGGGCTAACTCCTTTGCCTAACAAAAACAGCAAGAATTTAATAGTAGCGTGTTTTAATCAGCCTTCAAAAAAAGCCTTCAAATTGGTTATTGTCTTTAAATTTGAACGCAAGTTTATTTATATGGTCAATAGCGTTCCGAGATTGATTCAGGTAATCTTACTCCTCAGCGCGCTTTCTTCGCCTGTATCGTTTATTAACTTTTTGAAAAGGTTGTATTTATGGCGGATGTATTTCATTTGGGCTTAACCCGCGACATGCTGCAAGGTGCCGAATTAGCCATTATTCCTGGTGATCCTGAACGGGTTAAACGCATCGCCGCGTTACTTGATGAGCCACAGTTTCTTGCGAGTCAGCGCGAATTTACCTCCTATTTAGGCAAGCTTGATGGCCAAGCAGTAGTGATCTGCTCTACCGGTATTGGCGGCCCTTCGACCTCGATTGCGGTGGAAGAGTTAGCCCAGTTGGGCATTCGTACCTTCCTGCGTATTGGCACCACTGGTGCAATTCAGAGTAAGGTGAATGTGGGCGATTTGATTGTGTCACAGGCGTCAGTACGGCTTGATGGGGCCAGTCAGCACTTTGCACCACTGGAATACCCAGCGGTGGCGGATTTTGCCTGTACTTCAGCATTAGTGGCTGCCGCACGTGAGCAAGGTGTTGAGCCGCACGTGGGTATTACGGCTTCATCAGATACCTTCTATCCAGGGCAAGAGCGTTATGACACGGTTAATGGCCGCGTGACCCAACGTTTCCAAGGTTCATTGAAACACTGGCAGGAGCTTGGGGTACTCAACTACGAGATGGAATCTGCCACCTTGTTTACTATGTGTGCCAGTCAAGGCTGGCGTGCTGCCTGTGTCGCTGGGGTGATTGTTAACCGCACTCAGCAAGAGATCCCTGATGAAGCGGTCATCAAAGCCACTGAAACCAAAGCGATTAGCGTCGTCGTTGCCGCCGCGCGTAAATTATTAGCCTAAGCTGCGGCGGCGTCATCAGCTAATGGTCACCGAGTAACAGCATAACGGTTACTGGCGGGACAGGTTGGCCAGCAGCCTGTCCATGGCGCGATAACCCAATGCTTGGGCAATATGGCGCCGTTCCACGATGGGCGATTCGGCCAAATCTGCAATCGTACGGGCAACACGCTGCAAGCGATGAAAACTGCGGACTGATAAGCCTAATTTGGTGACACTCTGTTCTAAAAACACCAGATCCGCGGCGGCAAACCCTGCTTGTTTTAGCTCGCTGCCCGACAGTTCGTTATTTAATTTTCCTGCTCGTTGCAGTTGGGTTTGACGTGCTCTGGCGACACGTTGGGCAATGCTGGCACTGGTTTCGCCATCACCGCTATCGGCGGTGAGGGTGCCGGGTGGCAGTTTGGGCACTTCCACGGTCAAATCAAAGCGGTCAATAAATGGCCCCGACAGGCGGGATAGGTAACGCCGAATCTGCTCTGGTGAGGCGCGGCTTTCTGGCCCTGAATCACCACAGGGGCTTGGGTTCATCGCGGCAATTAGCTGAAACCTAGCATTGAATTTGAGCTTAGCGGCGGCGCGCGAAATCACTACCTCGCCGGTTTCCATCGGCTCACGCAGGCAATCGAGCACCTTACGCGGGAACTCGGCCACTTCATCCAAAAACAATACGCCCAAATGCGCCAGCGAGATCTCGCCCGGTTTGGGAATGCTGCCGCCGCCAACCAGTGAAATCGCCGAACTCGTATGATGTGGCGCGCGAAATGGCCGCTGAAAAAACTGCTGTGGGGCGAGCGGCATGCCCGCCACCGAATGAATCGCTGATACTTGCAGCGCCTCTTCGTAATCCATTGTTGGCAGTAAGGAGAGAATCCGGCTGGCGAGCATCGATTTGCCAGTCCCCGGTGGGCCAAGAAACAGCAGATTATGATTGCCTGCGGCGGCGATTTCTAACGCCTGCTTAGCTTGGTATTGGCCGATAACTTCACTTAAACAGCCGACGGCTGCTGGCGGTGGTGAGACCCAATCTGGGCTGGCATTAATCCCCGGCAGTTGCTGTTGACCATGCAAAAACGCCACGATGTGTTGCAGATGGGCTGCCAATTGTACCTGTTGATAGCCCACCAGTTCGGCATCATTGCGGTTAGCTTGCGGCATGATCAAACTGGTGCCGAGTTTGCGCGCTTCAATAATCACTGGCAGCAAGCCGTTGCAGCCACGCACCTCGCCGCTTAGCGCCAGCTCGCCGACAAACTCCCAACCTTCGAGCGATTTAATCGGCAACTGGCCGGATGCCGCCAAAATGCCGATGGCTATTGGCAGATCATAACGGCCACCCTGTTTGGGCAGATCAGCTGGAGCGAGATTGATAGTGATGCGCCGCATCGGGAATTCGAAGCCGGCATTGATGATGGCACTGCGAACCCGCTCGCGGGCTTCTCGAACGGAGGTTTCGGGTAAGCCAACCAAGGTAAAGGCTGGTAAGCCGTTTGCGAGGTGGGCTTCAACCCACACTTGTGGAGCATCCACACCGTTAGCTGCACGGGTGGCAACGCGAGCTATTGCCATGACAATTCCCTTTGTCTATGAATTTTCGATGATTTTTGTACTGTTTTAGGTGGTGCTAATTCAGTGTAGCAGTAATTTTGTAAACTGCCGTTGAACACTCATCAATCAATGGCTGAATAATGTGGCTGATAATGGCGATTAATCAGACAAATTTTACTAAAATTCAGCAAATTAGCATGATTGGCACTGAGCAAATTTACTGTCAGTCACGGTGAAAATATTTCGTTATCTTGGCGCCTAGCGCAGTGATAGATTGTGCGCAAATGAAGGCTGGCATGGGTATGTCAGCCGATGTGTGTGTCGATGCAAGGAGACGATATGAGAGCGTTGGCGCTGTTAGCCGTGTTATTGGTGGCGACCCCTGCGGTGTTTGCAGAAGATGAAGCTTTACCTGAAGCCAGTGCGGCTGACGTTAAGCAGTTACTGCAAGTCTGTAAGCAGATGGCAGTAGAAGATGAAATTATTAAAGACGAGTTGGCTGATTATCTGCTCGATTGCGTCAATGACCAGTTGAATGAGATGGGCTACCGTCGCATTGAAACGCTGCCTAAGTCCTGAGAGCGCGTTTGACATCTTCGCTTCATCTTTCACCTGTATGCTCACAGCGCACATAATTGGATGCTATCTTTTAACGAGTAACCGATTATAATATGTACGTTTTTTAAGTATTCCCTCCTCAAATAGTGAGCAAGGCCTGTTCATTGCCATCGTGGTTAGCAGCAAGAACCTGTGCCAGTTTCAAAAAAGAGCAGCGCAAATTCAACAACTCAGAATTTGCGCCTGTTTCAGGTGATTTATGAGTGTGTTTGAAAATCTTTTATTAGTCATAGTGTTAATTGCTGTTAGCTGTTTATTTTCGATGTCGGAAATTGCCTTAGCGGCTGCGCGTAAGATCCGTTTGCGGCAGATGATGGATGAGGGTGATATTCGCGCCGAAAAGGTGCTGACCTTGCAAGCGGCACCGGGCAACTTCTTTACCGTGGTGCAGATTGGCCTTAATGCGGTGGCTATCATGGGCGGTATTGTGGGCGAAAGTGCCTTTACCCCCTATTTTACCCAACTGTTAGCAGGTGTTTTACCTGAACCTTGGCTCGCGCAGGTGAGTTTTGCCTTGTCATTTATCATGGTGACCAGCTTATTTATTTTGCTGGCTGATCTGATGCCAAAGCGTATTGCGATGGTGATGCCGGAGCGCATCGCGGTCAATCTGGTGGGGCCAATGTTGGTGTGTATCAAGTTGCTGCGGCCACTGGTGTGGCTGTTCAACAGCTTGGCGACCGCCATTATGAAACTGTTTCATCTGCCGATGGTGCGTAAAGATGAAATCACTTCAGATGATATCTACGCCATTATGGATGCAGGCGCTGAGGCCGGTGTGCTCGATAAAGAAGAGCAGCAGATGATTGAAAACGTATTTGAGATGCAATCGCTCAGCGTGACCTCGGCGATGACCGCCCGTGAAGGCTTAGTGTTCTTTCGTCTGCAAGAAACAGAAGACGTGATTAAATCCAAGATCAGTGAGCATCCTTACAGTAAATTCCTTGTGTGTGATGGCCCGCTGGATAACATCAAAGGCTATGTGGATGCGAAAGAGTTGCTGGTACGAGTAATTAACGGTAAGCCGATTGACCTCAATGACAGTTCGTTAGTGCATCCGAGTCTGATTGTGCCGGACACGCTGAGCATGTCAGAGGCGATGGAGTATTTCCGTCAGCAACGCACCGATTTCGCTATCGTGATGAACGAATATGCGTTAGTGGTGGGGATTGTTACCTCGAACGACCTGCAAAGTGCGGTGATGGGCGCTTGGTCGCTGCATGAAACCGAAGAGCAGATTGTTGCCCGTGATGCCAACTCATGGCTGGTGGACGGGGTAACCCCGATCAGCGACGTGATGCGTGCCTTCAATATTGACGAATTTCCGCAGAGCCAAAACTATGAAACCGTGGCCGGTTTTATGATGTATATGCTGCGTAAAATTCCGAAGCGGACCGACTCGGTTAACTTTGCGGGTTACAAGTTTGAAGTGGTCGATATCGACAGCTACAAGGTTGATCAGTTGTTGGTGACCCGTATCAATGTGGAAGAGATTGTGCCAGTCAAACTCGACCCGAGTAAGTCATAGCGCAATTAAAGGATATCGAGAAAGGCCTTAATCAGTGGGTCTTTCATGCGCTTTTTCTTGCAACAACAGCCCAGTTCAAACGGGGCGATGGCGATAGGCGATTCTAGCTGTCGAATGCGATCCATCATCGGGCTGTTGTTGACCACCACTTGCGGCGTGATACTGACGCCACATCCCACTGCCACCATCGGCACAATCGCTTCATGGCCGCCCACTTGAGCATAAATGTTGGCGTTAATCCCCATCGCCGCAAACCAGCGTTCCATCCGTAACCGCCCAGGGCCATGGTCAGGCACAATATACGGCAGCTTTTCCCACGGAATAGGGGATTGATTGAGCAGGGTTTGCAATTGACATTGAATCGCCGGCGCAATCACCGACAGCGCGACTTTACCGATGGGCGAAAAGTGCAGTTGGCTAGGAAAATCTTCTGGCAGTGCGGCAATGGCGATATCGGCGCGCTGGTTTTGCAGTTCGCGTACCGCGTTGGCTGCATCACCGGTGATCAAGCTGATATCGACGAGCGGTTGCTGGCGACGAAACTTATCAATAAGCGCTGGCAGATGACTGTAGGCGGCGGTCACCGAGCAATAAAGTTGCAGTGTGCCGCGCAGCAAATTTTTGTCCGAATCCAACTCTTGGCGTAATTGAAACCAGCGGTTTTGAGTGTCTTGGGCATATTGGCGAAACAGCTTACCCGCGTGGGTGAGCGAGACAGTGCGATTATCTCGCTCCATCAACTTACTGCCGACTTCCTCTTCTAAACGCTGTAACACCCGGCTTAGGGTAGATGGGCTGACGTGCAGGTTGGCAGCGGTCTGACCAAAGTGCAGCGTTTCGCAGAGATCGAGGTAAAGCCGTATCGCACGAATATCCATTGCCGAGTGCCCTTAATACTTAGGTATTATGTTGCATAATTTGCAACGTAGTATGCCGAATATATCAATTTTCGCAATCATAATCATCGTCTATATTAGCTCCATCGCCGCGTCCTTGGGGGATGCGGCAACCGAATTTAGTCACACAGGTGAGCACAATGGCAAATTACTTCAACACACTGAGTTTGCGCGAAAAATTGGCGCAATTGGGACAATGTCGCTTCATGGATCGCAGTGAATTTGCGAACGGTTGCGAATATATCAAGGACTGGAACATCGTCATTCTCGGTTGTGGTGCTCAAGGTCTAAACCAAGGTTTGAACATGCGTGATTCAGGCCTGAATATTTCTTACGCGCTGCGCCCAGAAGCGATTGCTGAAAAACGTGCTTCATTCAAACGCGCCAGCGAAAACGGCTTTAAAGTGGGTACCTTTGAAGAGCTGATCCCTACGGCGGATATGGTACTGAACCTGACGCCAGACAAACAGCACAGCAAAGTCGTTGGTGCGGTAATGCCACTGATGAAACAAGGCTCAGTGTTGGCCTACTCACACGGTTTCAACATCGTTGAAGAAGGCATGCAAGTGCGTCCAGACATCACAGTTGTGATGGTTGCACCTAAGTGTCCAGGTACTGAAGTACGTGAAGAATACAAGCGTGGTTTCGGTGTACCAACGCTGATTGCGGTTCACCCAGAAAACGATCCAAATGGCGATGGCTGGGAAATCGCCAAAGCTTACGCCAGTGCTACCGGTGGTGACCGTGCCGGCGTACTGCAATCATCATTCATTGCAGAAGTGAAATCAGACTTGATGGGCGAACAAACCATCCTGTGTGGCATGCTGCAAACTGGCGCTATCTTGGGCTACGACAAAATGGTAGCTGACGGTGTTGAACCTGGCTATGCCGCTAAGTTGATCCAACAAGGCTACGAAACCATCACTGAAGCGCTGAAACACGGCGGCATCACCAACATGATGGATCGTCTGAGCAACCCAGCCAAAATCAAAGCGTTTGAAATTGCTGAAGAGCTGAAAGGTATTCTGCAACCGCTGTTTGAAAAACACATGGATGACATCATCAGCGGCGAATTTTCCCGCGTGATGATGGAAGACTGGGCTAACGACGATAAAAATCTGTTGGGCTGGCGTGAAGACACCAACAACGCGGGTTTTGAAAAAGCACCTGAGTGTGATGAGCACATCGATGAACAAGAATACTTCGATAAAGCCATCTTCTTGGTAGCGATGATCAAAGCGGGTGTTGAGTTGGCGTTCGATACCATGGTGGCTTCTGGCATCATCGAAGAATCGGCTTACTACGAATCACTGCATGAAACGCCATTGATTGCTAACACTATCGCACGTAAGCGTTTGTACGAAATGAACGTGGTGATCTCTGATACTGCAGAATACGGTTGCTACTTGTTCAACCATGCTGCGATTCCAATGCTGCGTGACTACGTCAATGCAATGTCACCAGAGTATTTGGGGGCAGGTTTGAAAGAAACCTCAAACCAAGTCGACAACCAACGCTTGATCGAAGTTAACAGCGCAATCCGCAATACCGATGTGGAATATATCGGTGAAGAACTGCGCGGTTATATGACTGATATGAAACGTATTAGCTTAGACTCTTGACGCTTAGGTCAACGGGTTGCCGTACGCGGCACCCGTTGACGATTTTTTTGTGAACGGGGAGTCATAGCAGTAAAAAATTTAACAGATTTGCAAATTTTTTATTGTGTTCATAAAAGCCTTTATGATATTGCTTATTTACTGAACCGCGGGAGCTAGGCTCCGCGCTAGCAAATAAGCAATTTTTATATCAGCAGGATTGGTCATCTAAACATGAACTTCAGCCTCAACCTCCTCCTCGTGATTATTATCGCAGTGATTATTAAGTCACCGCGGGGGTGGCGCATGGCAGGAAGATTGACCTAAAGGTCCTGAGAATCATCGAAACCCCCGCTCCGAAAGGATCGGGGGTTTTTCATTTCTGGGGCGATTAACGGGCAAAACGAGAACCTAACGAATGGAACAAGGGCAGACAATCAGCGGTAGTCAGGCAGTAATTGAAGTTCTGGCTGCCCACGGAGTTGATACGGTATTTGGTTATCCAGGTGGTGCCATCATGCCGATTTACGATGCAATCTATGGCAGTTCGGTACAACACCTGCTCTGTCGTCACGAACAAGGTGCAGCCTTTGCTGCGGTGGGTTATGCCCGTGCCAGCGGTAAAGTCGGTGTCTGTTTTGCTACCTCAGGCCCCGGTGCCACTAACCTTGTCACTGGCCTTGCCGATGCGATGATGGACTCAGTGCCTGTAGTGGCGATTACCGGCCAAGTGTCGTCTGCGGTGATTGGTACTGATGCGTTCCAAGAGATGGATGTGTTGGGCATGAGTTTGTCCTGCACTAAACACAGCTTTATGGTCACCAGCCTAGACGAACTGGTACCGACGCTGTATCGCGCCTTTGAAATTGCAGCTGCTGGTCGTCCGGGCCCTGTGCTGGTGGATATTCCACGCGATATCCAAGTCGCCCAACTCGAATATAAAACCCCATTACAATCCGTTGCCGCCCAAATCCCGGTGGATAGTGCCGCAGTAGCTGCAGCCAATGCGCTGATTGCCAATGCGCAACAGCCGATGTTGTATGTTGGCGGCGGGGTTGGTATGGCCGGCGCGGTACCTCAATTGCGAGATTTTATCGCCCGTACTGGCATGCCATCTGTGTGTACCTTAAAAGCCCTCGGTGCGGTTGAACCGCATACTGCGGGTTACTTGGGCATGCTCGGGATGCACGGCAATCAGGCCGCGAACCACGCCGTACAAGAAAGTGATTTGCTGGTGGTAGTCGGCGCCCGCTTCGATGACCGCGTAACTGGTAAACTCAATACCTTCGCCCCGCACGCCAAAGTGGTTCACTTAGATATCGACGCCGCCGAACAAGGCAAACTGCGTCAGCCGCAAGTCACCTTGACCGGTGAACTGCAAACATTACTGCCGCAATTAGGCGCCGCGCTGGACATCAAACCTTGGCAACAACATGTGGCCGAACTTGCTGAGCAATATGCATGGCGTTATGACCGTCCGGGCGAACTGATCTACGCCCCAGCGCTGTTGAAACAGTTGGCCGATAAACTTCCCAACGATAGCGTGGTGAGCTGTGATGTGGGCCAGCACCAGATGTGGGTGGCGCAACATATGTGGTTCCGCAAACCAGAAGATCATCTCTCCAGCGCTGGCTTCGGCACTATGGGTTTTGGTCTACCCGCTGCCATTGGCGCGCAGATTTCTCGTCCAGAAGCCAAAGTAGTGACCGTTTCAGGTGATGGCTCATTCATGATGAACGTGCAAGAGCTGACCACCATCAAACGCCGTAAACTGCCGGTGAAGATTGTGCTGATCGATAACCAGCGCTTAGGCATGGTAAAACAGTGGCAACAGCTGTTTTTTAACGAGCGCTACAGCGAAACCAACCTGTCGGATAACCCAGACTTTGTCACCTTGGCATCGGCGTTTGATATTCCGGGGCGCACCATTACCCAAGCGGCTGAAGTTGACGGCGCGCTGGATGAGATGCTCAATGCGCCGGGTGCCTTTCTGCTGCACGTGCGTATCGACGAAACCTATAACGTTTGGCCGCTGGTGCCACCCGGCGCGGCCAACAGCGACATGATTGAAGATTTGGAGGCGTAACCATGATCCATCATCTGGCCCTGACTTTAGAGCAACGCCCCGAAGTGTTAGAACGCGTGCTGCGCGTCGTCCGTCACCGTGGTTTTCGCGTCTGTAGTATGAACATGACCGAGCAGGATGATAAATACCTGCAACTGAATCTGGCGGTCGATAGCGATAAAGCAGTAGAGTTACTCAGCCGCCAATTGGACAAATTATTAGATGTGACGCACTGCGTGGTTAGCACGCCCGCCGCCATGTCACAAACCGTGAATGGTTGAGATGCAAGCAAACGCCGCCATCACGATAACGCATTAAGAAATAAAGGAAGTTAGCAATGCCGAAATTACGTTCTGCCACCAGTACCGAAGGCCGCAATATGGCCGGAGCTCGCGCCCTGTGGCGTGCCACCGGAGTTAAAGACAATGATTTCGGCAAACCGATTATTGCCATCGCCAACTCATTTACTCAGTTTGTTCCCGGCCATGTGCACCTGAAAGACATGGGCGCGTTGGTGGCATCTGCCATCGAAGAAGCGGGCGGTATTGCCAAAGAGTTCAACACCATTGCGGTGGATGATGGTATCGCCATGGGTCACGGCGGCATGCTGTATTCGCTGCCATCACGCGAGCTGATTGCTGATAGCGTGGAATACATGGTCAATGCCCACTGTGCCGATGCGCTGGTGTGTATCTCTAACTGCGACAAAATCACCCCGGGAATGCTGATGGCTGCGCTGCGGCTCAACATTCCAGTAGTGTTTGTTTCTGGCGGCCCAATGGAAGCCGGTAAAACCAAGCTGTCAGACAAGATCATCAAACTCGATTTGGTGGATGCGATGGTGGCTGCGGCGGATCACCGTGTATCGGATGCAGACAGTGAAAAAATTGAACGCAGCGCTTGTCCAACCTGTGGTTCGTGCTCAGGCATGTTTACCGCCAACTCAATGAACTGTTTGACCGAAGCTTTGGGGCTGTCACTGCCGGGCAACGGCTCGCTGGTGGCGACTCATGCAGATCGTCGCGAGCTGTTCTTAGAAGCAGGTCGTAGGGTGATGGAGCTGGCAAAACGTTATTACCAACAAGATGATGCCAGTGCATTGCCACGTAATATCGCTTCATTTAAAGCCTTTGAAAACGCCATGACATTGGATATCGCCATGGGCGGTTCATCCAACACGGTACTGCACTTGCTGGCTGCCGCGCAGGAAGCGGAAGTTGATTTCACCATGGCAAACATCGACCAATTGAGCCGCAAAGTGCCGCACCTGTGTAAAGTGGCACCTTCTACGCCGCTGTACCATATGGAAGATGTGCATCGCGCCGGTGGCGTGATGGGTATTTTGGGTGAGTTAGCTCGTGCCGGTTTGCTGCACACTGACGTACCACACGTGGCCGCCAACGGCGGTACTTTGGCGGATGTACTGGCTAAATATGATGTGGTGGTGACCGAAGATGCCGCAGTGAAAGAATTCTTCCGCGCAGGTCCGGCCGGTATTCCAACCACCGTGGCCTTTAGCCAAGATTGCCGTTGGGAAACGCTGGATGATAACCGCGAAAGTGGTTGTATCCGCAGCCGCGAACATGCCTTCAGTCAAGAAGGTGGTTTGGCAGTGTTGTTCGGTAATATCGCCGCCAACGGCTGTATTGTAAAAACAGCGGGCGTGGATGAATCAATTTTGAAATTCACCGGTAAAGCGCGAGTTTATGAAAGCCAAGAAGATTCAGTAGCAGGTATTTTGGGGGGCGAAGTGGTAGAAGGCGACGTGGTGGTGATCCGCTACGAAGGCCCGAAAGGCGGCCCTGGCATGCAAGAGATGTTGTACCCAACCAGCTACCTGAAATCACGCGGTTTAGGTAAAGCTTGTGCGCTGATCACCGATGGCCGTTTCTCTGGCGGTACCTCTGGTTTGTCAATCGGTCACGTGTCACCAGAAGCCGCCGCGGGCGGTGAAATTGGTCTGATTGAAACTGGCGATATCATCGAAATCGATATTCCAACCCGTGGTATATCTCTGAAAGTGAGCGCTGAAGAGCTGGCAGCCCGCCGCGCGGCGATGGAAGCCAAAGGCGCCCAAGCGTGGAAACCTGTTTCACGTCAACGCCCGGTGTCGATGGCATTGAAAGCCTATGCACTAATGGCCACTAGCGCAGATAAAGGCGCAGTGCGCGATCGCAGCATGTTGGAGGATTAATATGTTAGCGCTCGCGTCCCAGTCGCAACTGTCACTGGCCAACTACTATCTACAGCGGATTTTGCTGTCTAGCGTCTATGACGTTGCGAAGGTGACGCCGCTGTCTAACCTCAAAAAACTGTCGGCACGGCTCGGCTGCGATGTGTTCCTCAAGCGGGAAGATATGCAGCCAGTGCACTCGTTCAAACTGCGCGGTGCTTACAATCGCATTGCCGAGTTAAGCGCTGAAGAAGCTGCCTGCGGTGTGGTGTGTGCCTCGGCCGGTAACCACGCACAAGGGGTGGCGTTATCGGCGGCCAGCCGCGGCATCAGCGCGGTGATTGTAATGCCAAGCACCACGCCAGATATTAAAGTCGATGCGGTACGTCGCCTCGGCGGCAATGTGGTGTTGCACGGCCAAGCGTTTGACCAAGCGAATGAATACGCCATGTCGCTGGCACGTGATGAAGGCCGTGTCTATATCGCGCCGTTTGACGATGAAGCGGTGATCGCTGGTCAAGGCACCATTGCCCAAGAGATGTTGCAACAGCAGCGCGATCTGGATGTGGTGTTTGTGCCTGTGGGTGGTGGTGGTTTGATTGCTGGCATCGCAGCCTACTACAAAGCGGTGAAGCCGGAAGTCACCATTGTTGGGGTGGAGCCGGTCGACGCTGCCTGTTTAAAAGCGGCGATGGAAGCCGGTGAAGCGGTCACGCTCGAACAAGTGGGCTTATTTGCTGACGGCGTGGCGGTAAAACGCATCGGCGCTGAACCGTTTCGGTTGGCTAAAGACTATGTTGATGAAGTCATTACCGTGACCTCCGATGAAATCTGCGCTGCTATCAAAGATATTTTTGAAGATACTCGTGCGATTGCTGAACCTGCAGGTGCGTTGTCACTTGCTGGCTTGAAAAAGTACATGAGCCAGCATCAAGGCGAAGAGCGTAAAGTGGCGGCCATTCTCAGTGGTGCCAACGTGAACTTTCACAGTTTGCGTTATGTATCAGAGCGCTGCGAACTCGGCGAACACAAAGAAGCGGTATTGGCAGTGACGATTCCTGAACGTCCTGGCGCGTTTTTGCAGTTTTGCGAAACCCTTGGCAAGCGTTCAATTACCGAGTTTAACTACCGCTTTAGCGGCCGCGATCGCGCCGTGGTGTTTGCCGGAATTCGGGTCAACCAAGGTCAGCCAGAGTTAGATGAATTAGTTAGTTCTTTAGTGGGCAATGGCTTTGCTGTGCAGGATCTTACCGAAGATGAAACCGCGAAATTGCACGTGCGTTATATGGTCGGTGGCTTACCACCAGAGGCGCTGCAAGAACGTTTGTTTAGCTTTGAGTTTCCTGAGCATCCCGGTGCCTTGCTGAAGTTCCTGCAAACACTGCAAAGCAAGTGGAATATCAGTTTGTTCCACTATCGCAACCACGGCGCGGCCTTTGGCCAAGTGCTGGCGGGCTTTGAAGTGCCTGCGGCGGATGATGCCGCATTTGCCACCTTCTTGGACGAGCTCGGCTTTGGTTATCAAGACGAAACCAACAGTCCTGCGTATCAGCTGTTCCTAGCACATAAGTAGCTGCACACAAGTAACTGCACGTAAATAGCGCCCCATAAATGGTGCGCTCTATCTCCCCCGCGAGCGGTTATCGCCGGCGTGGGGGATTAATTTTCTGCACGCTGTCATTGCCAATAGAAGTGCAGCGTTAGCCAAAAGCCGAGCAGAGCTAATTAGCTATCTGTGATATGGTCAATTCAGTTTTTCGCTCACGTATGAGCATTCGTATCGATAACGCAGCAAGGAGACCCAGCATGATTGCCGCACCGCAAACTAACGCGTTTAATCCACCTCGTCGTATTTTGATGGGACCCGGCCCTTCAGACATCTATCCTGAAGTGCTTGCAGCGCAATCACGTCCAACTGTCGGTCACCTTGACCCGCTGTTTATCGGTATGATGGATGAGCTAAAAGCGCTGATCCAATATGCATTTCAAACCCAAAACCAGATGACCATTGCGGTATCTGCGCCCGGCAGTGCGGGGATGGAAACCTGCTTTGTTAACTTGGTCGAGCCCGGTGAGAAAGTGATTGTGTGTCGCAACGGTGTGTTTGGTGAGCGTATGCGCCAAAACGTTGAACGCATTGGCGGTGTTGCCGTGGTGGTTGATACCCCGTGGGGCGAGCCTGTGAATGTCGAAGACGTGCAGCAAGCACTCGAAGCCAACCCAGATGCCAAATTCCTCGCCTTTGTACACGCAGAAACCTCAACCGGTGCGCTGTCAGATGCCAAAACCCTGTGTGCGCTGGCGAAAAAATACGGTTGCCTCAGTATTGTCGATGCAGTGACCTCCCTCGGCGGTGTTGAACTGCTGGTGGACGAGTGGGGCATTGATGCCATCTATTCTGGCAGCCAAAAATGTTTATCCTGCGTGCCGGGTTTATCGCCAGTGTCGTTCTCTGATGCGGCAGTTGAGAAACTGAAAGCGCGCAAAACCCCTGTACAAAGCTGGTTCCTTGACCAATCGTTGGTGATGGGTTATTGGAGTGGCAACGGCAAACGTAGCTATCACCACACTGCACCCGTCAACGCTTTATACGCCCTGCACGAGTCACTGCGCAAATTGGCCGATGAAGGCTTAGAAAACGCATGGCAACGCCATAGCCAGATGCACCAACTGCTAAAAGCGGGCTTAGAAAAATTCGGCATCAAGTTTGTAGTGGCTGAAGCGTCACGCTTGCCGCAACTGAATGCTGTCTATATTCCTGAAGGCGTGGACGATGTAGCGGTGCGCAGTCGCTTGCTGAATGACTACAACCTTGAAATCGGTGCAGGCCTTGGTGACTTAGCTGGCAAAGCATGGCGTATCGGCTTGATGGGTTACGGCGCCCGTCGTGAGAATGTTGCCTTGTGTTTGCGCGCCTTGGAAGAAGTGCTCGGCTAATTCACTCGCTCCGCTCAAACAGAAAAGCAGCTCATTGAGCTGCTTTTTTCATTGGCTAACATGCGCGTCTAACATCGTGGCTACTGGTTATGCAGTGCGGTAAACAAGGTCATGCTGGTGGTAAAAATCACTGCGAGCCAAATCCAGCTGCTCGGTTTGGTTTTCTTTTTGGTTTGCCGTTGTTGATAGTGACGCAGCATGGCGTCGATATTGCCTTTGAGCTGACCAAAACGGTTAAGTTGGTAGCTGTCACTGTCGGGCATAATCACAAAGTATTCGCGGTGCGCTTTGGTGAATTGTTGCAGACGAGAAACGGGAATGTCAGTCGTGGCAGCAAGTTGCGCGAGGCTTAGCCCCTTTTCGGCATTGGCATCTAATACCTTTAGCAGTTGCTCCATTTCATAAACGCTTAACATTCAGGATCCTTTTGGAAGTCGATAGTCCGATAGTGGCATTGATATCATGGGGATGTAAATGAAAAATCCAAACTTGAGTTTGGATTTTTTCTAATGAGGTTGGCTCGCTATTGGGTTCTATAGGGAATCAGCTCACGCTCTTGCGACACGTTAGGCAAAGTTGAACTCATCTACCTCATCTGCGTCCTTAAACTGATGCTGAATTTCCATCATTCGTGGCAGATTCGCCAGAAATATCTCAACTAACTCAGGATCAAAGTGTTGACCACTGTTTTGTTTGAGGTAGTTTGCGGCGTCTTCGACAGACCAAGCGGCTTTGTAGGGTCTTACCGACAACAGCGCATCAAACACGTCACATACTGCCGCAATTCGACCTTCTAACGGAATCGCCTCGCCAGACAGCCCAAGCGGATAACCCGTGCCATCCCAGCGTTCATGATGGGTAAGGGCAATGCGGCGTGCCATCTGAATCACTTCGGTATTGTTTTGTGGCACAATCTCGCCACCAATCTGAGGGTGGGATTTCATGCAGACCCACTCTTGCTCTGTCAGTTTGCCTGGTTTTAACAGCACATTATCTGGAATGCCAATCTTGCCGACATCGTGTAAGGGGCTGGCGAGCAGGATCATGTTGCACCATTGGCTATCTTTGCCGATGCATTTTGCCAGTTCAGCGCTCATACGGCTCATACGATGAATATGTTGCCCTGTTTCGTTATCGCGAAATTCCCCAGCGCGAGCCAGTGCCATATTGAGTTCGGTTGCTAGCTTTTCTAAGTTACTTGCAACAGAGTTGTAATAGACAGATGTCGTTAGCCCCATGTCCATAAAGATGACTTTATTCAGTGCCGACAAGTATTGAAATTCTTGCTCGATATCGTCGCCTAGAGCTTCGCGTACTTTACGTACCAGATGGCGCATCATGATGTTATAGGCACCGGTATAAAAATGCATATCAACGCCAATCTTATGGTGGGTTCTACCAATACGCTTACTGGTGTCGATATAACTCTGGTCTAAATTGCCTTTAAAAACATACTCTTTCCAGTAGCGCTTTTGATGTTGTTTGGCACGCATCATGGCTTCTGGCTGTTCGTAAAACAGTTTTGTGCCCTCAAAAGAGGTCAGTTTGTCGTAGAGCTTGTCAACGATCTCATCGATATGTTGTTCGATAATCCAATAGTTTTGTTGCAGGGTGCTGATGGTGTGGTCATCGATGGCAAGATAGGTCTTCCATTGCTCAAATTTGTAATCCATATGCGTCCTTTACATATTGCAATAAAGTGCTAGCTACATCGGTCGGTGGCAAACAACAGCAACAAAGACGAACAAGTCGTGCCCTTCAGCTGTTACTTAAGGCGCCTGAACAATATTTTGCAACAAAACTGTTCAGCCTATTATTCAGCTCATGACGAGGTGCTAATTAGCAGGTTGGCTTGATGATAAGTATTGTTGTAACTCACTCATTGTGCGTCTAGCTTTTTTGTCTATCAGGCTGATTTTTCGTATTAATTTTTGCTGGTTGTCACAAATGTACGCTATTTTTCTCGGCGAAATAACTCGCCAATCCAAGAATGTCGTGATAGGGAGCGCTAGCAAAAATGGTTGGATTACAATGAGATGTATACTGCTTTACTTGCTATTGGTCATAAAAAGCACTACTCATTGGAGTTCATTAGTGCTACAAAAAAGATAAACCGCCGTTGAATCAAATGGATGTCAGATGAATAAAGCCTTATTAGCCGTTATTGTGGTGGTAGTGTTGCTCGTGGGGCTATTTCTAGGTCGCATGACCTCTACAGCAACTAACGCGTCTCTCCCTGCTGCACCTGTAGCCGCGGAGATGACGCCCGCAGCCGCAGCTCCGGCTATTGCGCCCCAGCCAAGTGCTGCTCCTGTTGCTGCTGCATCAACGGCCTCTGTCGTCGCGAATAAACCCGAACAAGCACCAGAAGCCGTTGAATCGTTGGATGAGCTGCTTACCGATAACGGCCAAGGCAACGATGCCTTACGCGCAAAAGCGCTTAGCCAGATGTCTGCCACCCAATTAGAACAGCTGATTACCAATCTGGATCAGCAACTGACTGAGCAATACGCCGTGACCAAAAAGGCTGGGTTACAGGATGGTGTTAACGATTATTTCAATCAACATGGTGAACTGTTGCAACGGGAGTTTCAGTGTTCCAATAAATTGTGCGGCTTGATTCTGGAGTCGGTAGACAATGATCAAGTGCAACTGGCCGATGCGCTCGACAGTCTCTCAGCCACCCCAGAATTTAAAAAATTATCGAGAGGCGGTACGCTCATGATTAAGCAACAAGATGGTCGCTATCTTGGGGTGATGATTACTTCGATTTCTCAGCAACCGTTGACTATACAAGCCAACTAACCCAAGTACCGTAGCGGCAACTAACTACGCTAAATGCGTTGCCGATTGGCAAAATCGACAATCAGCAGGGTGAGCGACCGTTGCCGCTCCAATCATTTTGGCAGCAGTGACTGAGTTAGCCCTTTGTTGGCATCCGCGCCGAGTCATCAGCTTCCGTGTGAATGTGTGGATAAGATGCATGGACTTCGCCGACATTCCACGCCATGTCATAGCCGGTTCGAGCTGCTTCTGCCGCGTTAAGTATTCGAGCTTGAAGCGGTTGCGTTAATTTGCTTTTCCCTACTGAATAAACGCCTTTACCTTCATCGCCCCAAGCCCATTGAGTACCACCACCGTAAGAGATGACGATGCTAGTGGTTTGCTGTGGATATTGGGTAAAAATATATGATCCCATGGGCGCTGGAGCGTTGGCAAAATCTGGATTGTCGGTCTGTTTGAGTTGGGTATGAAAGTTACCCGCGAGTAGTAACATTTTTTGACCGTGATACGCAGAAATGATGTTATTTGCCATTAACTTATCACGGTTCCCCGTTGGCTCGTTGAATAGCAAAATGGACAAGTTTGGGTGGATTTGTTTAGTTTGTACCATACGTTTCAGTAACTGATACATGGCTTCGCTGCTGCGGCCATCGTGCGGTGCCACCCATTCATCATCGGCCGTTAACCAGCTATCCAGCGATGCTTGGTCGGTCAGTTCTATGTCTTTTATGGCTGAGAGTTCAAAACCGACGGTCAGCGGTTCATTCGGTGCCTTTTCCAACACGTTGCACACCAGATTATAAAAGGCTTGCGGGGTTTCCTTGGTGCCGTGGGATTCGCCAATTAAGCTGATATGTTTAGCTTGTACGGTATCCATTACCAATTGTGGCACGGGCTCGCAGGCCGAACTTAGCAGTGGCGTGCTTGCAGCTACGCCCGCTAACAATGGTGTGAGTAATTTCCATGTGTTGGTCATGATGATGCTTCCATGATTGTGCAATAAAGCAGCATTTTTGATGATACTCTATTAGAGGTAAATCGGTTTGCTGGGGTTTTGTGAGTCTTTGTTCAAAAAGGAAATATTGGGGTAAGTGATAGGAACTATTTGGAATGTTGTGGATTTTATCCACAACATTTGGAAGTGGGGTATCGTTGCCGATTGAAATCGGTATCTTCAAGAAAATTCTTGGACTGCCCGACAAATACACCCACAGTTTAGGCGCTGAAATTGTGCCAAAACCGCCTTTGCTATAACGGGTAAACGGCGATTTCGGTGTTACTACCTTAAGCAAATAGCTCTGCGGCTAACTTGTGCACTTCAGCTTGTACGCCAGCGACGAGTTCAGGTGCAGCTGAGCGTGGGTTACCACAATCAAACGGTGGCTGTGGATCGTACTCTAGTAGCAGTTGCAGCACTTGGGCGGCAGCGGCGCCTTGCAGTTTGGCAACCAGTGTCAGTGTAAAATCCAACCCAGCAGTAATGCCCCCTCCGCTGATATGATTGCGATCAATCACCACTCGTTGATCCACCACTTCCACCTGTTCAAAGCGTTTAAATACCTCTTTGTAGGCCCAATGGCAGGTGGTTTGATAGCCATTGAGCAAACCGGCACTGGCCAAGATCAACGCGCCGGTGCATACCGAGGTAATGTATTGTGCTTGGCTGCCCACTTGGCGCAAAAAGGCCAAAGTGGTTTCATCCTGCATGGCTTGATACGGGTTGCCACCGCCAGCGACCAGAAGAATATCCATTGAAGGACAATCTGCAAAACTGTAATTCGGGAGCAGATCTACCCCAGCATCACATGGCAGTGGCAGGGCGGTTTTGGCAAAGGTAAAACATTCGATACCTTGGGCAAATGCCAGCATTTGCAGCGGTGCATAAGCATCGAGCATCGTCATGCCAGGATAGAGAAAAATACCAACAGTTATTGGGGCAGCGTTCATCATGACTCCTAAAACATCGCGTTTGAGATTAGCGGGGGTCATCATAGCCAGTGCGCTAGCGGTTGGCGTGCGACAAACAGTGGCAACTGTTCCGGACGGAACAAAAGAGAGTTTTTGTTCCGCCTTGCTTGTTGATTTGCCAGTGAGTGGGTAGGGTGTGACATCACCTTACTTTAGCGCCATGTGTTATGCACAATGTTAGCGAACTGAGTGAAGCACTCAATCCCATCAAACAACGCGTGATGCGTGAATTCCTCAAGCTATTAAAAAATAAAGACTACTGTGATATTTCGGTGTCTGAATTAACCAAAGCCGCCAAGGTTGGCCGTACCAGTTTTTATCGCATTTTTAACCGTAAATTAGATGTGCTGATGGCCTGTCACGAGCAACTGTTTAGCCAGCTATTTGCCAGCAAAAATACTGCTGAGGATTGGTTGGCTAAGGAGCCTGCTGCCAATGTGGTGGAGATGCTGCGCTTTTTTAACAGCAACAGCGCGTTTCGGCGCTCGATGGCTTATCAGTTGGGAAGCGACATGGCATTGGCCAATCGTCTGCTTCGGCAGCAGTTAGAGGTGTTTATTAGCGAGCGCTTGCAACAATGTTTTGGGGAGCGCTTGCAAATTCCGGCGTCTATCCTTGGGTGCGCCATCGGTGGTTTGTACTTCAACCTGTTTACTATGGGGGTGATGGGCAGCGCACTCGATAACGAACTCAACTCGCCGGAGCGGCAAGCGGGTTATCTGCAACAGTTGACGAGTGCTCAAATAAAAGCGGCGCTCGCTGAAAGCTAACGCCGCTGGAATGAATGAGTTGCTGCCGCTCACCACGGTGATTTACACCGGGGTGTTTATGCGGTTTTATCGGCCAGTGTTACTTATGTAGAAGTGATTTCAACCCGTGTGGTTGGCACCGCAAATACTGCGGCGCACACTTCACCTCAGCACCTAACGCTGCTGCCGCATGCCACGGCCAACGTGGGTTGTATAAAATACCGCGCGCCAGCGCTACGGCATCGGCAGCACCGGTCTCTATAATCGCCTCTGCTTGCTCAGGTTCGGTAATCAAGCCCACCGCAATCACCGGCATCGACACTTTGGCTTTAATCGCTTGCGCCAGTGGCACTTGATAGTCGGGGCCTACTGGAATTTGCTGCGCCGGTGACAAGCCTCCGCTGGAGACATGCAGATAATGACAACCGCGACTGTCGAGCAGCTGCGCCAGTTCGACGCTTTGTTCGAGATCCCATCCACCTTCAATCCAGTCGGTGGCGCTGATGCGTACGCCTACCATAAAGTCATGCGGTAGGGTTTCTTTAATCGCATCGAATACTCGGAGCAGCAAGCGCATACGGTTTTCTAAACTGCCGCCAAACTCATCTTTACGATGATTACTGATCGGCGATAAAAACTGATGCAGCAGATAACCGTGGGCGGCGTGGATTTCAATCCCATCAAAACCGGCGGCACGTACGCGTTGCGCACCAGCAACAAACTGATGGATCAGATCATTGATTTCCGGCTTGGTGATCTCCCGCGGCGGCACGTCACTGCTTTGAAACGGAATCGCGCTCGGGGCGAGGGTGTTCCAGCCATGGATATTCGACGGTGGCAACTGAGTACCGCCTTGCCAAGGGCGACTGCAAGAGGCTTTGCGGCCAGCATGACCGATTTGCACAATCGCCGGCATGTTGGAATCGCGGCGAATATCTTGCAGTAATTTTCCCAGCGCATCTTGGCAATGGATATTCCACACCCCGATATCGGCATGGGATATACGGCCTTCAGGGGCAACGGCGCTGGCTTCTAAAATCAATAACCCAGCACCAGATTGCGACAAGTTACCGTAATGCTGCCAGTGCCACGGCTGCACCAGGCCATTGTCGGCGGAATACATGCACATAGGTGCGATGATGATGCGGTTGTCCAGCTGCAGAGGGCCGAACGCAATCGGTTGAAACAGGTGGGACACAATGAAATCTCCCGGCAAGTTGAGCACGATTAACGATGAGTCTATCCATACTAAACCTGCCGCGGCGGATTTGCAGCCACAAAAAATGTGTTAGAAATTACGCTTCACTTCAAAGCGCCATTCCCAGCCATCCACGTGGTCGCTATTGCTAAACGGCATACTGAAATCGATATGCACCACGTTGCCATAGCTGGAGCGGGAAGAGTAAATTCGGGCGCCGATACCGACCGCACCAATCATCCCTTTGATTTCATTGTCACGGGCTAACTCGCCGCCAAATGCGCGGCCGACATCGACATAAGCCACCCAACCGAGTTCAGCGAGTTGGTAGAGGTTGATGTTTGGGTAGTTGCGGACTTCGGCACTGAACACCCATTGATGATCGCCCAGTTGAAAGTCGTTGGGGTAGCCGCGCACACCGTTGTCATCGCCCAGCCCCAATGGCCAATCGAGATAACGGTTTTTGCTGGTCACCATCCGTAACCGGCTATAGGCGGTCCACTTTGGACTGAAGCGATAGAAGTATTCGGCGCCGCTCCCGAGTTTCAGGTAATCCGGTTGAGTAGTGCCTTGGGTGAGTTGCATATCAAAGTCGAGCAATAACAACTGGCTTTCGCTGCTGTAACCGCGCGATGTGTCCCACCACAAGTGATAACCCAAGCCATCGGTGTCGTTGGTTTCAACCCCGATACGGCCAGTGTGGTGCCAGCCTAAGTTGATATCTTCATTAAAATTAATCAGATGCACATTCTGCATCACCACAAATTCATCTTGCAGGTATTCCCACTGTAGCCACGGATAGACAAATTTACGGTCTTCGGGCAGCGGCATAAAGGTGTAAAGCTCTTCGCTAAACTCGTGAAAATCTTGGCTGATACCAAACAGCAGTCGCTGATGGGTGTCGGCGTCTTCGGCCAACTTAAAGCCCCAAAATAGCCCAACTTGCTTTAAATATTCACGATACTGGCTGATATTACGGCCATTTTGGCGAAAGGTGTTGATGCGGTCGTTGCGTAGGTAGCTGACGCCGTAGGAGTCTTCGCCGCTGAGGGTGTAAAACGGTTTTCTAAAGGCTAAATAGGCGGCGCTACCATCGTCATTGCTGTGAAAGTCGGCGGCCACTTGACCATGCTCCACCCAAGGTACGGCGGAACGCAGATTAAAGCGGTAACCGCTGCGGTTTTCATCGGATTGATACTCAAATTGCGATTGAATACCGAGGCCGAGAATGTTGTCGTCTTTGATGCCGAGCGAATATTTGTTTTCACCGCCGGTACGGCCAAAATCCACGGTGGGGAGCAATGACCATTGATCCCAGGTTTCCACCAAAATATTTACGCTATCGCTGTTGGCGCCGCTGCTGGGATCGGCGGGGACGATGCTGATCACCGCATCGCGCAAATAGGGTTCAGCACGCAAAATCCGTTGCGCTTCATCCAGCTGTTTGCGGGTAACGAGGTCGCCTTCGTGGAAGCTAAGCCGATCGAGAATCACGTGTTCTTTGGTGTTGATATGCAGGGTGTTGGCCCAGCTATGGAGGAAAATGGCGTTCTTTGCCGACTCATCAAAAATCGGATGGCTTTGCACAATAATCTTACCAACGGTGTAGCTGGCAGCGTCGGTTTGCTGATTAGCGGGGGCTTGCGCTGCAACTACAGCAAAGCTAATCATCCCCATGATTAGCAGTACAACTCGGCAGCTTCGAACCATACACACCTCCAAACATCTACACGCGGATGCAGGATTTCTCCGCGTTTATAGAATCATAGACGCTTTTTTGTAATGGAGATGTTAATTGGATCGCTGATTAAATGCTACAAGGTTGAACGCGGAGGAATCACAACGTTGGAAAAAATTAATCCGGCAATCAATGACATAAAAATTAAAAACAGCTGAGGCCCTAGGTGTGGCTGGTTTAGCAGGGTTTCGCCGGAGACAAAGGCATTCAGCCCCATGTAGGTTTTACTGCCGGGTACCAAAATCACAATCCCTTGCAGCAACGCGATAGAGGCGGGCGATTTGGTCCAGCGCGAAAACAGGTTAGCGTAGATGCCCACCACAAAGGCACCAAAGAAAATACCGATGGAATCGCCAAGGTAGATACCGCCAAACATGGCCGAGAAAAATGCCAGTACCCCGGCAAAAATCCCCCACGGTGCATCTTTAAGGCGCGCTTTAAAAATAAATACCAGCGCCGCCGACAACAGTGGCACCGCCAACCAACTCGCCCAACGTGGCAGTGGCATTGGCTCAATAAACAGATATTGCCCTAGAATGGCTGTGCCAATCGCCACCCCAAGCACCGCGCCAAAATAGAGCTTAAACAGCAGCATGATGGCGTCCATGATGCGCATGGTGCCCGACATCAAGTCGCGGGCGGCGAGTTCGGCTAAGCCGAGGGTGAGCGCCAGACCGGGCACAAATACAATCACCCCTGAAAGAATCACCACCGGAATATTAATCGAGGCATCAAACTGCGCGATGATGCAGGCCAAGATCCCCGCCACAAACGAGGCACTGGGTTCCAACAATTCCGCCATGCGTTTCGAGCGTTCGGCGGCAAATGCCAACGGATAAATTAACAAGCCAATCACGCCTGACCAAAATACATCATTCCAGCTGGTGGCCATTAGCATGGCAAAGGCTGCGGCGGCAGTGCCAAAGGCGCCAAGGGTGAGCAATGGGCCGTATGGATTGGGTTTATTGGCGATCTCTTCTAAGCGGGCAATCGCTTCGCTGAGGGTGCGTTGGCCAGTGCGCAACTCTTCCACTAACTCATCGGTACGTGCCAGTGAGCCTAAGTCCAGTTCGCCCGGTTTGACCCGCGCTACATGGTTATATTCTTGGTCGGTGTCGTGCTGCAGTACAAAGGTCATGGAGGTGGGCGAAATTAAAAAATAGCCATCCAGCCCCAGAGTTCTAGCCACGGTTTGCAGGTGCGTCTCTAAACGATAAGCCGGTGTGCCAAATTTATGCAGCGCTTTACCAAGTTGAATGATAAAGCGCCGTTTTTCGATAAATTCTTGATTATCCACAATAAGCCCTGCTATTCGCGACCAATAATAACCGCAACCATATGGTTACGGCGCGCATTTTAAGCCAATGTTTTGTAAAAGGAATAATGACATAAAAATATAATTTACTTAATGTGATGTTGTCGCTTTCTCGGCGATATAAATGAAGGATTTCAACATGACGCTTTATGTTTCAGGGTTATATGCGGCGCTAAGTGGTTTATTGCTGCTGGGATTAAGTGCGCTGGTGGTATTGGTGCGGGTAAAAAAGAACGTCGGCATTGGCGATGGCCAACAACCATCCTTAATCGCAGCGATTCGAGCGCAGGGCAATTACGTAGAATATGCGCCGATGGTGTTGTTGCTGCTGGCACTTGCAGAAGTGGCAAAATTTGAGCCGATGTGGCTGCATATTCTCGGCATCGTCTGGCTGGTCGGGCGCTTGTTGCATGCTTACGGTATGGTCAAAGCAGAGGGCGGTGTACACCTTGGCCGCTTGGTGGGCATTCTCTCCACTTGGGCGGTTTTGCTGCTGCTCAGCGGGATTAATCTCTATTTGTGGGCGCTGAATTAACCGCGAACAACGGCATAGGTTAATAGCGAGTAAAAATTCGGTATTTGCTTAAATATTGTTCACACTGAAACAGTGGGTGCTGTTATACTCCGCGCCCCTGACAAGCGTTGTCAGCCACCAGATTTTACGGGTTGAGTTTTTCATGCAAGTTGAATCCAGTTTATTCCGCTATCCTCGCTATCGTAACGATTTGAAACCAGCGCCATTCCTGCCGATGTCTAAAAAAGAGATGCAGCAGTTGGGCTGGGACAGTTGCGACATCATCGTGGTGACCGGTGATGCGTATGTTGATCATCCTAGCTTTGGTATGGCGGTGATTGGCCGCCTATTAGAAGCGCAAGGATTCCGCGTCGGCATCATTTCTCAACCCGACTGGCACAGTAAAGAAGACTTTATGCAGCTGGGCCGCCCGAATCTGTTTTTTGGAGTGACTGCGGGCAACATGGATTCGATGATCAACCGCTATACCGCGGATCGTAAACTGCGCCATGACGACGCCTATACGCCGGGTAACGTGGGGGGCAAACGTCCAGATCGCGCCGTGACTGTGTACACCCAACGCTGTAAAGAAGCTTACAAAGATATTCCTGTGGTGCTGGGTGGCATTGAGGCCAGTCTGCGCCGTATCGCCCATTACGATTACTGGCAAGATAAAGTACGCCGTAGCGTGCTGTTTGATGCCAAAGCCGACATTCTGATTTACGGCAACGCAGAACGACCTTTGGCAGAAGTGGCTCATCTGTATGCACGGGGTGCCAGCATTGATGAGATGCAGAATATTCGCGGCACGGCGGTATTGCGCCGCGAAGCGCTGCCAGAATGGCGCGGGGTGGACTCACGTAAAATCGACCAACTGCATAAGATTGATCCAATCCCCAATCCTTATGGCGCTGACGATGTGGGTTGCCAGAACCTATCGGGCCCAAGCGATGCTAAGATTTTTGATAATGACGCGCCGCAGCCTATTAGCGTGCAACCGCCAAAACCGCGACCATGGGAAAAAACCTATGTGTTGCTGCCAGCGTTTGAGCGCGTGAGTGAAGACCGCTTCCTTTACGCTCATGCTTCGCGCGTGTTGCATCAAGAAACCAACCCCGGCTGTGCCCGTGCTTTGTTCCAGATGCACGGCGATCGCGGGATTTGGGTCAACCCGCCAGCGTTCCCCCTCAATACGGACGAGATGGACGCCGTGTTTGATCTGCCGTATCAGCGCGTGCCGCATCCCGTGTATGGCAAGGAGAAAATCCCTGCTTATGACATGATCAAAACCTCGATTAACATTATGCGTGGTTGCTTTGGTGGCTGTTCGTTCTGCTCGATCACAGAGCATGAAGGCCGCATTATTCAAAGTCGCTCGCAAGAGTCGATTATTCGAGAGATCAAAGAGATCCAAGCGAAAGTGCCCGGCTTTACAGGGGTGATTTCCGATCTCGGCGGCCCAACCGCCAACATGTATCGTTTGGGTTGTAAAAGCGAAAAGGCAGAGAAAACCTGTCGGCGGTTGTCGTGTGTATTCCCGGCTATTTGTGGTCACTTAGATACCGACCATCAGCACACCATCGACCTGTATCGCGCTGCCCGTGATGTGCCCGGCATCAAAAAAGTGCTGATCGCCTCTGGCGTTCGCTACGACTTGGCGATTGAAGATCCGCGCTACGTGAAAGAGTTGGTAAAACATCACGTTGGCGGCTATTTGAAGATTGCCCCAGAGCACACCGAAGAAGGGCCGCTGTCGAAAATGATGAAGCCGGGCATGGGTACCTATGACCGCTTCAAAGAGCTATTTGACCAGTATTCAAAAGAAGCTGGTAAAGAGCAGTTTTTGATCCCGTACTTTATCTCGGCGCACCCCGGCACCACCGATGAGGATATGCTTAATCTTGCGCTGTGGCTCAAAGAGCGAAAGTTCAAGCTGGATCAAGTGCAAAACTTCTATCCCTCACCGATGGCAAACGCCACCACCATGTACCACACCGGGCTGAACTCGCTGCGTAACGTCAAGCACGACAGTGAAGAAGTACCGATTGCCAAAAAAGGCCGTCAACGCCGCCTGCACAAAGCCTTGTTGCGTTATCACGACCCTGCCGGTTGGTCGTTGATCCGCGAAGCGTTAGTGGCGATGAAGCGCGAAGATTTGATTGGTACTGGCCCGCAACATCTGGTGCCGCCGGAAGGGCGTGCAGAGCAATTTGCCCGCCAGAGCGGCGCCAAAGCTGGCAAAGGCCAGCAAGGCCTGACCCGCTTTAGCAGCAATCAGTTCGATAAAGGCGTTGCTAAGCCAAGCGCCAATGCTAAACAAGGCGAAAAGCGAAAAGCATCAGGCGCAAGCCAAGCGATGAGCAATGGCAAGCCTGGGACAAACGGCAAGCAGAGCGGAAGTGGAAAGCCGAGCGCGAATGGCAAACCTGCCAACGGGAGTAGCAAACGCGGCAATCAACGCCCCGGCGCTAAACCTGTGTTCGGCAAATCACCGAGCCAACATCGCAGTAAATAGCTGCGTTGAGCGCTGAAATTGCGCCCTGAATAACACTTTACAATCCGGCTTCGGCCGGATTTTTTTTGGGCCGAAAATTGATAACCCTTGCTGTCACTGATAGGTGAAATTTTGATCTGTGATATTGGCTAGATTGTCACTGTTAAAGACTTGTTAAGACCGTCAATTTCAGGCAGTTTTGGCGTAGGGAGTTTAGGCGCTAAAAGGATAAAAGCATGAGAAGAATAGGCTTAGCAATACTGCTGTATTGGCTCGCTTTTCATTGCCTTGCGCTAGAAACCTGTTTTGCCGACCGTCTCACCTTTGACGAACCCCACATTCCCGGGATCAGCTCCCATGCTCAGCTCCTCGGTGTCAGCATGGACACCAAAGGCCGCCTCTGGCTTGGCACCGAAAATGGCATTGTGCTCTACGATGGTTACCGCACTTCCAACTTACGTTATCAGCCAGGGAGTAAAGAGGGACTAGCCTTTCCTATTACGAGTCGCGTCTACGAATCGGATGACTATTTCTTTATTTCACACGATAGTTTAACTAAATCGCTTATAGATAAGACCAGTGGCAAGATAACTCACGCTATAAATCCAGTTGATCCTGATAAAAAAGATTTCCCAGCATTCCGAACAGTTTTGCCTAACGGTGAAACGTTTAAAATGATTGATAAACTGCCTGTTACACTCGGGAATGAATTACACAAATTTGATTATAAAGATGATTATTGGGGGATTAGTCGGAATGGACAGTTAGAACGTGACCCGATGTTGTTAAAACTGTTCCTCATCCATGCGTGGGATAAGCGAATCTCACGTGCCCTTAAATTCAATAATCAATACGTTGCAATAAGTAGTTTCAATCCTCGCTTACCCCTTAAGCCTGGGGGAAATTTTTATCGATTCAATCCCGATGACTTTAAACTTGAGCAAGTTATGGGACTTTCTCAATTTGCTATTTTAGATATCGAGATTAAAGATGCAGTACTTTATGCGTTAGCTACTGATTATTCCGAAACTTTTTTGCTTGAACTTAATTCACAATTTGCTATCACCAAGCGGACGCGTGTCTCAAATAAAGTATCGCGTGGAAGTTTCCATTTCGGCCCAAGCGATTCGCTGTGGTTATACCTAAATAGTGGGCGTTTTGTTCAAATCTGCAATGGTGAACTGCTGGATGTATTGACTAACGGCTTATCCCAACCCAATGGTCCTGCCGTGCATGCGACCTCTTGGGATGTCTACAATCGATTATGGCTAGTTAGGCCTCAAGGTGGTCTGCTTCAAGGACGCCTATTGCCTCCTTATCTTAGGCTATTTGATAAAAGAAATAGCGAATTACCCACAGATGAAACACGTTCGACACTTCAGTTAGATGAGCAACGCCTAGTCGTAGCAACTCAAGATCAAGGAATCTATATCCTCGATTCAGATAGTGGTCAGTTAATCGAGGATATTACACCTGAGAAGGGACAAACGGCTTGGCGCAGTCTTTATATCGATTCGAAGCAATATCTCTGGGCATCAGGTTATTACGGGTTATGGCGACGTAGCCCCGATGGCGACTGGCAACAATTGGATCAAAAGCAGTCTTTCGGGTTGTATGCCGATGGAGACCATATTTGGCAATTGGGCTATCGATTTCTTAATTATTGGTCACTTGCTAATGAACAACCCATTTTAGAAAGGAACTTGATTCAGAAACAAGCAGTTAGAGCAGCTGCAAATATTAATGGGAGATGGTTGTTTGGCCTGCATGCTGAAGTCGGAGCGGCTGCTATCAAGTTCATCGATCCAAACACTGGAACTGAAACCTTCATCCACGACAATCAACCCATCAACCGCTATCCCTTTGTATTAAAGACCTACAAAGAAGGCTTTTTGCTGGGCAGTTGGGGTGGTGGTTTACAGTATTTCTCTACTGAGGGTGAGCTAATCTGGCAAATTGCGGAGCAGCAGGGATTACCCTCCAATATCATTTACGGCATCGAGCAGGATGAACAGCAGCGGCTGTGGTTAAGCACAGATAAAGGGCTGGCTGTGGTACGTTTGTGCGACAAGGGTGTCGGGCAGCAGGCTTGTATCGCCTCGCTGAATATTATCGATGAAGATGATGGCTTGCCCTGCAGTGAATTTGATTCTGAAGCGACCTATAAAGCGGCCAATGGCGATCTCTATTTTGGTGGCCTGTGCGGTGTGGTCAAAGTGACGCCATCGGCATATCAGCCCGAACAAACTGCGGTAACACCGTTCATTGCCAATATTCGTCATGCTGATAAACCCTTGCCTAATAGCTCGGTGTTTAATGTGCCCTATCTGGAACACTTGCCCGAACTTGGCAACGGCAACGATGTGCAATTGAGCTTTGCTGCCGCGCCACTCGGCAGCATGGTGGGCATGCGCTATCGGCTTAATCAGAGCGAGTGGCAACATCTCGCGCCGCCGTTTGATATCTATTTAAACCATTTGCCGTTTGGTGCCACGGAGTTGGAGTATCAAGCTACCAATCAGCATGGTGAACCACTCAGTGATATACATACAGTTAGCTTGTCGGTGTTCACGCCTTGGTATGCTACCCGCACCGCGCGATTTGGGTATGTTGTACTGGCGATTATGGCGCTGGTGCTGTTGATCCATTATCGGCAACGGACGCTCATCCGCCGCAATGAATCACTGAACAAGCTGGTGATGCAAAAGACACGGCAATTAGCTGATGCCAACGTGGAGCTGCACGATGCCTTAGCTGAGCAGCAACGGATGCTGGAATACCTCAGTCATGAGTTGCGTACACCACTCAGCTTGATGCTGCTGCCCATCTACCAGATTAAACAACAAGTGACGGGCAAGTTGGCGCAGCTTAGCGATGAAGCGGAGCGGGCAGGACAACGACTCAATCAATTTATCGACCAATTACTGCAAATCGGTGCGCATTCCCGTGGTGATAGCCCCAGCAGTTATGTGCCTGTGTTCGATACCTTGCAGTCTATCGTCAGTACGTACCGACGCTTGGCGGAAGATAAGCAACAGCAGCTCACTCTAGCTGGTGATGATTACAATCGTCATGGTTTTTGGCAGAAGCAAAGCTTTGAGCTGATTGTGTCTAACTTGCTGTCAAATGCGATCAAGTACAGCCCAATCGGTGCCAAGATTGATGTGGCGTTAGTCTATGAGGAGCAGACTGCCAAGCTGACGGTGATGAACCACGGCACGACGATTAGCGCTGCCGCCAGTAGCAAGATTTTTGAACGACGTTTTCGCGATAATTCAGAACAAGTTGGCTCTGGGTTAGGGCTGCATATCGTTAAAGACCTCTGTCAACAGCTTGGTGGTGAGATTGTGCTGAATATAGAGCCAGATGCCGTGAGCTTTACCGCCAGCCTGCCTATAACAGTCACAGAAGCGGTGGCAGAACCGCTGGCTATTGCGGTTGAACATCAACAGCCAGCGCTGCTGTTATTGGTCGAAGATGACGCTGAATTACGGCGCCAGTTGGCAGCGATACTGCGCAGTGAATTTGAGGTGGCGACGGCGGTTGACGGGTGTGATGCATTAAGTTGGTTACAGCAGAATATGCCAGATCTGATTATCAGTGATGTGCAGATGCCGCGTTTAAACGGGATTGATCTGACTAAACAGCTCAAGAGCGATGCTCGATTTGCGCATATTCCGATGTTGCTGCTCTCCGCATGGGCAGATGAAAGTAACAAAATGGCAGGGATGATGGCAGAAGCAAACGACTATATGGTGAAACCGATTGCGCCGCCGTTATTGCTCAGCAAATGCCGCAACTTGCTCAATACCATGCGCCATTGTGCCGATTTTGCCCGTGCGCAGCTGCAGCAGGAACAAACTGAAGACGAGGATAGCTTAAACGTAGCGCTGCAATCTAAATCGGATGGGGTGTTGCAACAGGTACTGACGCTGATTGACGACGGCATTGCCAAAGGTAACTCCGATATGCTCTCCGTTGAATACCTGGCTAATGCGGTGCATCTGAGTAGTCGTCAGTTAAACCGTTATTGTGTGCATCGTTATCAAAGTTCTCTCAGCCAAATCATCACCTTAAGGCGGATGCGGCATGCGAAACAGTTACTCGAAACGAGCAGTTTGCCTATCTCATTGATTGCCGATCGCTGCGGCTACGCCACTGCGTCGCACTTCAATAAGGTATTCAAAGAACATTATCAACAAACCCCATCGGCATTTCGGCAAAGAATGGGGCAAAAGTCCTCAGCTTAACTGGCTTTGCACTCCGACGGGGTATAGCCGAACTGCTTCTTAAACGCTTGAGTAAAGTAGCTTGGGCTGCTAAATCCACAGGCTTCGGCGGTGTGAATAATGGGTACCCCTTGTTCGAGCAAATGTCTGGATTTATTAAGCTTATAGCGATTAATCAGGGTTTTCGCTGGCGCGCCTAAGCTGTCACCGAGTTTGCGGTTGAGTGTGCGCTCAGACATACAAAAATCGGCAGCAAAATCGGTGGCTGAAACCCCCATCTTGCAGCCATTTTGTTCCAGCCACTTTTCCGCCCGCAGCGCAAACGGATCTTGCAAACGGGTTAGTACGGCTTGCTGTTCGGTAACCACATCATTTAAACGTTCAATTTCCAGTTGTTTTAGCGACAGTCGCTGGCCGTATTGCTGCTCTAACTCGGTGATCAAGTTTTGGGTGCGTTGTTGATAGTACTGATGTGCATCCACCACCGGTTGATGGTAGCGGCGCAAACACTGACTTGAACTGAGGTATTGGGTGAATAGTCTTGGGCACATCAGGTTACCGAGCAACATGGCGAGCCGTTGTTTCAGGCTCATTGGCTTCCAAGAAAATCCCAGCATGGTTGAGCCGGGTTGGGTATCAGTCGCAAAGTGTTCTTCTAGCAACTCCACTTTTACTTCCTGATAGCCCAAATATTCGAGTACGCCGCGATAACAGCCAATATTGTAGGTGGTGACATGGAGTGAATGCTGCAGTCCGGGATGATATTGCAGTTGCCCCATCACACCAGTTTTGGACACGGAGTAAATCTCTACACTTTTGGTGCGGTTGTAGAGCGCATTGACCTTTTGCGCTTGTTTAAAAATCTTTTCAACGCCTAGCAGATGAATTAGCCCCAAAATGGTTTGTTGGCGCTGTTGTAATGACATCTGCACCGTGTGGTAGCCCATCTGTTCCAAATCGACCCCAAGCGCCGCCGCATTGGCAAAAATGCGCAAGTTGATCTCGTTGCAATACCAATAGTCGGGTGAGCAGAAAAAGTTAAGGTCGAGCGGTTTACCTTGATAGCAACGGTACAGCTGTGAGTCGGGATTTTGCAAAATACCGTCAAACAACTTCAGTGCACTTTCTTCGCCGAGCAGTTGTTTGATGTATTCAAAGTTACTCAGGCTGTTGCGCGTCGAAATATGTTGCAGCTGTGGATTGGCTAAATCCAACGGGCTGTTGAGAGGCTTTTTAGGTGATTCGGACTTAGTCGGTACCTGTAATCCTGTGCCACGGAGACGTGAAAGTTGTTCTGTCATGGTTTCCTTACCCCCACAGCAAGCAGCATTGACCCAAAGCTCCGACACCTATCGTTACCAACAGCAACGCGAATATAGGCGCCCAATGGGTTTGTTGGATCACCTTACTGCCAGCGCGCCATACCACATGGGTCAGCAGTAATTGCATGATCAACAGCAAGCTGGAGAAGGTTAATTTAGTCTCAAATGAGTCAAGGTGTGATATTGCTGCGATGTGGTACAACAGATAGCTCACCAACAAACTGATGGTGAAATAGATGGTCAGAATAAATAACCAATCAAACAATGATTGATTATCTTTGAATTGCAATTCATCAACCTGCCATAGCTCTGCTTCAGCGGGTTCTGTGCTTGCCGTTGCAGCGAGCGTAACCTCTGAACCAGGGGCAGTTGCGCTGACTAGGTGGGTTGGCATTGACGATGCGGCAGTGTCGTGAGCCATGCTCGCAGCGCTAAAGTCTGCAGCGGACTTGTTAGCAAACTCCAACATCAGTATCTCCTTGGCGATTCACCTTTGATGATAATCGGACAGGGCAACATCCTGAGTAAAACTAGTAGCGCGAGCCATCTCGCTCGTGTCACCACCTAAGATGTTGCTGTCTATGGAGATAAACTAAAGAGCCTATGCTTTGGCGTGAAGTATCAAATCGGACAACCTGTATTGAAAATCGGACAATGTGGCGTTTTTTGATAAGTATGTCTTAATTACGTTAGTCATTGTCCGATATTGAGTAGTGCGTTGTAAGTGACTACTTACTATTGCGCTTTTTCCGCGGCAATTTGATGCGCTGGGCGGGCGGCCGTTTTTTGGAGATAAGCGGCGATATGGGGTAAAGCCGTGATATCGGTAGTTGATACGGCAAAGCGTAGTGCCAATTCCATCTGAAAATCAGCACCACTGAGGGTATCCCCGGCAAACCATGAATGGGTTTCAAGCCAAGTGTTAATCAGGGCTAACTGCGGTAGCAAACGTGGGGTGATAAAGGCGCTGTCGATGCTATCAACCAGCTTACGTGCAATCGGTTTGGCGAAAAATGGCATCGGCCGTTGCTTAACTTTCCCCAGCACTAAGCGCATCACTAACAATGGCATCAACGAACCTTCAGCAAAGTGCATCCAGTAGCGATAATCCAACAGCGCTTGTCCAGCTTTTGGTCTGAACTTGCCTTCGAGGTCGTAGTTATCTAGCAGATATTCAATAATCGCAGCGGACTCGGCCACGGTGATGTTGCCATCGGTGATCACTGGGGATTTGCCGAGCGGATGAATGCGGGTTAACGCGGCGGGTGCGCCATAGGTTGTTGGATCGCGACGGTAAGTCACTACCTCATATTCCAGCCCTAGCTCTTCTAATAGCCAGATTATGCGAAACGATCGTGACTGCTCTAAATGGTGCACTTGAATCATAAGCTTCCTCGGTAAATCAACGTGGGGCATTAAAGTGACGTGCTAACAGCGAGGTCAACACATGGTCCTGCCATTCCCCATTAATACATAAATACTCTTTTGCGAGCCCTTCTTTTTCAAAGCCGAGCCTTGCCAGTAGCGCGCCAGAACGCAGGTTGTGAGGCATATAGTTCGCCATCACTCTGTGCAGTGATAAACGCTGAAACCCAAAGGCCAATGCGGTTTGACATAAGTTTGGCATTAAACCGCGACCTTGGTAGTCGGCGTCGATGCCATAGCCCATGTAGCACGCCTGAAACGGCCCTTGTACCACATTGCTTAACGCACAATGGGCAATAATTTTCTCCGCGTCTGCTAGTGCAAACCAATACTCAGTACGTGGTTCAGTATAGAGATGGTTCAATCTTTGTTGCCAATTGGCCACACTGTGGAAATTTACTGGGCGCAGTGGATCCCAGCGTTGAAAATGCGACTGGTTTCGAGTGAAGTAATCTGACAGTTTGGCGGCATCAGTTTTGTATACAGGGCGAGCGTGCATCACAAATAGCTTCCGTTTTGGCGTTGCAATAACGGCAACAACGACTCTGGTAATAAAAGCAGATTAAGCCTGTTTGCGGCCTGAGTCGAGTTGTGCTGAAAAGACGTTGGGTTTTGCCAGTAATTACTAAGTTTTAACAATGTAACATAATGAATTAAAAGGATAATAACATTTTCATTTGTGGCTATTGTGTTGGCGCTAAAACAGGTTATTATCTAGGCGTTTATTCCAGCCTCAGAGCGTAGTTCCTGCGCTGTCGTTTGCTTAATTTCCCTGATTTTCCATAGTGTTATTGGAGTTGTAATGCGTCAAAAACAACTTGAGTTTGTCTACATGCGCGGCGTTGCCATTATGTTGATTGTGGCCGGACACAGCATCTACAACTCTGAAGAGGGGTTTCCTGCATTTTTAGAGAATCTCATTCGCGGTGGTACCGCCTTGTTTGTGTTTATTTCGGGCTATTTTTTTCATCGGGTGTTTTATAGCCGCTTTGAATTCCGCCGTTTTATGAGCAACAAAATAGACAATGTGTTATGGCCATTTTTGCTAGTATCGGCGGTGGGGTTGCTGGCCTTAGTGCCACATTGGTTGTGGGTCGAGCACCACAGTGTGCAGCAACTGCCATTGGATGTGTGGTACACAGTGCGTAACGGCTATGTGCTTTATCCGCACTGGTATATCCCGTTTATTTTGCTGATCTTTGTGTTATCGCCGTTGTTTCTTGCCTATATCAGATTAACGGCGAGTGCCCGCTGGTTCTGGCTGCTCATTGTTTCAGTGCTGGCGTTGATCGTACAGCGGCCCATTGGCAACGTGAACGTGTTGCAGTCGGCACTCTATTTCTCACCGTTTTATTTACTTGGGATCTGTTATTCGCAAGATGACACAGTGCTGGCACGCTATAAACAGCAGATCGGCTGGTTGTCTTGGGGGCTGTTGCTACTGACATTGGTGATGCAAACCTATGTTGAGGGACATCTAGGTAACTACCATAAAAATTTTTGGGAGTTTAATAACGGCTTTGATTGGCAATTTTTACAGAAAGTTGCGCTATGCGTATTGGTGCTCCAAGGCTGTGAATGGTTGGCGCAACAAGGCGAACAGCTGTGGTTAACTCGCTTAGCTGATATGAGTTTTGCCATCTTCTTTCTACATCCGCTGTTTTCGCTTGCGATTGGCGATGTGTCGTATTTCATTCACTTTAAGTTAGCCCCAGGATCGGCATTGACCTCAATACTGTATTCAACGCTGATATTTGGAATTCAACTGGGTGGCAGTGTACTAGTGGCATTGTGGATAAAACATAAGCTGGGTGAGCGTAGCCGCAGTATTATCGGCTGGTGATTAACAACGGGAGTGACGGTTGCGTGCCAGTCTCCTCCCGCAGATTTCATTAGAGGTTAGCGTTGGTCAAAGGTAAAGGATTGTCCTGCTAACGCCGCTTCAAACATTAAACCGCCTTTGGCTGCGGTAAATACAGCCATGCCGTTGATATAAGCTGCTCTGGCCGTTTGACTGCCACCGTGCTGTCCAGCTGCTGCGGAGTTGCCCGTTGTTCCCGCCTGTGCGTTGGCGCCCAAATTTATCGCCACTGCTGAAGCTTGTGCACCAAACTCAAAGCTGCCGCTGGTGAAGTCGTTATAGGCTTTAGCATCTTTGAAGAAGATGATCTCACTGTAGGCCTGACCACCGAGCTGGAAGCCAATGGATAGCTGGGTCAAGGTGGAATTGCCGGTATACACGCCACCGCGATAGACTCGGCCTTTTCCGTAGGCGGCGCCAATGCCGATACCGCCTTTACCGACGGTAGGGAATACTGCATAGCCATAAGCAGTATCAAAAAAATGATGGGTTTCAGTGGCTTTTTGGAATTCAGCCAAGGTTGCACCATAGCTATCGTCTGCTACAGCGCTAGTCGCCATTAATACGCTGGCGACCATTGTCACTAAGGCAATGCTGAACTTCTTTAATAATGTCATGTGCACCTCCATTGTTGTTGCTCATCTTGAGTGCCGACGTGATTAGCTTACCGTGAGCGATGTAAATTCCTAGTCATTAGCACTGAAAAAGCCGCGATTCGGCGCGATTTTGCCCAGACTGTCAGGGCTGATTCAGTTTATGGCCGTGATTTTGAGGGATCTCAAGCCACAATTTGCGAGCGGATAAGGTTCGCCTTTGCGCCTTACTCAACCGCTATTTGCTGTTGTTCTGTTGTTGTCTCAGGTAACGATTGGCCATATTTGCGGGTGGTTTTTCAGGAAATGGTTGGCGCTCTTTACAAAGATGCCGTAACGCCAAGATTGGGTGGCGCAGCAGCATGCGAGGGCCGCTGTAGCGCATAATCGCTTGCACTTGCGCTTTGGGTTCAGCTTTATAGCAGTGGATAGGGCAGTGCCGACAGGCGGGCTTTAGTTGCCCATATGGGCAGCGATCGAGCCGAGTTTCGGCATACGCCAACAATTCAGCGCATGCCTGACACAAGCCATTTTGCCCTTGGTGATGCGCACGACAGTAGATCTGCATCATTACTTCAATAGTGCGCAGTTCAACGGCAAGTTGGTCAGTTAACAGGGACATATTACGGCCTAAATTAGCGTGTGCTGTTAGGCTCAGTGTAGCGAATGGCCGCAGAAGCGCATCGGGATTGCAGCGCTTTTTAGAAGATGCGCACAAAATAATACTTTTATGCGCAATCAGGATAAAGGTATGGATGCGAATCAAAGATGCATCACTTTATCGGCGGCGAGTGTCCACTGAGTTAAGTCGCCAAGGGTGCCAATTTCAGCACCTTCAATCAGCATCGCTTGGGTAACGCCGCGCGCTTCAACGCAGGTTTTACACAGTTTAACGGGCACTTGTTGCGCTAATAGAATGTCGAGCATCTGCGCGAGGTTATAGCTTAAATCAGGTGTTTTCTGGCCTTTCACTGCACTGAATACCGCATCAGACATCAGAAATAGTTTGAGTTCAACCGGCTCCTCGGCCAACTCTTTTAAGGCAATCGCAATACGCAATGCATTGAACATTTTTTCTGAGCCATAGGGGCTGGCATGTGCCACCATCAATATTTTTTGCATCTTCACTCGTCCTTTAAGTGCATAAAGGTTTGAGTGTATCAGTAAGCTGAAATCTAAAAAGTGTGACAGTCGATGGTTTATTACTGCGACTTTTGCTGAATTTGCCGGATTAACACCTTGATTCAGCAAAGATATTGCTCTAAAAAAGAGCAATAAATAGACGCATTAAATTATTGAGCCAATCGAAGGAATCACTTCATGATCCCCTATATTTTGCTGGTGCTGTTGGTTGTCGTGGGCATCTTCCTGTTTTTCCGCACTAAAAAAGCGGCGGAACAAGAAAAGCCAAATTTTTACCAATCCGCTCCAACCCCCGCTAAGAAAGCTGAAACCGCACTTGATGACGCGCAGTTTAGCGCGCAGGCTGAGCTGCCAGAGCCAGAGCCAGAGCCAGAGCCAGAGCCAGAGCCAGAGCCAGAGCCAGAGCCAGAGCCAGAGCCAGAGCCAGAGCCAGAGCCAGAGCCAGAGCCAGAGCCAGAGCCAGAGCCAGAGCCAGAGCCAGAGCCAGAGCCAGAGCCAGAGCCAGAGCCAGAGCCAGAGCCAGAGCCCAAAGCCAGTGTTGCACAGCATCCGGCACTTGATGTCAGTTGGGGTAATGCTGCATTACAAAAGGCGGTAGAACGTTGGCACACTGCGACTACTCCCATAGCACAACATGATGGCTTATTGGCTGTGATAGCTGAGTGCTACAAGCAACGCAAGAACGCGCCCTATTTGCAACTTGGCGCGCAATTGGCGAGTCAGTATCAAGCCGCATTTGCGAGTTACCGTGAACAGCAACTGGAACGCGATCCGAAAGCTGAGCTCAAAGGCGTAGGTTTTATGCAGCTGTCTACCTTGTGTGCCGATAATGGCGATTTTGCCCAAGGGATTAGTTTGTGCCAAAGCGCAATGGCGTTTGGCTTGCAGGATGGTACTGTTAGCGGTTTTGCGGGGCGCATTGAGCGTATTGAAAAGGCGCGCGATAAAGCCAACGGCTAACAATATCGATATACTTAAAAAAGGTGGCCCTACGTGTTGTTTACAGTAGGCCACCTTTTGTTTTTTCGAGCCGCTCACTTTTGTTTGTCGAAGGGGCACTTTTTTGTTCTCAGGAGTCAATATGCGCTTTTGGACATTCGCAACTGTCGCGATTACATGCTTGTGCGCTGTGGCCTGTACGCCAGCACCAAGCTGGACGCTGTTTTACTATCAAGGCCAACAGACCTTGCCGGCGACTGGGCAATATCAGGCAATAAGCGGTTATTACCAATCGCTGGAGCAGTGTCAGCAAAAGGCTAAGGGGATGGAATACCTCAGTGGCACGTCCACTGTTTATCAGTGTGGTTTTCAATGCAAGCTTGGTGAGCATGATGTGGTAGAGTGTGATCAATGGCACACTTTTACGCCTGAGCAATAATGAAGTTAAAACAGGATTTTTTCGAACAACTCACTGGCTACTACCAACAGGTGATGCCCACACCATTGCCCGCGCCACACTGGCTATTATGGAGCGACGAGGCAGCAAAGCTGGTTGGTATCGACCAGCCCAATGACCATTGGCTGCAAGTATTCTCTGGCAATCAGCGTCTGCCGCAAGCGCAATACTACGCCCAAGTCTACAGTGGCCATCAGTTCGGCGGCTATTCTCCGCGACTGGGGGATGGTCGCTCCATCATTCTGGGAGAAGCCGTTGGCGCGCAAGGCAGTTGGGATGTCGCGCTTAAAGGTGCAGGCCCGACCCCGTTTTCGCGTCATGGCGATGGCCGTGCCGTGACCCGCTCTGCGGTGCGTGAGTTTTTGATCTCCGAAGCCTTGGCCGCATTAAATATTCCCACGACCCGTGCGTTAGCTGTGATTGGTTCTGACTTGCCAGTGTGGCGCGAGACCTTAGAAAAAGGCGCAATTACTGTGCGCCTCGCCAGAAGCCATATTCGCTTTGGTCACTTTGAATATTTTTATTACGGCGATGAACATCGCAGCGAGAAAGTACAGCGCTTAGCTGATTTTGTGATTCAGCAGCATTTCCCACAATTTAGCTGCGATAACGCCGGTTATAAGGCATGGTTTGCTGAAGTGGTCGCCAGCACTGCGCGTTTGATTGCCAAATGGCAGGTGTTTGGCTTTGCTCATGGGGTGATGAACACGGACAATATGTCGATTCTCGGCGACAGTTTTGACTTCGGGCCATTCTCCTTTTTAGATACCTATCAAGAAGACTTCATCTGTAACCATTCCGATCCTGAAGGCCGCTATGCGTTTAGTCAGCAGCCGGGAATTGGTTTGTGGAATTTACAGTGTTTAGCACAAGCACTGACACCGATCATTAGCTCTGACGATCTGCTGGCGGCACTGCGCCAGTATCAACCGACCTTAGTGCAGCATTATCTGCAATTGATGGGCGCTCGCTTGGGCTTTGCTGTGCCCGCTGAGCAAACGGAAGCGGAGCAGCAGCAAGATCTGCAACTTATTGGTGAGTTTACCCAATTGCTGGAACAGCAAAAATTGGATTACACCAATACGCTGCGCCAGTTTGCCCATGTCTCCCCTGATGGGAATAGCGCGGCGTTGCGTGATGAATTTGTTGATGTGGTCAAGTTTGATGGCTGGTGGCAACAGTATCAGCAGCGAGTAAGCAAGGTGAGTGAGTTGGATGCTTGGCAGCAGGCACGCCGTTTAGCCAACCCCAAATACATTTTGCGTAACTATCAAGCGCAGCAAGCCACTGAACAAGCATTAGCAGGGGATCTGAGCGGCCTGCAAACCTTGCATCAGTTATTAAAAAACCCTTTTGACGAACAACCTGCGCTGGCTCATTATGCCGATCGACCGCCACAATGGGGCGAAGGGTTAATTATGTCGTGTAGCAGTTAATGGATGAAAGCATGAACAGTTCTGCTTTGGCGGTGATTAACGATGTGACGCTGGATCGCCACAACGTCAGTTTGTCGATGTCAGCGGATATCGATTTTGATGCATTTGATTCGCTGGCAGGCGCTTTAGTGCAGGCGCTTGACTTGCGGGTACTTGAGAAATCTTGGGGCGCTGATCGTCATCAGTGGTTGGTGGAATTTGAAGGCACCCGCTTATGGCTCAATTTCGAACTTTATAGTCGTTGCTGTTGGTTGAATAGCGATAACGTTGCGGATGTTGAGGTGTTGGAATATCTGCAATCCTTGCTGAGTAGTCAATTATGAACAACTCTGCATTCCACTTTGCTGGGTTAACCCCAGATCTGATCCTCAGTGCGATTGAATCGTTAGCCGTCTACCCAGAAACCGGCTTAACTGCGCTCAACAGTTATGAAAATAGGGTGTATCAATTTCGTTGTGATCGCGGTAACCGCTATGTTGTGAAGTTCTATCGTCCCGAGCGTTGGAGCCGTGAGCAGCTGCTAGAGGAACATCAATTTGCGCTTGAGTTGCAGCAGCAAGAATTCCCAATTGCAGCGCCGGTATGCATCGATGGAGCCACGTTGCATGAATATCAGGGCTATCTGTTTACCCTGTTCCCGTCGATTGGTGGCCGCACTTTTGAGGTGGATAATCTCGAGCAACTGTTTGAAGTTGGACAGTTTATTGGACGGATGCATCAATATGCGCGCAATAGCCGTTTTCAACACCGCCGTAGCCTCAACCCAACGACTTTCGGCAGCGATTCGATCGCAGTATTGCAGCAAACAAACATTATCCCCGCCGCTTGGCACGACAAACTCCTCTGCTGTGCCACGGAACTGCAGCGGGCGATTGCAACTCGTTGGCAGCAATTGACGCCATCGAACATGCGCTTACATGGCGATCTGCATATCGGCAATATTTTGTGGACGCCAGCTGGCCCAGGTTTTGTGGATCTGGATGATGCCTGCAATGGCCCAGCGATTCAGGATTTGTGGATGATGCTGTCAGGCTCACGCGAGCAGCAGCAAGCGCAGTTGGCTGAACTGGTAGAGGGCTATCAAGAGTTCTGCGATTTTCATCCAGCAGAGCTTAAGCTGGTGGAATTACTGCGCGGTTTGCGGATGTTGCATTATAACGCTTGGTTATGTCGTCGCTGGGATGATCCGGCCTTTCCTCGGCATTTCCCTTGGGTGGCAGAGAATCAGTATTGGCAGCAACAATGCCAGAGTTTTACGGAGCAACTTGCCATGCTTGAGCAGCCACCACTGAGTTTAATTCCCTATTAAGTCAGCAAAAGGATACTGATTTAATGGAACTTGGCGGTTGCATTAGGCTCTAATTGAACGTTATTTTATGGCCCAATGTGACAAACAAAATGTGTTTTTAAAGGAAATCTAATGAGAAAACTTTGGATGTTGGCAGCCCTGTTGTTGTTGCCATTGGCTGCAAATGCCTCGGAATTTAGAGAAGGTGTGAATTACACGGTAATTAGCAGTGCTCCCGCAAGTGTGAAGCAAAACGCGACCGAGTTTTTCTCATACTACTGTCCACATTGCTTTGTATTTTCAAAAAAATATATTCCTCAGTTGAAGGCAAACCTGCCAGCAGGCATGGAGTTTAAGCAAAACCACGTTGAGTTTATTGGCCGCGAAATGGGCAAAGTAATGAGCCGTGCGTTTGCTATCTCGGAAGCGTTAGGCGTAACAGAGAAACTGGAACCGTTGATTTTTGCTGAGATCCACGATAAACATCGCCGTTTTCAATCCATGGAAGAAGTGAAACAGTTCTACGTGGAGAATGGTGTTGATGCGAAGAAATTTGAGGCCACTGCAGGCTCGTTCGTGGTGAATAGCATGGTTGATTCTATGCGTCGTGCCACTGAAAACTCAGGTATTCAAGGCGTACCAGCTATCATCATCAATGATAAGTATCTGATTAAAAATGAGTCATTGAAATCATTTGAAGAAATGATCGAGTTGGTTGGCTTTCTTAACAAATTGCCGTAATCCGGCGGTTTGAGAGAGAAAAAGAGCGATTTCCTTATCGCTCTTTTTTTTGAGCAAAAAAAACCGTACTTCCTGATGGTCGTACGGATTTAGAGCCAACGGCTCAGTTTTTACCCTGAGTAACGCCGTTAATCTAACACCGCGTCAAAAAATTGGCAATATAAAATATTTCTTTGTGAATTAGTCGGTTAGTCTATTCCTCTAGGCCACCAATAAAAATCTGTTCACCGGTAGGAAACTAACCTCAGCTATACTTTGTCAAACTGTTCGAATTCATTGCGTTTCGGAGGGTTCAAATGCGCGTCTTTCCGGTGTATGCCCCTAAATTAATCGCTAAACATGCGAGAATTTTTATAAAAGGAGCAATATGGGTCAAAGATTTAGGGAGATTAGAGTTTGAAAAAGGGCGATTTCTATTGCCCGGAAGAGCTAGCCAGCCTCAGGTGAAGTCAGCCGTTCAAGAGCTAAACCGAATGCTGGATGCACAAGCTAAACAGCAACTTTCCTAAGCCGTTTTTATCGCTCGCTGTAAAATGTTGTGCACTATTTAGGCGTGGTTTTGTGGTCCGCGCCTCGATTATCCCCCTGTCCCACGGTTCTGCATTATTATCCCAATAAATTTCTCGCATTGGTTTCACGGCTTAACTCAGTCGCGTTCGCTATTGCTGTTGCGGTGAGGTTTGCGCTTAAGGGTTTTCTTTTTGTAGTGAACAAGCGATCATAATGCTCAGACAAGTGAGCATTGGAAATCTGTCATGAGTAGCCATACCGTCACCAGCCTTAAACTTAAACGAAAATCGCGTTTGCTAGAAATTACCTTTGAAGATGGGAAAACCCATCAATTGAGCTGCGAGTTTTTGCGGGTCAACTCGCCGTCGGCTGAAGTTCAAGGCCATGGTAACCCGAAATTGGTCACCCATAAAAAGAACGTCAACATCAATGCGATTGAGCCCGTGGGGAACTACGCGGTGAAATTGGTGTTTGATGATGGCCACGACAGCGGTCTGTTTTCGTGGGATCTGCTGTATAACTATTGCGAACATCAGCAAGAACTGTGGACCCAATATCTGGCACGGTTGCGAGCCGAAAAAGGTTCCCGCGAACCGCTGATTTCGATGAATATCAGCTATAACTAATCCAAGTTAGTTTAGCGCGCGGGCGAACGCTTAATCGCTTCGCCCAGTGCGTAGTTATCGCGTTTGGATGTCCAACTATCAGGCAACACCACTTTTTGCCACAGCGCTTGGCACAATGCTTGTGGGTCACGCCAATCTTTCGCCAAAATCCAGCGTACCAACATATCGCCAACATCGGGATAGTGGATCGGTTGTGGATTACTGCGCTTCAGCCAGCGCTTTAGCGCTTCACTATCGAGGTAGTGCATATGGTCGGCGGCTGCCAATAACTCTAACGCGGCCACATTTGACAGCTGTTCAAATTGTCCCATTAAGGGTTTAACCAATAGCTTTTTGCCCAGCGTCATCGCTTCACTGGCCAGTTCAAAGCCAGCATTGCCAATCACACCACTACAACGTCCCATCGCGCGTTTAAAGCCATCACGATTAAAACCATGCCAATGAATATGCGCTGGCAATTTATGCGGCACAGGCGCAGCATGATAGACATGAAATTGATACTGGCTGAACGGTGTGAGCAGTTGGGCGATGGCTTTAGGGGATTCAAATGGCAGATACACTAAAATCTCATCGGCATGCAGTTTTTCCTGATTATCAACCTCCACAAACGGCGGCAAAATTGGATAACCAAAGTGGTGCCAATGGCAACCGAGAGCAAGGTCTGCTGGGGCGAAATTTTCGAGTAGCCAATCGTTAAACCAGCTGTTGCCCACTTTGGGTACTGGATAACGCAGGGCAGCTTGGTGGCTAATGCTGATACATTTGACGCCTTGGCGCTTTGCAGCCCAAGCTGATATTGGCTCGAAATCGTTAAGCACCAAATCATAATCACTTAGATCGAGCTGGCGAATATCTTTCCACAAGCCAATAAGTGAGTTCTCTTTGACCGTTGCGGCGATATTGACTCGGCCATTACGGGTAACAAATGACAGCCCCGGCAGCGTCCGAAAGTCACCAAAGGTGGCCATATCAAAGTATTTATCGGCAGCGCGGCCACTAAACAGATAATCGACCTCAACATGATGTTCGGCTAACGCTTTGGCCATCACGCGCGCGCGACTGAGATGGCCATTTCCAGTCCCTTGGACGCCATAAAGAATTCGCATTACTTATCCTTGTAAACAATAAGCGGCATAGTAAGTGGCACTGCTTCCTAGCAGCATGCCAGCGAGAATATCGGTTGGGTAGTGCACGCCTAACATCACTCGCGAGCTGCCTACCAATAACGCCCAGAGCAGCACGGGAATGGTGAATAGCGGGTAAACCATTATAACCCCTGTCGCGAACACAAAGGCTGCGGCGGTGTGGCCTGACGGTAAGCTGAAGCGATCAGAAGGTTCAAAATGGGTGACCACCCCCGCAGGCAAGCAGTGGCAGGGGCGCGTGCGGCGAATGGTGTTTTTCAGCAGTAAGTAAAGTGGCAATTCCACTAAGAATGCGGCGAGCATCAGGTTGAAGAAGTGTTGGCCATCGTCGCGCAGCAATAGCAGAACTACCGACACATAGAGATACAGCGGGCCATTGCCTGAGGCCGATAATGTTAACGCCAGCGGTTGCAGCCGATATTTACGGCCTAAATAGAGCAGTTGGCAGAATCCGCGGCGATCCCAATCTGCGAGTTGTAAAAGCATAGTGGGCACTCCTTCTCGTCATATGGCGGATAGATTAAAAGTTCGCCATGACGCAAGGGTGACACTAGCTCTACATTTTTGTTACATCGAGCTCACTATCATTACGGAATTTGACCCGATATAACCGCAGCAGATGGAACAGATTTATTACGCCGACTAAGCCATTCATGACCGCAACTGGCCATGCGCTAATGGCGGCACCGTATAGTACAAACAACAGACAACCACCCAAATTTAACCAGCGAAGCCAGATGATATTTTTCATCATCAAGGAGATGGCGACCATAATTGATGCGCTGTAGCCAACCAGCTCAACGCTATTTAACGCTTCCATAACCGCAAATGCCTTGGATAAATACCACAAAAAAAGAGAAAGGATGTAGCAAGGGGCATATACTAGCAGAAAGCCGTGAGATTCAGCAGGGCTAACCAGGCGCGAATGGGGTGATTTCTGCGATAACACGGTGGAGAAATTTGGCTAAAGTGTATGCGGCGCGGTAGCTTACGTGAGCAATGGCGCTTTCCTTTTAAAGAATCCCTTATATACTTGATGACCAAGTTGTGCAGAACCTTGTCAAACAAGGCCGGACTGAAAAAACAGGAGTATGATGATGGAATACAACACTTCAGAGCTGTGCGATATGTACCTGGATGTTGTGGATGTAGTAGAACCAATGTTCAGTAACTATGGTGGCTGCAGTTCCTTTGGTGGTGCGATTTGTACCATTAAATGTTTTGAAGATAACGGTCTCATCCTCGATGTGTTGCAGGAGGATGGTGAGGGCAAGGTGCTGCTGGTTGATGGTGGCGGCTCATTACGTCGCGCTTTGATTGACGCGTCGGTGGCTGAACTCGCCGTGAAGAACAACTGGGAAGGCATTGTGGTGTACGGTAGCGTGCGAGAAGTGGATGCCTTGGAAGATGCTGACATCGGTATTCAAGCCTTAGCCTCGATTCCTGTTGGAGCCGATGCCAATGCAATCGGTGAAGTGGATATCCCGGTTAACTTCGGTGGCGTGACCTTTATCCCCGGTGATCATATCTACGCCGACAATACCGGTATTATCCTGTCGCCAGAACCGCTAGATATTGAATAACATTCAGATTTAGTCCAAGAAGCCGGCATTGTGTCGGCTTTTTTGTTATTGCTGTGTAACGCGAGGTTTCAGGGTGAACCGCTGTGGCGGGTTTATCGTATGATTACCATCAAGCGCTATTCAGCGCGCCCAGATTATGGTCTAATGCTCGACCTGATCGGCGGCGATATCCCGAATTTTTACGGCATGATCACAGCCTTAAGTAAAAGGGATTTGGCACAGGCGTGCCAACGCATACACTTTCACGCAATTATAGTTGTTCATAGGAATTCACGAATGTCTGAAGACTCATCCACAAGTACCCATTTTGGTTATAAAACGGTCGATGCTGATAAAAAAGCGGATATGGTCGCAGGTGTGTTCCACTCAGTTGCCACGCGCTACGACATCATGAACGATGTATTGTCGTTTGGTATCCATCGACTCTGGAAACGCTTCACCATTGAATGCGCTGGCGCTCGCCCAGGCATGAAGGTGTTAGATTTGGCCGGTGGTACTGGCGATTTAACGGCTAAGTTCTCACGCATTGTGGGTGACACTGGCGAAGTGGTGTTGGCCGATATCAACGATTCCATGTTGAAAGTTGGCCGTAGCAAATTGCGCGATAAAGGCATCGTTAACAACGTCAACTATGTTCAAGCTAACGCAGAAAATCTGCCGTTTCCTGATAACACCTTTGACATCATCACCATCGCTTTTGGTTTGCGTAACGTGACGAACAAAGATGCTGCATTGCATTCAATGCAGCGGGTATTGAAGCCAGGTGGCAAGCTGTTGGTATTGGAATTTTCTAAGCCAAAGCATGCGATCATGAATAAAGCCTACGATCTGTATAGCTTTAAGATGCTGCCAATGATCGGCAAAGTGATTGCGCATGATGCAGATAGCTATGAGTATCTGGCGGAATCAATCCGTATGCATCCAGATCAAGAAACGCTGAAAGGCATGATGGAACAAGCCGGTTTAGAGCAGGTTGACTACATCAACATGACCGATGGAATCGTGGCATTGCACCGTGGCTACAAGTTCTGAAATGCAATTTAGTCCAGCCCAGCAATGGCGCTTAGTGTGTTGTGGCGCCATTGAAACTGCGCTTGCTAAAGCGATTGCGTTATCCCACATCGATGCCAGCAAGCTCAAGCCTCTGTCTGGCAAAGTATTTTGTTTTGAGTTAAGACAGCTTTCGTGGCCACTCTACCTGCTGTTTAGTGAGCAAATCCAAGTGATGAGTCACTATCCGGCAACGGTCGATGTACGAGTTAAAGCTGATGCGACTCAACTGCTCAAACTGCATGAGGGTGAAAGCCTTACTGAACTGATTAAGCAAGACAAGTTAGCGATTGAGGGCGACTTAGCCCTGTTGCAGCAGTTTAGTCAGTTTTTGCAGCTAATAAATCCTGATGTGGTCGAGCCTTTGTCTCGTTATATTGGAGACGCCCCCGCCTATTGGCTCACCAGTCATACGGTACGCGCAGTGGACGAGTTAAAGTCGATTGGACTAAAAACTTGGTCACACCTTGGCCAATTGGCAACTGAAGAGTACCGCGTCGCACCCCATAAGCTTGAATTTATTCGTCATTGCGACAGAATTGATGATCTTGTGAGTGCGGTAGATCTGCTCGAACAGCGTATCGCCAAATTGAAGGACACCAATAGCGTATGAGTTTCGCCAGTAGCTTCAAGAGAGCCTATCAGGTTGTTGCCATTTTTCTCCATTATGGGCTCGACGAGCTGCTTCCTAAAAAACTCACTCCTTGGTATTTCCGCTTATGGCGCCGCAGTTTGTTTTGGCTTCGTAATCGCCACAAACAGCGTCCTAGTGGTGAGCGTCTTAAACTGGCAATGCAGGAGTTAGGGCCGGTTTATATTAAATTTGGTCAGATGCTCTCAACTCGACGCGATCTGTTAAGTGATGAGTGGGCTTATGAGCTCGCGATGCTGCAAGACAGAGTGCCGCCGTTTGACTCTCAATTAGCGCGGCAAGCCATTGAGGCCGAATTAAAGGCACCTATTGAATCAATTTTCGATGAGTTCGACGATAAGCCGTTGGCGTCAGCGTCGATCTCACAAGTGCATACTGCCAAGCTTAAATCCAATGGCAAAAAAGTAGTCTTGAAAGTGCTGCGTCCTAACGTTGAAAAACAGATCCTCGCGGATTTGCAATTGATGCAACAAACTTCAAGGTTGCTAGAAACGCTGTTAGGCTCAGGCAACCGTTTGCGCCCTGCTGAAGTGGTTGATGACTATCGCACCACCATCTTAGGTGAATTAAACCTTAAGCTCGAGGCGCTGAATACCATCAAGCTGCGCAATAATTTTCTCGATTCCAACGCGCTCTATGTGCCTTATGTGTATGAGGAATTGTGTTATCCGCGGCTAATGGTGATGGAACGTATTGAGGGAATTCCCGTCTCTGATATCGCCGCATTGAAAGCGCAAGGCACGAATCTCAAATTGCTGGCTGAAAAAGGCGTGCAGCTGTTTTTCACCCAAGTGTTTCGCGACAACTTTTTTCATGCCGACATGCATCCTGGCAATATTTTTGTCTCGCGAGAACATCCAGACGATCCGACCTATATTGGCCTCGATTGTGGCATTATGGGTACTCTTAGCGACACCGATACCCGTTATCTGGCAGAAAATTTCTTAGCGTTTTTTAATCGTGATTATCATCGGATTGCACAGTTGTATGTTGAGTCAGGTTGGGTTTCTCCCGATACCGACATGCAGGCCTTTGAGCAGGCGGTAAAAGTGGTGTGCGAGCCGATGTTCAACAAGCCGTTGAACCAAATCTCTTTTGGTCATGTGCTGTTAGAGCTATTCCGCACGGCACGTAGTTTCCACATCATAGTGCAGCCACAGTTAGTGTTGTTGGAAAAAACTTTACTCTACATTGAGGGCTTAGGGCGGCAGTTGTATCCACAACTCGATTTGTGGCAAACCGCTAAGCCGTTCCTCGAAGATTGGATGTCGCAGCAAGTGGGCCCGAAAGCGATGTTCAACAAAGCTAAAAAGCATCTGCCCTATTGGGGCGACAAACTGCCAGATCTGCCAGAGCTGATTTACGACAACTTGAAACTGGGACGTAACCTACTCGGTTCCCAACAGCAGTTGCTGGATAAATACCTCAGACATCAACAGCGCTCACATACTAGCAATTATCTGCTGATCACATCTGCAGTATTGGTGATCTGCGGCACGATAATATTTGCTCAGGACGGTACACTTTGGCTCGCTCCTGCCTGCATAATAGCTGGCGTTATTTTTTGGTTGTTAGGATGGCGATCTAGACCAAAAATCAGAAAATTTTAATTCGTTATTTACTAATCAAAGGTTCATAATAGAGCCGATCATTAAGTCGAGAGGAAACCTGCATGGGTGGTATCAGTATTTGGCAACTTCTTATCATCGCTTTAATCGTTGTGCTGCTATTCGGAACCAAGAAATTGCGTTCACTGGGTGGCGACCTCGGCGGTGCAGTTAAAGGCTTTAAGAAAGCCATGTCTGATGAAGAGCAAAAGTCTCTTGAAGACAAAGATTCTGTAGCGAAGAGCACCAGCGCTGAAGCAGAGAAAAAACCAGAGTCTAAGGAAAAAGAACAGGCGTAATCCACTATGTTCGACGGTATCGGTTTTTCCGAATTACTGTTGATCGGAATTCTGGGGCTGGTTGTTCTCGGCCCCGAACGTCTGCCGATCGCAGTCCGCACGGTTTCCGGTTGGATCCGCACTATGAAGCGGATGGCCAATTCGGTTAAAGATGAGCTAGAGCAAGAGCTGAAACTTGAAGAGCTGCAAGCCAATTTAAAAAAGGCTGAGCAAAAAGGGTTAGGCGATTTGTCTCCAGAATTGCAGGATTCTCTCGATCAGCTGAAAGAAGCAGCGCAGGCGGTCAATCGTCCATACGATATTGAATCATCGTCGCCATTTTCTAAAAATCCGCCGAAACTTGATAGCACTTCGTCGACACCTGAAAGTGCTCCTGCAAGTGACAGCAACCTTAGCGCTTCTGAAGCTGGTAAAGATAAATAAAGCGAGTAATACATGTCGCAACAGCTGCCGTTAATCAGCCATTTGCTGGAGCTGCGTAACCGCCTGCTCAGAGCTATCGCCAGCGTTTTGTTGGTGTTTGTTTGCCTCGTTTATTGGGCAAAAGATATCTATCACTACATGGCCGTACCATTGCTGCAGGCAATGCCAGAAAGCGGCACCATGATTGCCACCGATGTTGGCGCACCATTTTTCGCGCCCTTTAAGCTGACGATGGTGCTGTCACTCTTTATTGCCATCCCGCATGTGCTTTATCAAATCTGGGCGTTTGTTGCGCCCGGTTTGTACAAGCATGAAAAACGTTTGGTTTTCCCGCTGCTGATCAGTAGCACTTTGCTGTTTTATCTCGGCATTGTGTTTGCCTACTACGTGGTGTTTCCCGTGGTGTTTGGCTTCTTTGCTAACGTAGCGCCGGAAGGTGTGCAAGTTGCGACTGACATCAGCAGTTATCTCAACTTTATCTTGAAGCTGTTCTTTGCCTTCGGTTTGGCGTTTGAAATCCCGATTGCAGTGGTGTTGCTGTGTTGGGCTGGCGTCACAACCCCTGAAGATTTGAAAGAAAAGCGTCCTTACATTGTGGTCGGCGCGTTTGTTGTGGGCATGTTGCTGACACCGCCAGACGTACTGTCACAAACTATGCTTGCCGTACCAATGCTGTTACTCTTTGAGGGCGGTTTGTTAGCAGCCAAGCTTTACAAGCCGGCTGATGATGAGGATGATTCAGAGGAAGCAGAGCAGCCTTAGTCCATCATCTCACGTCATATTAAAATAACGACATTGTTGATAAAGGATGTTTGAGATGCGCTATTTTTTGATCGCCGTAGCGGCGGCAGGTGTGAGTTTTTCTACTTTAGCGTCTGTGGAACAGGCCGTACTTGACTGTGCCAAGGTCGAAAACGCGCAACAACGCTTAGCTTGTTATGACGATTTAAGTGTGTCTCTACAACAGCATGTTGAGAAATCACAGGCAGACGTAGCTCAATCGGACGTAGAGCCTGTGGTTTCTTCTACCTCCTCTAAAGAACCAACCGCAGCAGCGATAGACCGCTTTGGCGCTAAGCCTGTTGAGGTAATCAAATCGCCTGAAGAAATAAATTTGACCATCGCTTCAATCCGCGAATCAGTGCGCGGAGAGCTAATTATCACCTTCGAAAATGGTCAGGTGTGGAAGCAAGTCGAGCAGCGTCGTTATCGTTTAGAAGCGGGTGACAAAGTGACCATTAAAAAGGCTGCACTAGGCTCATTCTTGCTTCAGGCTGAGGGAAGAAATCGCTCTATCAGGGTGCAACGTCAACAGTGAATCAATACATTGATATCGCAGTCAATCTGGTTGGTAGCGCCCTAGAATCCAATGCCGAGCAGGTCATTGCGGATGCTGTCGCCGTAGGTGTTAGTCCGCTGATTCTGATTGGCAGTGAGTTAGATGAAAGTGCCCGTTGCATTGCAATCTGCCAACAATACCCAACACAACTCTATACCACGGCAGGGGTGCATCCTCATCACGCCAGCAGTTGGCAGTCCGATAGTGCCGACCGCTTGCGTGAGATGTGCCAGGGCAAAGTGGTGGTTGCTGTGGGCGAGTGTGGCCTCGATTTTAACCGCAATTATTCGACTCCAGCAGAGCAACGCCGAGCCTTTGCTGAACAGTTAGCGCTCGCGGTCGAGTTACAGCGCCCTGTGTTGATGCATGAGCGCGATGCCCACCTTGAGTTTATGGCGATTTTGTCAGAATTCCGTGCTGAGTTACCCGCCGCCTTATTGCACTGTTTTACCGGCGATATTGCTCAAGCTGAGGCGTACTTGGCATTAGACCTTCATTTGGGCGTTACTGGCTGGGTGTGCGATGAGCGTCGTGGTCAGGCGCTCGCGGAAGCCGTCACTGTCATCCCAGATGATCGATTGCTGCTGGAAACCGATAGCCCTTATCTGTTGCCGCGTAATCTTAAGCCCAAGCCTAAATCTAGCAAGAATGAACCTAAGTATCTCCCGCATATCGCCCACTATGTTGCGCATCTTCGTGGTCAGCCAGTAGATGTGCTTGCCGCGCATTGCTATGCCAATAGCCTGAAGTTTTTCGGATTGGAGTAATATCAGTGGCTTGGCGTCGATATCTATTACTGTTTGGATTAATGCTGTTTTCGCAGTTTGCTAACGCCTTTGAAGTCTCCAACGGTAAAAGCGTAGATATCGATTTGACGCCTTATGTGTTGGTCACCGACCAAGCGTCAAATATGAGTTTAAAGGCGGTTCAAGCGCTGAGCTCGCAGCAGTGGCAGCCACAACAAGATCAACTCCAATTGCAACTCGGCGCAAAGGGCCGCTGGTTGTATGTCAAACTCACCCAAGCGGGAAGCGGTAAAACCGATCGTTTTTTAGAGCTGGCGAATCCCAATGTTGATCAGGTGCGGCTATACCACACTGTCAACGGTGAACTGGTTCAGCAATTAGTACTCGGCGACACCTTACCGTTCAGTAAACGCCCGCAAGCCCATGCCAATTTTCTGGTGCCATTTGAGATGCAGCAGGGCGAACAGCATGAGTTTTGGCTCGCCTTGTCAACCGAAGGCAGTAGTTATTTACCGCTCCATCTGTGGTCGTCCACAGAGCTGCTCAAGCGTGAGCAGAGTCGGGAAATAATTAAAGGCTTTCAGTTAGGGATTTTGTGCGCCATCGGCTTGTTTTCATTGTGTATGGCATTGATCACTGGCTCCTACACCTACGGTTACTACGCTGGTTATGTGCTGTTTATGGCATTACTGGTGAGTTGTATCAACGGCACTGGATTTCAATATTTGTGGCCCAATTATCCGCTTTGGCAGCAGAAGGTTCTCACAGTCGTTATTCCATTAGTGGTCGCGTTCGGCGCACTGTTTACTGAAAAAACCCTGTTACTGAAGTATTTTAGCGTTCCTATGTTGCGGATTTGCCGGGCGTTAACGGCGTTTTGCTTGCTGCTCGCGGTGGTCTCTTTTGGCTTTAGTCAGCACGTTGCGCTGATCATTGAGCTGATTGTCGCGGTGTTGATCTGTTTGACGCTGGCGGTGATGACCGTCATGCAGGCGATCAGTGGTAATAAGTTGGCGCAGCTTTATGCGTTCTCGTCGCTGGGCATCATTATTGGTTCGCTGCTAACGTGTTTTCAATATATTGGATTTATTGCGCTGCCGGTGAATCCACAAACGCCGATTATGATCGGTTTGACCATTGAGATTGTACTCAAGGCGATTGTGTTAGTGATCCGCTATAACGACGAGCGCAAAGCTAAAACTCGCATTCAGCAAGAGGCGCTTGAACAAGCGGAACGTATCCGGAAAGTGCGTGAAGACGCGCTGCAAATGGAAGCCGCAACCAATGAACGCTTAGAGCGCATGGTGCAAGAGCGAACACTGGAGCTGGAATTTACCCTACGTGAACTGAACGAAGCAAACCAGAAACTGATTGAACAAGCACAAGTGGATAGTCTAACTGGTGTGCGTAATCGCGCCAGTTTTGAAAAACGTTTGCAGGCTGAAGGGCGCATCAGCCGTCGTCAACAAACGCCATTAGCATTGATGATGTTGGACATCGACCACTTCAAAGTGATTAATGATACCTACGGTCACCTTGCGGGCGATGACATCCTCAAACAGGTAGCGTTTAATTTAAGAGAAAACCTGAAACGTCCCAGCGACTTGGTCTGTCGGTTTGGTGGGGAAGAGTTCGCCATTATTTTGCCGAATACCGATGCTGAAGGGGCGCTGGTGTTAGCGGAGATGTTACGCGAAACCATCGCCCAGCTCGAGATAACCTGGGATAACGCCAGAGTACCGCTCACCGTCAGTATTGGCGTCAGTGCAGCCATTGTCGCGTCTGACGATCACATCAAGCGTCTGCTGAGTGAGGCAGATAAAGCGCTCTATCAAGCCAAAGGTGCTGGACGAAATCGGGTATGGGCACATCAGGTATCAACAGATAACCCATTGAGTTAACATCAAATAGATAACAATATTGAAACAACTTACTGGTTAATCAAGCTGCTGATCTAGTTTGAGATAAAACTTTAGTGATCCCTGTAACAGCCGCAAACTTGTCTGCTTCTCAACCACTGACATCAATGATTCAATCGAACTGGACTAGAGTCACAGCTGTTAAGGAAGTAAAATGCATAAGAATATAAGAGCATTACTGGCAACCTCCGCATTGTTTTTTGCTGGTCACAGCATCGCAGATCCCGGTTGCGGTTTTGAAGAGAAGCAAGAAGGGTTTATGGCAACGTGTAAGCAAGAAACGCAGGAAGTGATTTTGACCGGTGTTGTGGAAGGTCATAAGCTCGTGACTGAATTGCCGCCGTTTATGAGCGGTTATAAAGATTATCAAGTAGATACCGCGGCGATTGCGCCAATTAAAGCGGTGACTACACCTACTGAGATTGTGGTGATCATTGGTACTTGGTGCCCAGATTGTCACCGTGAAACTCCACGTTTTATTCGCATTATGGAAGCGGTAAATAACCCAAATATCCAAGTGAAATTTATTGGGGTTGACCGTAAGAAGCAAGATCCTGAAGGTTTAGCTGCTCAATACGATTTTAAACGTATTCCGACCTTCATGGTGATCCAAGATGGTAAAGAGATTGGTCGTATTGTTGAACGTCCAACAGAGTCGTTGGAAAAAGACTTGGCGAAAATCTTCAGCAACTAAGTTGCTATTTTGCGAACAGAAAAGGCTCCATCGGAGCCTTTTTTATGACGTTTGCTGTGACGAGCGTTTGTTATTACTTCTTGCTGGCTAATCGTTGCTGCAGCATGAGTAATACACCTTCACGCAGCGCACCACCGGAAAGATTGAGTTGCTTAATCTGCAGTTGAGTAAATAACGCCAGCAGAATTGATACGCCTGCGGCAAAGGTCGGTGCGCGCTCTGCCGACAGCCCGCTGATGTTCGGTAACGCCAGTGAAGTCTCTGCAAGAATTTCATCTTTAAGACGGTTCAGTACTTCAAGGGTAATGGTTTCCGATACGCGGCGATGTTGGAGCACTTCAACCACAGATTGTACCGCGCCAGACGCTCCTACCACGGCATTCCAACCCAGATTTAGCATCTGCTCGCGGTGTTGCGCCAACACATCAGCGACCTTTGCTGCTGCATCATCAAAATCCAGCGGTTGAATCGGTGCTTCGGCAAAGAAAACGCCATTAAAGGTGACTGAACCAAAAGGTAGGCTGGTTTTAAACAAAACTTGCTCACCATCACCGATAATGAACTCAGTGCTGGCGCCACCAATATCAATCACCAAACGGCGGTCATCCGATGGCGTGGTGGCTATCATGCCTTGATAGATGAATTCCGCCTCGCGCATACCGCAGATAATCTCAATCGGGTGTCCCAATACGGGCAAGGCACGGGCGTTAAACTCGTCAGCATTACTGATAGAACGCAGCGTAGCAGTGGCGATCACTGCCACAGCATCGCTATCAATATGATGTTGTTGCAGCATCGATGCAAACATCGCCAAGCAATCAATACCACGCTGCATTGCGTCTTCACTTAAACGACCATCGCTGCCAATGCCTTCTGCTAGACGGACTTTACGCTTGTACTTGGCGATAACTTGCGGTTGGTTACCGACAGTTTCGGCAACCAACATGTTGAAGCTATTGGACCCCAGCGTAATGGCAGCGTACGACTTCAAGATGGCCTAGTTCCTGCGATTGCGATCGTTGGTACGGCGTGGACGACTGGTACGATTGTTGCCACCTTCGCGTTTAGTCCCGGTAGGCGCTCGGCGACGATGAATTTTTACTGGCGCAGGCACATCACTCAGCAGCGCATCGCGGTCATATGAAGACACTGGAATATGGTGCTGAATGTAAGTTTCAATGGCTGGCAAGTTAAGTGCGTATTCTTCACAAGCAAAACTGACGGACACGCCTTTTTGTCCTGCACGGCCGGTACGGCCAATACGATGCACATAATCTTCGCAGTCATCTGGCAAGTCGAAGTTATACACATGTGATACGTCAGCAATATGCAGACCACGCGCCGCAACATCGGTCGCGACCAAAATATCGAGTTCACCTTTGGTGAATTGCTCAAGAATTTTTAGACGTTTCTTTTGCGGTACATCGCCAGTCAACAGGCCAACACGATGACCGTCACCTTCCATCCAACCCCACAAGTTTTCACACTGGTGTTTGGTATTGGCAAATACGATGGCTTTATCTGGCCAATCTTCTTCAATCAGGCTCAGCAATAGCAGAACCTTATCTTCCATTGATGGATAGAACAGTTCTTCTTTGATGTTGCGGGAAGTTTTTTCTTCTGGCGCGATTTCAACTTTGACTGGGTCGTTCATGTGATCGTACGCCAGCTCTTGCACTTTCATCGACAGCGTTGCCGAGAACAGCATGTTGAGGCGGTCTTTGGCGTCTGGCATGCGGCGGAACAGGAAGCGGATATCTTTGATAAAGCCCAGATCAAACATACGATCTGCTTCATCTAACACCACCGCTTGAATCGCGCTAAGGTTAATCACGCCCTGACGGACGTAATCGATAATGCGGCCAGTGGTGCCGACTAGGATATCAACCCCTTGATCAAGCACTTTACGTTGAGATTCGTACCCTTCACCGCCGTAAACAATACCCAGTTTAAGACCAGTATGTTTCGCCAGTAAGTTGCCATCTTTTGCAATCTGAATCGCGAGTTCGCGAGTCGGTGCCATAATGATGGCACGCGGTTGATTGAGTTGGCGTCCTTCAGGCGCAGCGGCGGTTAGCAGGTGGTTGAAAGTCGCCACCAAAAACGCCAATGTTTTACCAGTGCCCGTTTGTGCTTGTCCGGCAATGTCTTTGCCTTGCAGCAGCACAGGCAGAGATAGCGCTTGAATAGGAGTACAATGTTCGAAGCCGTTCTCTTGCAACGCTGCCAGCACGGTAGGCTGCAACGGCAAGTCGGCAAATTTCTGTTGGGATAAATGTGTTTCGCTCATAGCGGAAGCATAGCAGTTAGGGTTGCAATAAGATACTCGATAGTTTGAAATAGCCACAAGGGAAAATGGCGACTTGAAACGCTGTTTTGTGGCCCAATATATAGGTTAAGCCGATTACATACCAGTAAAGGCACCAAATGGAGAATATCATGAGTGATAAAATTATCTATGTAAGCGATGACAGCTTTGAGAGCGATGTGCTGAAAGCAGAAACACCTGTGCTGGTAGATTTCTGGGCAGAATGGTGTGGCCCTTGTAAAATGATCGCGCCAATCCTAGATGATGTTGCGGCTGAATATGAAGGCAAGTTGACCGTTGCTAAAGTGAACGTTGACCAAAACAACGCAACACCAGCGAAATACGGTATTCGTGGTATTCCTACGCTGCTGCTGTTCAAGAACGGCGAGCTGGCAGCCACTAAAGTTGGCGCACTGTCTAAAACTCAACTGAAAGAGTTTATCGACGCTCAAATCTAATCGATTGAGTGACCCTCGGCACGCAATCTGCGAAAAAGCGTGCCTTGGGGGCTATTTTTCTGGACGCTTTTTCGTTTCAGTGCTAACGTAATAAGCAGATTCTATCTAAACCCACTTCTTCGCAGTTCAATCATCCTTCTTCGTGTCGCTATATTGAGTGGTTGACCGCGTGAGCTTTTTCGCTAAAACAAGACCCACCAGAAATGAATTTAAGTGAATTAAAAAACAAGTCGATTGCTGACTTAGTCGCACTTGCCGAAGCCATGAACATTGAAAACATGGCGCGCGCTCGTAAACAAGACATCATTTTCGCCATTCTAAAAGCCCACTCAAAAAGTGGTGAAGATATCTTTGGCGGTGGTGTACTGGAGATTCTGCAGGACGGTTTCGGTTTCTTGCGTAGTGCAGACGGCTCATACCTTGCCGGTCCAGACGATATCTATGTATCGCCTAGCCAGATCCGTCGCTTTAACATGCGCACTGGTGACACCATTTTTGGCAAAATTCGTCCGCCAAAAGAGGGTGAACGTTATTTCGCACTGTTGAAAGTGTCTGAAGTTAACTTCGACAAGCCGGAAAACTCACGCACCAAGATTTTGTTTGAAAACTTAACGCCGTTGCATGCAGAAGAACGTCTGCGTATGGAACGCGGTAATGGTTCAACAGAAGATATCACCGCACGTATTTTGGATTTGTGCTCACCTATCGGTAAGGGCCAACGTGGTTTGATTGTCGCGCCGCCAAAAGCGGGTAAAACCATGCTGCTGCAAAACATCGCGCAATCGATCAGTTATAACAATCCAGAAGTTACGCTGATGGTGTTGCTGATCGATGAACGTCCTGAAGAAGTGACCGAGATGCAACGTTTGGTTCAAGGTGAAGTGATTGCCTCTACCTTCGATGAACCCGCCAGCCGTCACGTTCAAGTGGCTGAAATGGTGATTGAAAAAGCCAAGCGTTTGGTTGAACACAAAAAAGACGTGGTGATCCTGCTCGACTCGATCACTCGTCTGGCACGCGCCTACAACACTGTTGTTCCTTCATCAGGTAAAGTGTTGACTGGTGGTGTTGATGCGAATGCTCTGCATCGTCCTAAGCGTTTCTTCGGTGCTGCACGTAACATTGAAAACGGTGGTAGCTTGACCATTATCGCTACTGCGTTGATTGATACTGGCTCGAAGATGGACGAAGTGATTTACGAAGAGTTTAAAGGTACAGGTAACCAAGAGTTACACCTGTCGCGTAAAGCCGCTGAAAAACGTATCTTCCCTGCGATCGACTTCAACCGTTCTGGTACCCGTCGTGAAGAGAAACTGACGTCACCTGACGAACTGCAGAAAATGTGGATCCTGCGTAAGATCCTCAATCCAATGGATGAGGTGAGCGCGATGGAATTCTTGATCGATAAGCTGGCCATGACCAAGACTAACGATGAATTCTTCAATGCGATGAAGCGCTCAAAATAATAGTTGAGTAACATCATCGTGACAGCAAAAAGCCGCTAATCAATAGCGGCTTTTTCGTGTCTGTCGGCGAATAAACTCAGCGTTTAAGCCTTGCTGGTTTTTTCCTGCAGCCCAACGGTGGTCATCCATTGTTCAAAATCGATGACATTGGCGGGCACAATGATGCGGTTGCCGGCTTTACCCAGTTCGCCAAGCTTGGCGAGAAATTGTTCACCCAGTTGCATCCGCAGGGCATTTTCGCCGCCTGGAGCACTGATTACTGCGGCGAGCTTTTCTATCGATTCGGCTGTGGCGTGGGCAATGGCTAAGATCTCTTCCGCTTTACCTTCGGCTTCGTTAATCCGCCGCTGCATCTCACCCTCAGAGACGTTAATCATCTCCTGTTTCACCCCTTCAGAGCGATTAATTCGGCTTTGTTTATCACCTTCACTTTTGGCTAACAGCGCTCGGCGCTCACGCTCAGCGTTGACCTGCATCTCCATCGCATTTTTCACGGTTTCTGGTGGCGCGATGTTTTTAATCTCATAACGGTGCACGCGGATGCCCCAGCTGGCGCCTGCTTGGTCGAGCACTTCGACCACTTTAGCACTGATAAGATCGCGTTCTTCAAAGGTGCGGTCTAGCTCCAAGGTACCAATCACCGAGCGGGTGGTGGTTTGCGCCAACTGAATGGCCGCATAACGGTAATCGGTTACACCATAACTGGCTTTGACAGGGTCCATCACCGAGATATAGATAACCCCATCAACTTCGACATTGACTTCGTCACTGGAGAAACACTCCTGTGGCGGCACATCTATCGTTTCCTCTTTGAGATCGTGGATATACGCCACATTATCAACAAAGGGGATTAGCGCATGAAACCCCGCGTCCAAGGTGGAGTGATATTTGCCGAGTCGTTCGACGATGTAGGCAGACTTGGTCGGCACCAGTCGAATCGAACGAAACAGATTCACGATGAACACCAAAAAGATGACCGCCCAAATGGCGAGTACAATTAAATCTGTATTGAGGTTGTTCATGCTTTCACTCCTTTGCTGGCATTAACACTGCCGGCGACTTGCTCCATACCTTCAAAAAAGCCTTCCATTTTGGCCAGTTCTGCTGGTACTACCGCGACATCTGAACGCTTGATAATCAGGCCAAGTTGTTCGATAAATTGCTCTTTTAACTGCATATTCATTGCATCGTTACCGCCCTGTACCGCAATCGCCTTAGCAACCATCGCCATCGCTTCAGCTTGCGCATTGGCAACAATCGCAATCTCCTGTGCCGTACCTTTTGCTTCATTAATCCGCTTCTGCTTGTGACCTTCTGAAATATTAATGGCTTCTTGGCGCTCACCTTGCGACATATTGATGGTGGCTTCCTTTTCAGCGCTGGCGAGGGTGATTTCTGCCCGTTTACGCCGTTCAGCTTCCATCTGTTTTTCTAAAGTGTGGATGACATGCCGCGAAGGGGTGATGTTTTTGATTTCGTAACGCAGCATTTTGATCCCCCAAGGATCGGACGCTTTATCGATTTCGCGCACAATCGCTTCATTCAAGCGTTCCCGCTCGGAAAAAGTTTCACTAAGGGTTAACTTACCAATTTCGGAGCGCATGGTGGTTTGCGCCAAGTTCACTGCAGCCAGCCGATAATCCTCGATACCATAACTGGCTAGCTTGCCGTCCATGACACGTAAATACACTAAGCCATCAACTTCTAATTGAATGTTGTCCTTTGAAATACAACTCTGCGGTGGCACGTCGAGCACTTGCTCACGGGTGTCATGGCGATAGGCCACTCGGTCAAAAAATGGGATTAAGAAGTGAAATCCTGGTGCCAGCACCGTACGGAATTTGCCCAAGCGTTCAATCACGTGAACTTCGCGCATGGGTACGATCAACATCAGTTTGTAAAGGACAAACATCACCAGTAAAAACAGGATAGTAAAAGCTAACATTGCGATCTCCCTGCAATCTCAGTCAAAGTCAGCCAGTGGTTCCACCACTAGCGCAATATTCTCACGACACACAACTCGTACCTTGCTTCCCGCAGCAATCTCACTGCCGTCACCTAAGGCTGGCCAATCCGCGCCTTGGAAGCTGACACGCCCTAAATGTTCACCTGGGCCGATGGCTTCTTTCACCATCGCGACTTGGTTATAGATATCGAGTTCTTCATCGGTGTTGTCCACATGCGAATCACCGCCCACCAACTTTTGCGTCAGTTGGCGAAAGGCTAGTAAAAGCACGATGGATAAAATGAACCACAAGGTAAAAGCTTGCGGCAGGCCGCTGATCAAACTGAGCCATAACGCTGCGGCGACAATCACGCTGGAGAGGCCAAGAAAAACCACAATGCCACCCGGAATGATCAGCTCAGCCAGCATCATTAATACACCAATGACCAGCCAGTAAAACGATGGATTTGACGACATTGTTCCCCCTTCACATCCCGTCACCATGAAAGCACTATAACAACAGTTTTTTAATAATGCGACATATTATGTCAAGATTGGCTGAAATCTGACTGGATAAATCTTGCGCAAATCGCGCTTGAGCGACTGTGAACTAAAGGGCAGATCACAAATTCTTAATCTTTTCTGATGACCGAAGTGTGGATTGCTGTAAAAAACAGCAGATTTTAAAAATAATGTCATTTAAATTCAATTGGTTATATTTGAATGTGTAAATTTGTATGATTTCGTAAAAAATCTTTGAGTATCGCGATATTTTTCCCTATAGTGCTCGGGATTTTTACCCGGTGACAATTATTAAAATTCGCCCATAGGACTTGGTCACAGACTGAATTAAAGGGACGTCGTAAAAACCGGTTAAACCCATTTTTGCTTCTGACTCTACCAAGGGAAAAGTGATGAAAAAAACCTGTTTATGTCTGGCGCTACTTGCAGCAGCACCTCAGGCCTATAGTGAAGATTTAGTACAGTGGACTGACACCAGCGTGACTGTACTTTACGGTAGCGACTATAAGCTCGATCCTGATGAACAAACGACGGTGACTGTTGAATCAGCTGGCGGTTGGAAATACGGCGACTGGTTCGCATTCCACGATTTTATCCATTTCAACAATGATGGCGCTGCGCAATCAAACACTAGCTACGGTGAAATCTCACCACGCTTCAGCGCGAGCAAAATCCTCGGCACTAAAGTTGCGGCGGGTATCATCTCTGACGTATCACTGGCGTTCACTATGGAACACGGTGAAGGTTCAGTAGAAACATTCTTGTACGGTGTAGGTGTGGACGTGAACGTTCCATACTTCTCATACCTGCAATTGAACACCTATCGTCGTAACGCGAACAACAACAACAGCACTGGCTGGCAGTTCACTCCGTGTTACCGTATCGATATTCCAGTGGGCAGCAGCAACCTGGTGATCGACGGTTTCATTGACTGGGTATTCGCATCAGACGAAGACAACTACTCAAACAACATTCACTTCAACCCACAGATCAAATATGACTTGGGTGCGGTGATCTTCGGTGAAGCTCAGAAGAACAAGCTGATGGTGGGTATTGAGTACGATTACTGGAAGAACAAGTATGGTGTTGATGGCATCAACCAAAGCACCTACTCAGCAATCGTTAAATATCACTTCTAATCGCGCTGACCGCTGATTGAAATGAATGAAGCTCCTCGGTTACCCCGGGGAGTTTTTGTTTGTGGCTAAGATTGCCGAACAGGTCGTACAAGCTGTGCTCAGCGATTGAGCCAAAGGGCAACAGCGGTTAACATATGCGCTCTTTAAATTCCCCCTCGATTTTGGAGCTTATCAGTTGGCACTTATCCGTGGTTCTTTGGCGTTTCTGGGTTACGTCATCAACACCCTGCTTTGGGCGATTCCTATATTGTTAGGTAGTGTGGTCAAACTGATCCCTATTAAGCCGTTGCAACGTGTGATTAGTGCAATTCTCGATAAGTGTGCTAGCGGTTGGATTAGCACTAATGGGCTGATTGAAAAGATTTTTCACCCAGTAAAACTGCACATCGAAGCGATGCCAGAATTGTCGACCAAAGAGTGGTACATGGTGATCGCCAACCACCAAAGCTGGGTCGATATCTTGATGTTGCAGCGTCTGCTCAATGGTCGCGTGCCATTTTTAAAATTCTTTTTGAAACAGCAGTTAATTTATGTGCCGGTGCTGGGTTTAGCTTGGTGGGCGTTGGATTTTCCATTTATGCGCCGCTACACCACCGCGCAGCTGAAAAAGAATCCAAAGCTCAAGGGCAAAGATATTGAGATCACCCGTAAGGCCTGCGCCAAATTTAAGCATAACCCAGTGAGTGTAATGAACTTTGTTGAAGGCACACGCTTTTTAACAGCGAAGCATGCCAAGCAAAATTCCCCTTATAAACATCTGCTGCGCCCGAAAGCAGGCGGCATGGCGTTTGCGCTATCGGCAATGGGCGATCAAATCCACAAGCTGCTAAACGTGTCGATCTACTATCCTGAAAAAATCCCCACCTTTTGGGATTACATCAGTGGCAATGTCAAAGATGTTTACGTGGCGGTTGAGCTGAGTGAGATCAGCCAAGAGATGCGCGGCGACTACATGAACGACCGTGAATTCAAGCAGCAATTCCAAGAAAAATTAAACCAGATCTGGCAGCACAAAGACGACGTGCTTGAACAGCTTCAACACACTGCATCACAGGAGAAAGCGTAATGCTGCATTTTCTTCCGGGATCTGTGCTGTTTTTTATCAGTACCTTGTTATTGATTGTAAACACGGCGCTGTGGAGCACCTTGGTGTTTCTTGGTGGTTTGGTCAAGCTGTTGGTCCCGCTGAAAGGTTGGCGTGTCAACGTCACCCGCGTGATGAACAGTTTTATGTGGGCGTGGGCCACATGCAACGGCGCGATTCTGCGCCTGATTGCTAAAGTCGAGTGGGATGTTGAAGGCCTCGACTTACTTAAAAAAGATGGTTGGTATTTGCTTATCAGTAACCATCTCAGTGGTTTTGATATCGCGGCGCATACCTACATTTTCCGTAATAACATTCCGATGCTGAAGTTCTTTTTAAAAAAAGAGCTGCTATACGTGCCATTTATGGGCTTGGGCTGTTGGGCGCTGGATATGCCATTTATGAATCGTACCAGCCCAGAAAAACTGAAAAAGAACCCCAAACTGCGTGGTAAAGATTTAGAAACCACTCGGCGTTCGTGTGAGAAGTTTAAAGACTTGCCCACTTCGATTATTAACTATGTCGAAGGCAGTCGTTTCACCGAGCAGAAGCGCAAACGGCAGAATTCGCCGTACAAACATCTGTTAAAGCCGAAGGCGGGCGGGATTGCCTTTACGCTGTCGGCAATGGGTGAACAGTTTGATGCGCTGTTAAACGTCACCGTGGTCTATCCAGACGCGCCTGCCGACATTCTGAGTAGCGTGATGCACGGTAAAGTGCGACGCATCGTGATTCGTGTGAACGCGTTGCCAGTACCCGAAGTGGATGCAGACAGGTACTTCAGCGAGCCAGAGTATCGGGTTGAGTTCCAACGCTGGTTAAATCAGATCTGGGAAGAGAAAGATGCTCAGATAGATGCCATTCTGGCTGAGCCAAAGCGTTAAAGCAGAACCAAAGCGTTAACGCCGAGCCCGAATTCTAACGCCAAGACAACTGACTCAGCAGTATCATCAAGCGTCTATCGCGTCATAGTTGGCCAGCCATGCGCTGGCCTCTGTTAGCTGTAATTCCGAAAACGTCGAAATGCCCGCCGCCTGCAACCGTGCAGCCATTACACCATCACCATTGACCAAGGTTTTTGAAAAGCTGCCGTCGTAAATTTGGCCCACTCCGCAAGAGGGGCTTTTGGCTTTCAAAACCGCCATCACCACCTGTTGCCGTTGCGCTGTTTGCACCGCTAAGTCCGCCCCTAATTCAAATTTCGCGGTGACATCCTTGCCCGCGACCGTGACAACCCGGTTGCCTTGCTGCTCCGCGGGTGCTCGCGGTGTACTAAGACCGCCAGCGCATTCAGGACAGAAACTGACGAGCCGTTGCTGTGTCTGCAATTGCTGTAGCAGCGGGTGTGCGATGAGGTTATCCCTGCCGTCATACCGTACCGCTGAGCCCAGTAAACATGCACTTACCAATACCTTGCCTCGACTCATGGTCTATCCTTAAATTCCTGCCGCATAAAATGCTTATGCGCCGATTCTACTCAGATTAAAGGCTCGGGTCTTTATCATCATAATATTGTCGACAATAACTTTAGAGTTAGCTAAAGCATTGTATTAAATAAAAGCATCATTAAAATAATAATAATGATTAATAATCAAAGTATTAACCTTATTTGATACGGTTTTATAGACTTACGTCTAGGTCTGCAGATTGTTGACAATGATCACTTATGCTCATATTGTGAGCGACATTGTCAACAATCCACTATTTAAACGTCGAATGCAGTCATTAAAAACGCCCATTGAAAACCCAAGTTCAGACAAGAACCAAACCTTGGTTGAACAAATTTTGGTGCAGATCCAAGAAAGCATCATTCGGGGTGAGCTGCGTCCAGGCAGCAAAATCAATGAGCAAGCTCTTGCCGAAAAATATGGCATTAGCCGCGGCCCAACCCGCGAAGCACTGCAACAGCTGGAGCGGCAACGTCTAGTGGTGCGGATCCCGCATGTGGGCGCCCGTGTCGCCACCCTCACAGTAGAAGAACTCAACGATCTGTATGAGCTGCGCAGCACCCTAGAGGGGATGGCCTGCGAGCTTGCCGCGAAACGGATCTCTGAACAGCAGCTCGAACAACTGTGGGCCTTGTTAGAGAAGCAAGAGGCCGATCTTGCCCGTGGCGATAGTTATTTTCAGCAAGACGGTGATGTCGACTTTCACTACCAAATTATTCAAGCCAGTGGTAACCGCCATCTGCAAGAAACCTTGATTGGCGGCTTATATCACCTGTTGCGGATGTATCGCTACCAATGCACCAGCAGCTCTCGCCCAGTACGTGCGATTGCTGAACATCGCCGCATTGTCGAAGCGATTGCTGCCGGTGATGCAGAACTCGCGGGGCTGTTGATGCGCCGCCACATTGAACAGGGTCGCCAAAATACTCAGCAGCGACTGCAACAGTTAACGGCACAGCAAAGTGCGGTGAACTGAGCTAACTCAAGGAGCTAGAAGATGAAAAAGAGTGCCGGATTAAGATTCCGCCAAGCGTTGGATGCGAACCCACCGCTGCAGATTGTGGGCACCACCAATGCGTATTTTGCATTAATGGCCGAGCAAGCAGGTGTGCAGGCGCTGTATTTGTCAGGTGCTGGTGTGGCCAACGCTTCTTATGGCTTGCCTGACCTTGGCATGACCTCAATGAATGATGTGTTGATTGATGCCAGCCGTATCACTTCGGCGGTTGATCTGCCGCTGTTGGTGGATATCGATACCGGCTGGGGTGGGGCATTTAACATCGCGCGTACTATCAAAGAGTTTGAAAAGGCTGGCGTTGCGGCGGTGCATATGGAAGACCAAGTGTCGCAAAAGCGCTGTGGACACCGCCCAAACAAAGCTGTGGTCAGCACCGAAGAGATGGTGGATCGCATCAAGGCCGCCGTTGACGCTCGCCAAGATGACAACTTCGTCATTATGGCGCGTACCGACGCTGTGGCTGTCGAAGGGCTGGAAGCCGGCATTGAACGCGCCGCCAAATATATCGAAGCAGGCGCAGATATGATTTTTGCCGAAGCGCTGACCGAACTCGATCAATACCGCCACTTTAAAGAAGTGGTCAAAGCGCCAATTCTCGCCAACATGACCGAGTTTGGCCAAACCGAATTGTTCAACAAAGAGCAACTTGCCGAAGTGGGTGTCGAGATGATCCTCTATCCACTCAGCACCTTCAGAGCCGCTAACAAGGCCGCACTGAAAGTGATGCAGGCGCTGCTGCAAGATGGACATCAGCGTAATGTGGTCGACACCATGCAAACCCGTGCTGAATTGTATGAGTTTCTTGGCTACCACAACTACGAAGATAAGTTAGATCAACTATTTAAATAGTTTTCACGCAGGTCAAATCGAGCAATTTGCTCATGTAGTGGCTTGACCCAATGCCGTACAGCGGTGTGCTCCATGGGGGGAGACATCGCTGCTAATAACCGATAGCGACCGAGGTCGCGATACCAAAAGCGTTAACGGAAAGAGGGACGCAGTCATGACTGACAAGAAATTAGGTGGCGCAGGTTTGCGTGGCCAGAGTGCTGGGGAAACCGCACTGAGTACTGTAGGAAAATCAGGTTCAGGCCTTACATATCGTGGCTACGATGTTAAAGATCTTGCTGAAAATACCAGCTTTGAAGAGGTTGCTTACCTGATTCTTCACGGCGAACTGCCCACAGAAGCCGAGCTCGCCAGCTACAAAACTCAACTCAAAGCCATGCGTGGTTTGCCGCAAGCATTGAAAGAGGTGCTAGAGCGGATCCCGGCCAGCGCTCACCCTATGGATGTAATGCGTACCGGCTGCTCTATGCTGGGTAACCTTGAGCCAGAAAACGATTTTAGTGAACAGTCACATGTAGCGGATCGTTTGTTAGCAGCGTTCCCATCTATCATCTGCTACTGGTATCGCTTCAGCCATGATGGCGTGCGCATCGACACCGAAACTGACGATGATGAAATCGGCGCACACTTCCTGCATCTGCTGCACGGCAAGGCACCATCGCCATTGCACGCCAAGGTGATGAGCGTATCGCTAATCCTTTATGCAGAGCATGAGTTCAATGCCTCAACCTTTACTGCGCGGGTGTGTGCATCAACCTTGTCAGACATGTTCTCCTGTATCACTGGCGCTATTGGTTCGTTGCGTGGCCCATTGCACGGCGGTGCTAACGAAGCAGCCATGGAGTTGATCCAAGATATGCGTTCTGAAGACCATGCCCGTGAAGTGTTGTTGGGCAAACTGGAACGTAAAGATAAGATCATGGGCTTTGGCCATGCGATCTATCGCGAGTCAGATCCTCGTAACGCCATCATCAAATCTTGGTCAGAGAAACTGGCGGGTGAGTATGGTGATGATCGTTTGTATCGCGTGTCTGTTGCCTGTGAAGCCTTGATGTGGCAAGAGAAAAAGCTGTTCTGTAACGCGGACTTCTTCCACGCCAGCGCTTATCACTACATGGGTATTCCTACCAAGCTGTTTACCCCAATCTTCGTCTGCTCCCGCCTGACCGGCTGGGCGGCACACGTGATGGAACAACGCGCCAACAATCGCATTATTCGCCCAAGTGCGGACTATGTCGGTGAAGAGCTGCGCCAAGTCACCCCAATCAGCCAGCGTTAAGCGCGCTATATGGAAGACGTGTAAATCACGCCAACGAGCCATCATGAAGCGGCTACGGCCGCTTCTACAAGTTGAGTGCAAGGATTATGAACAAAAGCTATCGAGAAGCACTAGCAGGCACAGGGCTGGATTATTTTGATGCCGCTGCGGCCGTCAATGCAATTCAAGCCGGTGCGTGGGATGCGCTGCCTTATACCTCTCGGGTACATGCCGAGAATCTAGTGCGAAAAGCCGACCCTGCGCAGTTAACCAGTTATTTGAGCCAGTTGATTGAGCGTAAGCGCGATCTGGATTTTCCGTGGTTTCCCGCTCGGGTGGTGTGCCACGATATTCTGGGCCAAACCGCATTAGTTGACTTAGCTGGTCTGCGTGATGCCATTGCCGAAAAGGGCGGCGACCCCTCGAAAGTGAATCCTGTGGTACCCACTCAATTGATCGTGGATCACTCGTTGGCGGTGGAGCATGCGGGCTTTGAGGCGGATGCGTTTGAAAAAAATCGCGCCATTGAAGATCGCCGTAACGAAGACCGATTCCATTTTATCAACTGGTGTAAAAAGGCGTTTGATAACGTGGATGTGATCCCGCCGGGGAACGGCATCATGCACCAAATTAACCTTGAGCGGATGTCGCCTGTGGTGCACGCCCGTAATGGCGTGGCCTTTGCCGATACCTTAGTGGGTACGGACAGCCACACCCCGCATGTGGATGCCCTCGGGGTGATTGCGGTCGGTGTTGGCGGCTTGGAAGCCGAAAGCGTCATGCTTGGCCGCGCTTCATGGATGCGTCTGCCCGATATTGTCGGGGTAGAACTCACTGGCAAACCTGCGCCTGGCATTACCGCGACCGATATTGTGTTGGCGCTGACGGAATTTTTGCGCGAGCAACGGGTGGTGTCTGCTTATCTTGAATTCTTTGGCGAAGGTGCGGCGCATCTGACCTTAGGTGATCGCGCAACTATCTCCAACATGACCCCTGAATATGGCGCAACCGCGGCGCTGTTCTATATCGACCAGCAAACGCTAGATTATCTGCGACTGACGGGCCGTGCTGAACAGCAAGTGCAGTTGGTGGAAACCTATGCGAAAGCCGCTGGACTTTGGAGCGACACGCTCACCCAAGCCCACTATGAGCGCAAACTGACGTTTGATCTTTCCTCTGTGGTGCGCAATATCGCTGGCCCTTCTAACCCGCATAAACGGGTGGCAACCAGCACCTTGGCTGAAAAAGGCATCAGTGCTGCTTATCAGCAAGAGGGTGATTTAATGCCCGATGGCGCGGTGATTATCGCGGCCATAACCAGCTGTACCAACACCAGTAACCCGCGCAACGTGATTGCCGCCGGCTTGTTGGCGCGCAATGCGGTGGCCAAAGGCCTAAGCCGCAAGCCGTGGGTCAAAACCTCATTAGCCCCAGGCTCAAAAACGGTCAAACTGTATCTGGAAGCAGCAAACCTACTGCCAAGTTTGGAAACGCTCGGCTTTGGCGTGGTGGCATTCGCCTGTACTACTTGTAACGGGATGAGTGGCGCACTAGACCCAAAAATCCAACAAGAGATTGTTGATCGCGACCTGTACGCCACTGCAGTGTTGTCAGGCAACCGCAACTTTGATGGCCGCATTCACCCTTACGCCAAACAGGCGTTTTTAGCATCGCCACCGTTAGTGGTGGCCTATGCCATTGCTGGTTCGATTCGGTTTGATATTGAAAAAGATCCGCTGGGCACAGATAGCGAAGGTAACGCGGTTTACCTGAAAGATATCTGGCCAGACGATGCAGAAATTGATGCCCTGATTAAAAGTTCGGTGAAACCCGAGCAGTTCCATCAGGTGTACGAGCCGATGTTTGATCTCAAAGTCGACTACGGCGAGAAGATCAGCCCACTTTATGATTGGCGGCCAATGAGTACCTATATTCGCCGCCCACCTTACTGGGAAGGCGCCTTAGCGGCCGAACGTACCCTTAAAGGGATGCGCCCGTTGGCCGTGTTGGGTGACAACATCACCACCGATCACTTGTCACCATCTAACGCGATTATGGCCAGCAGTGCCGCTGGTGAATACTTGGCCAAAATGGGCTTGCCGGAAGAGGATTTTAACTCTTACGCCACTCACCGCGGTGACCACTTAACTGCACAACGCGCCACCTTAGCCAACCCCAAATTGTTCAACGAAATGGTACGTGATGAACAAGGTAAGGTGATTCAAGGTTCGCTGACGCGGCTTGAACCAGAGGGTAAGCAAGTGCGGATGTGGGAAGGGATTGAAACCTACATGCAGCGCCGTCAGCCTTTGTGCATCATCGCTGGTAAAGATTATGGTCAAGGCTCAAGCCGTGACTGGGCCGCCAAAGGGGTGCGTCTGGCCGGGGTAGAAACCATTGTCGCTGAAGGATTTGAGCGGATCCATCGCACCAATCTGGTGGGCATGGGCGTGTTGCCGTTGCAATTTATGGCGGGCACCGACCGCATTACTCTCGGCATTGATGGCACGGAAACCTTTGATGTGATGGGCGAACCGACACCTGGCGCCACACTGACGCTGCTGATCCATCGTCAAGACGGTTCAAGCCTTGATGTACCGGTGCTGTGTCGTCTCGATACCGCCGAAGAGGTGACAATCTATCAAGCGGGTGGTGTGTTGCAACGTTTTGCCCAAGAGTTTCTTGAGGAGCAAAACTGATGGTCACTCGCCAAGTGAAAATTCCCGCCACCTATATGCGTGGCGGTACCAGCAAAGGGGTGTTTTTTGCCCTTGAGGATCTGCCTGAAGTGGCACAGCAAGCGGGTGCAGCCCGTGATGCGTTGCTGCTGCGGGTGATTGGCAGTCCAGACCCTTACGGTAAGCACACCGATGGTATGGGCGGTGCGACTTCGAGTACCAGCAAAACCGTCATCCTCAGTCGCAGCAGTCAAGTTGATCACGATGTTGATTACCTGTTTGGTCAGGTGGCTATTGATAAAGCCTTTGTCGACTGGAGTGGCAACTGCGGCAATCTCACTGCGGCGGTGGGGGCGTTTGCCATCAGTAAAGGTTTAGTTGACCCTGAGCGAGTGCCAAATAACGGCATCTGTACCGTGCGTATCTGGCAAGCGAACATTCACAAAACCATTCTGGCGCAAGTGCCGATGGTAGATGGCGAAGTGGTCGAATGCGGTGACTTTGAGCTTGATGGGGTGACGTTCCCAGCGGCAGAAGTGCAGATCACTTTTGTTGACCCTGCCGATGATAGCGATGGCGGCAGCATGTTCCCGACTGGCAATTTAGTGGATCAACTAGAGGTGCCGACCTCCTTGGTCGCCAGCGGCAAACTCAAGGCAACTCTGATCAACGCTGGTATTCCTACCATCTTCGTCAATGCCGCTGATATTGGTTATCAAGGCACCGAGTTACAGGATGACATTAACAGCGATGCTGCGGCGTTGAGTCGCTTTGAACAGTTGCGTGCTTACGGTGCATTGAAAATGGGCCTCATCAAGCAACTGGATGAAATTGGCGCACGGCAGCATACCCCGAAAATCGCCTTTGTAGCCCCAAGTACAGAATACAATTCATCAAGCGGAAAATTGATTACAACCGCCGATATCGATCTGTGCGTTCGTGCACTCTCGATGGGTAAACTGCATCACGCCATGATGGGTACCGCCGCAGTGGCGATTGCAACGGCCGCTGCAGTCCCTGGCACATTAGTGAATCTTGCTGCCGGTGGCGGTGAACGTGAGCAGATCTGTTTTGGTCATCCCTCTGGCACGCTCAAAGTGGGTGCCAGTGCGCGGCAAGTAGACGGTCAGTGGCAAGTCAGCCAAGTGGTGATGAGCCGGAGTGCTCGCGTATTGATGGAAGGCTGGGTACGCATCCCAGAAAACAGCTTCTAAGGTAAACCGAGTTCCAAGCCAAAAGGCCTTGCTTTCCCCCCTTCCGGCAAGGCCTTTTTTTCGTCTTAAATTCAGTTAGTCATACCAACGGCAATTGTTATACGCTATGTTACACACACATTTCTAAAGAGTTACGGAAGTACGTTGTTGCGCATATTGGACGTGTTGATTCTGCTGCTTTGTCTAGTGTTGAGTGCAATGCCGGCCGAGGCTGCACCAAAGTCGCAGTATCGTTTTCAGCATATTGATAGCCTTGATGGGTTAAATCAAAACACCATCTATTCACTGCTGGAAAGCAACAGCGGCATGTTGTGGATTGGAACCCAAGACGGGCTGCACCTCTACAATGGCACCGACTTCAGCCTGTTTCTGCACGAACGTGACAACCCCAATTCGCTCAGTGACAGCTTTATCCGCTCGCTGCTGCAGCAAGGTGATACCTTGTGGATCGGCACGTTTACCACCGGGCTTGATAAGCTGGATTTGACCAGTGGCAAGTTTGAACACATCGAGCTACCGGTCGGGGTGACACAGTTGAACGTGCAAGATTTAGCGCTGCTCGACGACCAATTGTGGCTTGCCACCAATCGCGGTTTGTATGTCTATGAGCCAAGCCAACGCAAGCTGCATTCAGTGGCGATCAGTAAGCTTAGTTCGCCCAAACTTGAACAACTGATTGCATTAGATTCAGAGCATCTATTAATCCGTACCGCAGAGCATGGGCTGTATCTTTATCAAGATGGCGAAGCGCGTCCATTTCAATTACCGCATAACGGTCAATCTGCAACAGTAATAAAGCGGGCACCGGATAATGCACTGTGGGTTGCCATTGGTGCTAATCTTTGGCGCTATTCCACTTTAGATGCCGCGCCACGCCTGATCTATCAGCTTGCAGATAGCCGTAAGGCTATTAGCGATCTTGCGTTTGATAACGCGGGTGGCGTTTGGTTGGGGGGTAATAATACCGGGTTGGTGCATTTATTAGGGCAAACACCTGTCAGCCAAAGTGAAGTAATCCGTTACTCCCCTTACACGGCAGATGGCATCAGTGATAATGATGTGCTGCGTTTACTTTATGATAAACAGGGTAATTTGTGGGTCGGTAGTCGCCATGCTGGGCTAAACCGCATCAACGTCGACCGCCAGTACTTTCGCCATATTTTTAATGACAGCGAACCGGATGGGCTGCTGCGTAACAACAATGTGCGCGCGGTAATAAGGGCGAGTAATGGCGATATCTATGTTGGTACCAATGATGCCGGTGCCTATCGTATCGATCCGCAAGGGCAGTTTCACTCGATCAATGGCGTGATTGCCAGCGTATTGCCGCCGTCGGAATCGCCAGCATCACTGCGAGTATGGGATATCGAAGAAGATAGCCAGCAGCGATTATGGTGGGCGACCAGCAAAGGCTTAGCGCGGCTCAGCTTGCCAGATCAACTCGACTTTATCGAGTTACCTTTTGAGCGTGCACAAATCCGCAGTCTCTATATCAGCCCGAATGATATTGCTTGGTTAGCAGTCGGCAGTAGCCTCTATCGCTACGATATTGCCAGCGGTGATTGCCGCGAGGTTCCTTTGCCGATCGTGCCCGGCGAAACTGCGTCACAACTGCATCAATTGATCCTTAATCTGCGGCATACCCAAAGTGGTTTGTGGGTGATGACCATGGAGGGCACTTACCTGATTGCCGAAGATGGCGAGATTCGGTATTTTTCTGCCAAGCAGCTCGGTCACCCCATCGTGCGGGATGTGTTGGAGCAAGCCAATGGCAAAATCTGGTTTGCCACTCATGGTGGTTTAGCGGTATTGGCCAACGGTGAACTGCGTAATATCACCGCTGAGTATGGACTGCCGATTAATACCATCTATGCATTGCAGGCGGATATTAAGGGCAATCTCTGGTTTTCCAGTAATGCTGGCATCAGTCGGCTCAATATCGTCAGTAACCAAGTGGTAACCTTTAACGAAAATGAAGGGATCCAATCGCCGGAATTTAATGGCGGGGTGACCTGGCAAGATGCGGATGGCACCATCTGGTTTGGCGGCATTCGTGGGTTAAACAGTTTTAATCCGAATGATATTCCCAATCAACGTATCGATGATGAAGTGGCGCTGTCGAGCTATCGTATAGGCGACCGCGTGGTTGATTTTTATCGCTTTAATGATCTTATCTCTATTGACTTACCCTACAGTACCGAGCTGTTGAGTTTTAAAGTCTCCCCGATTGATTTCAGCTATCCGGGGCATCACCAGTACAGCTTTATGCTGCAAGGGTTAGACAGCAACTGGCACCCCTACGAGAAGATGAATGAGATTAACTATACCGCGTTGCCCGCTGGCCAATACCAGTTGTTGGTACGGCATAGGTTGGATGGCAGTGTCGATTATAGTCAGCAGCGCTTGGCCAGTATTCTGATCCGCGCGCCCTTTTACCGGACCACCGAAGCGTTTGGTTTTTACGCATTTCTCATCTTGCTGTTGATTGTTCAACTGACCCGTTCAGTGAGTCATAAATGGCAAAAAGAGCGGCGGATTCAACAACAAATCAGTGATTCTAATGAACGGTTTAAGCTGGCCTTGTGGGGCTCCGGTTACCGCTTGTGGGATTGGCATCTTCTGACGGATAAGCTCACCATTACCCAGCTTAATCAAGATGATGAGTTATTAGATACCATCGAAAGAAAAGTGTATTTATCGATGATTCATCCCGAGGATCGTGCCCAAGTTCAGCAGGCGTTGACCGATTATCTAGCCGATAAAACGCCGTATTATGAGGCCGAATATCGAGTGATTTCGCCTGATGGAGAGTGGGAGTGGGCGGTGGAGCGCGGCAAAATATCGGCGCGCGATAAGTTTAATGTGCCAATACGCATGGCGGGGACCTACACCAATATCAACGTGCGTAAACTGCAAGAAGATGAGCTGAAATTATCGTATCAAGTGTTAGAAAGCTTGAATGAAGCGGTGGTCATCTGTGATTTAGATTATCGGGTGATTTCGGTGAACCCCGCCTTTAGCCGGATCACAGGTTATACCGATGTTGAGATTGAAGGGCGTTATTGTTTGGCGCTCACGCGGGGACTTTACCGTGCTATTGATTACCGCAAAATCGAAAATGAATTAATCCGCGATAGTCACTGGGCAGGTGAAATTTTACTGCGTCACGCCGACCAAACCACGATATTGGTGTGGTTGGAGGTCAATCAGGTGCTCAATGGTCAGGGCGAGGCGAGCCATCTGGTGATGGTGTTTAGTGATATCTCTGACCGCAAAAAAGCAGAAGAAGATCTGCGGCTATTGGCCAACTATGACACCTTAACCGGTCTGCCAAACCGTGCGCTATTCCATGATCGTTTGTGGCACGCCTTGGAAAAAGCCAAGCGCAATGAAACGAAAGTCGCGCTACTGTTTTTGGACTTAGACCGATTCAAAAATATCAATGATTCTAAAGGGCATCAGGTAGGCGATGAGCTGCTGAAAGCAGTGGCAAAACGCCTCTCAGGTGTTATTCGCGCCAGTGATACCGTGGCGCGGATCGGTGGTGATGAGTTCACCATCATTCTTGAGGGAATCGTCAAAGCCAAAGCGGCGACTGTGATTGCCGAAAAAATTATTAATGTGCTGGATCAGCCGTTTGAGCTACAACAAACCACACTGGATATCACCACCTCCATAGGGATTAGCCTTTCCCCCGATGATGCCATTGATGCCCAAGAGCTGTTGAAATATGCCGACACCGCGATGTATTACGCCAAGTCGCTTGGGCGCAATAACTTCCAGTTCTACACTGCCCATCTTAACGTTTCCGCCGTGCGGCAACTGCAGTTGGAAACCGGCTTAAAACAGGCGGTGAGCAAAGATGAGTTGTATCTGGTCTACCAACCGAAATACCAAGTGTCGTCCGGCGAGATCATTGGCTTTGAGGCATTGCTGCGTTGGCAAAGTGAAGAGCTGGGGTTAGTGTCACCGAGTGAATTTATTCCGGTTGCGGAGGAAACAGGGCTGATCACTGCGGTTGGCTCTTGGATACTGCAGCGAGTGTGTCAGCAGTTGGCCGAGTGGCGTGAGGCTGGTCAACGGTTAGTGCCGATTGCGATTAATCTTTCTGCACGGCAGCTGCAACTGGCGATTATTGATGAGATTGAGCAGACGCTGGCCCAGTATCAGTTACCGGCACAATTGCTCGAAATTGAATTAACTGAGTCGGCGGTGATGAAACATCCGCGACAATCGATCGCGATTCTTAATCGTTTGGCGGAATTGGGTTTAAGTTTGGCGGTCGATGATTTTGGCACGGGCTACTCGAGCTTGGCGTATTTGAAACGTTTTCCGATCAATACACTGAAGATTGACCGTGAGTTTGTGCGGGATATATCGACCGATCCTGACGATGCGGCGATCACCAGCGCCATTATTGCCTTAGCCCACAGTTTGGAGCTGTTGGTGGTGGCTGAAGGGGTTGAGTATGAAGAGCAGCTTCATTACTTGGCTTCGCAAGATTGCGATCAGGTGCAGGGCTTCCTGTTAAGTAAGCCGCTGGCGGCAACAGATTGCTTAGCTTTACTGCGAGCACAATAAATTCACGCGAAAACCAGCACATAAAAAACGCGGCAGTTGCCGCGTTTTTCCATTTGTCGCTGAAAAGATGCTGTTTGTTACACCGCTTACTTTTCTAAATGCGGTACTTGCTGCAACCAGCCCGCAGGCGCTGGGTGATGACCTTTTTGAATTGCGGTGTAGACGTCGTAAATACGTTTAACGTTTTCACCGACTTGGCCATCGGCCACTGTCACCACGCGGCCGTCTTCAAAAATGTAAGAGCCCACAGGTGATACCACTGCTGCGGTACCAAAACCACCAGCTTCAACAATCTCACCCGCTTCGATATCAGCAATGAAATCATCCAGTTTGATGGTTTCTTGGCGAACATCGCAGCCCAAGGTTGGTGCTAATTCGATGATCGATTGCGAGGTGATTGAGCGCAAAATGGTGTCAGTGAATTCAGGGATAACCACAGTGCCATCTTTCAAAATATGGAAGTGGTTCATAGCTCCGGCTTCTTCCAAGTAGGTATTGGTTGAATCCAAATACAATACTTGTGAAGCACCCGCTTCAGCGGCTGCACGGCCAGCACGCAATGACGCAGCATAGTTACCCGACGCTTTAGAGGCGCCAGTACCGCCTGGCACTGCACGGTGATATTTTTTGCTGATAAGCAAGCGGATCGCACTTAAATCTTTGCCGTAGTAAGCACCACTTGGACTCACCACCACACAGAAGGTGTAGCGAGTGGATGGACTCACTGACAGGCGATCTTCGGTCGCGAAAATGAATGGGCGAATATACAGACACGCGCCATCTTGCATTGGGAACCATAAACGATCCACATCCAGCAGCGCTTGAATCGCTTGCTGTTGATCCGCTTCAGGAATATTGGGAATGCAAAGAATGTCAGCAGAACGATTTAAACGCTCAGCATTTTTGTTAATGCGGAATGAATAAATTTCGCCGTCGTCGTGCATGAAGGCTTTAGCACCTTCGAAAATGGACTGACCATAGTGCAATGCCATTGCACCGGGTGCCAATTCGAATGGGCCGTAAGGCACAATGCGTGGATCGCGCCATTCACCATCGTAATAATCCATTAAAAACATATGGTCAGTACGTAACCGGCCAAAACCTACATTACCCTCCGGACGGAACTGCTCTTGACGGCGTTCTGCGGCAGGTTTTAAACAATACTTGATTTCCATTGTGTACAACCCTAATTATCGTCTAAGCAGACTAGGAATCGTACGATTGAAAGTCAATAGCATTTAAGCTGTTTGACAGAACAGGCAAACAATATTTTGGCAACAAAGTGCAACAACGCGCCATTTAGCAAAAAACAGTGGTTGTTTTTAACGGATATCGAGGTGATAAAAGCAGCAGTCAAAAATTGCCCGCTATCGGTGATGTCCACAGGCTGCTAGAATCGCAGCCCCGTGATAACCCCAGGAGGACTCCCCATGAGCCTTGAATTACTGTCCCAACTGGAACAAAAAATTCAGTCAGCACTCGAGCACATCGAACTGCTGAAAATGGAACTCGAAGAAGAGAAAGCAAACAATCAGCAACTGAGTGAGCAGAACCAAAAACTGCAACAAGATCTCGATACTTGGACAAGCAAGATATCGGGCTTGGTGGGTTTACTGAACCACGAAATCAGTTGAATAGACTGACGTCGCCAATTGTTATTGCCTTGGTAGCATAAGCCTAACAAGCGATAAATTGGCGACGAGTTACGCTTATCCTATCCCGAACAGTCCTGTTTCAGTCTTATCAGCCATTGGCCAACACTCCTGCAACAGAGATAGTGGGTTGAAGATCCGCTGGATCAACAGCGATTTTGCTTAAGTCGCCATTGCGATAATGAAACAGCGCATCTTGCGGGCGCTCCTGCAGCCAGATCTGTTCATAGCTGAGTTGCAGCAACATCGCTCGCAAAATCATGCCGGTGAGGCCGTGACTCACCACAATCGTTTTTTGCTCGCCTAGTTCCGCTAACCACTGTGCTAAACGTGCTTGTACTTGTGGCAAACGTTCGCCGTTGGGCGCATCTAAATACCAATCGTTACGGGTTTTGAATTGCGGATATTGCTGCAGCAGTTGTTCAATCTGGCCATGTTCCCAATCGCCTAAGCCAACCTCTTGCACCCGCGCATCGTATTTTACTTGCGCCGCAGCAAGCCCCATACCGTGACACACTAACGCGCTGGTTTGGCGGGTGCGCCCTAATGGACTGCTGACAATTTGCCAATCTTGCACATTGTGCCCCAGCTGTTGAGCGATGGCGCGCCCCATGGCGTAGGCTTGGCGTTCGCCTAACGGGGTCAGCGGTGAGTTGCATTGCCCCTGTAACCGACGTTCCGCATTAAACACAGTTTGGCCGTGGCGTAAGATAAAGAGTTCAGCAGCCATAGGTTTCCTTCACAAACAAAAACTAGCAGGCATACTGCCCCGAGCGCGCAGCTAGGGTCAAGCAGTAATCGATATTTGTATGACAATTTAACCAAGTGGCGCATGCAGCAAATTGCGCCAGTGCCCAGCGTGAGATTTGCTATAGTGAGCCGCAATAAAACACCCGACTCGGAGTAATGATGTCAATTCAACGTATAAACCCGACTACCCGTTGGTCAGATGTGACTGTTTATAACGGGGTTGCTCGTTTTGTAGAGGTACCTGAGTGTGAACCGTTAGGCGACATGCACGCGCAGGTGAGTGCGATTATGGCGCAAGCTGAGCAAAAGCTGGCGCTGGTGGGCAGTGATCGGCGCCATGTGTTGGCAGTAACCATCTATATCACCGATTTTGCCAATGCAGCGGTATTGAATGAGATTTGGGATAACTGGTTTCCCGCAGGTTGTGCGCCGAGTCGCGTATGCGTACAAGCGGCATTAGCTGATCCTGACTATCTGGTTGAAATGGTATTTGAAGCGGCAGCACACAACTAAGGCGCTCACGACTTTGTGCAGTTTCGCACGTGGCAACTTGGGGCTCGCGGCAGCAAAAGGGCAAACATCATGTTTGCCCTTTGCATAACTAAAATCGGACGAAAGCTTATTCCGCTTTGCGGATAACTTTTGCTGGATTACCCGCCGCTAACATGCCTGCGGGCACATCTTTGGTGACCACACTGCCAGCGCCAACCACCGCACCATCACCTATGCTGACCCCTGGCAGAATTTTTACATCGCCAGCAATCCACACATGATCGCCAATGGTTATGGGCAAGGTGGTGCCGGTGTGGCTGTCACGTTCAGCAATATCCATTGGATGCAGCGCGGTATAGAAGCAGACATTCGGCCCAATAAACACATGGTTGCCAATGGTTACACAGCCGGGGTCAAGCACGGTCAGATTAAAATTGATAAACACATGGCTGCCAAGTTTGGTATTACAGCCGTAATCAATCCGCATCGGCTTTTCGATATGCACATCGTCGCCCACTTCGGCAAAAATTTGCTGAATCAGCTTGGTCTTCTCTGCCACTTGGCGGGCACTGAGGGCATTAAAAGCGTCCACTCTATCGCGGGTTTGATAGCGGATTTCTACTAATTCTGGGTCGTTAATGCAGTAGGGGGCGCCCGCTACCATGGCATCAAAAGCACGTTCCATCTTTACCACCTTTAGCGTTGAAATAGTTAATCGTTGTCATTGTCTCTGTGCTGCATCTTAGCGAGTTAACCGCTGAAAATGAAAGCGCTTTGGCTGACAGATTACTCAGTGACTTCATATTAGGATTTGCTTGCCTAGCAGCGTAAACCACACCATGATGCGTTTAACGGTAATTCGCCGTATTTGTGGGAGTGATGAGATGGCGCAATGGACAATTTATGGCGATCGCCAATCAGGCAACTGTTACAAAATCCAGTTAGTCTGTGGCTTGCTTGGGTTTGATTATGATTGGGTCGAGGTGGATATTCTGGCGGGAGACACCCGTACTGCAGATTTCTTAGCGAAAAACCCTAATGGCAAAATCCCTTTGTTGGTGTTACCGAGCGGCCAAACCCTGTCTGAGTCCAATGCCATCATTAATTATCTTGCGGCAGGCACTGCGCTGTTACCGCTGGATCGCTTTGAATTGGCCAAAGTTCAGCAGTGGCAGTTCTTCGAGCAATACAGTCATGAGCCCTATGTCGCGGTCGCTCGGTTTATTGCCAAGTATCTGGGATTGCCAGAGGAGCGCCGCGCTGAGTACCAAGCTAAGCAAGCCGGCGGCAATAAAGCCTTGCAGGTGATGGAGCAACAACTCAGTCAAACTCCTTATTTAGTAGGGGAGCAGTTGACCACCGCCGACATCAGCTTGTTTGCCTATACTCATGTGGCAGAGGAAGGCGGATTTTCGCTATCAGCTTATCCTGCAATTCAAAAATGGTTAGGCCGTATTCGCCAGCAAGCCGGATTTGTGACAATGGGCTAATGGGATCGGGTTTCAATAGTTGCCAAGGCGATTCTGCGCTTAACTTGCTATCTAAAATCGGTAGAATAGCCGCCTTTAAAGTTGTTGGAGCCTGATCTATGTATCAAGATTTCGCCGCTGAGTTGGCTTGGGCCACTCTGCATATGCCACGTACTCGCGCTGCAGTTGCTGCGCTGCCAGATCTCACCGGCATTAAACTTGCCTGCAATATGCACCTCGATTTAAAAATGGCACCGCTGGTGGCTGGCATACTTGATAAAGGCGCCGAGGTGTTTTTAACCACCTGCAACCCAACAACTGTGCAAGATGATGTGGTGGCTTATTTGGTGGAAAAGGGCGCTAAAGCGCACGCATGGCGTGATATGAGCGATGCGGATTGGTCTGACTCCTTCGATAAAGCGTTGGCGTGGAATCCTACCCATCTGTGCGAAATGGGCGCGGATTTGACCACCCGTTTACATCAGAGTGAAACTGGGCCGAACATCATTGCCGGCTTGGAAGCGACTGGCTCAGGTATCAACCGTTTGGGCGGCGTTGAGCCTCGTTATCCGATCTTTAACTGGGACGATCTGCCAGTTAAAGAGGGGTTGCATAACCGTCATATGGTGGGGCTGACCGCATGGCACACCTTCTTCCAAACTACTCACCTGACCCTGCACGAGAAAAAAGTGATCGTGATTGGCTATGGTTTAGTGGGCCAAGGGGTTGCGGCATCGGCCAAAGCTTATGGCGGCCAAGTGGAAATTGCCGAGCTAAACCCTGCCCGTGCATTGCAAGCCAAATATGATGGCTGGCCTGTGGTCGATTTGGCTGAAGCGGTAAAACATGCGGACGTGATTGCCACGGCTACCGGCGCATACGGCGTGTTGAGTGCGCAGCATCTGGATAACATGAAAGATGGCGCGTTTATTCTTAACGTTGGTCATGTGTCGCAAGAGATTGATGTGCCTTACTTAAAAGCTAACGCCAGCCATAGCTTGCCAATGCCATACGTGGATGCTTACCAATTGGGCGACAAAACCCTGTACCTGTTAGCTGATGGTTCTATGTTTAACCTCACCGCTGGGTATGGTGATAGCTTGAATGCGTTTGATGTGACCTTAGCAGTGATGGCTTCAGGTATTGGCCACATTGTGGGTGAGGGTGCGATCCATGAAAATGGGCTGTATCTGTTGCCAGAAAGTGCCTGGATGAAAGCGCTTTAATCGCCTCTCGCGCCGGCTAATTACCTCAAAACAGCACGCTGAGTGACTGAATGTAAAGAGATTGGCGGCGAAATAGTAAAACGGGCAGTATCATTAAGTACTGCCCGTTTTGTTTTCGGAGGTTGGATGAAAAGTCATTGGCTGGCGGCGTTGCCGCTGTTTGCACTGTTAATGATTGGCGCTGCCCATAGCACTCAGCCGCAGGCTGCTAACCTCCAAGGTGATCTCGCACCTCTCACGCCTGATACCATCCCCGCCGCCGCTTCACCGACTAATACGCCAACCAGCACCGCCGAAGTGCCAAACTGCAGCCGAATCGAGTTGTTGTGGCAGTTGGATGAGCAAATCGGCATGGGGCCATTACATCTGGATATGACACTGCAAGAAGCGCAAGCCGCGGGGCAGTTAGTCATCTCTAAGCCGCTCCAATATGCGTTATGCGGTGTCGCTAATGCCAACTTCATCATGGATGAAGGCGCAATCGAGGTGATTTTTGATAAACGGCAACGGATTATCAGCCTCAAAAGTCGCACCGTCGATCAAGGCTGCAGTGTGATGCAACAGATGACCCAAGCCGCGACGGTATTTTCCGATCTTGAGCGGCTACCGCTGCCCTATATGCCCGCCAGTGGCACCCTGAGCGCTGCGTATTATCGCCTCGGTACACCGCCTAGGGCGTGGTTAATGTTGACCCCTGAATTTACCCAGTTGGATAACGGCAGTTGTGCCGAGGCAGATATAACAAAGGCACCTGTCAGTGCCTTTCATTGATGAGTATTTTGTAGCGCTAACGCTTAATCCACTAACCCATATTGGTTTTTGAGGATATCGACGATTTCCGCTTTAGGATTGGCCGACAGCTCAATCTTACGGCCAGTGACTTTCTCGGCCACGCCGGTATAGGTCTTTGATACGTCCATCATCGCGCTCAGTGGCAGTGCGGTATCACGCGCTAACGCTTCACGCTCAGGCATGCGGTTTTTATCTAGCATGATATCTGGCTCAGGGAAGAAGTTCAGCAGGAACTGACGGAAGCCTTCTTTTGAATTCTCCACGATCTTGCCTTCACGATAGGCGGCGCCGTCCCAAATACGGGATGAATCCGGTGTGCCCACTTCATCCATGTAAATCAGCTTAGAGTTACCGTTGCGATCGGTGACATAACCAAACTCAAATTTGGTATCCACAAACACTTGGTCAATATCTGCCAGCGCTTTGGAAATCACGCCAAAGCCTTCTTTCAGCAGCTTCTCGTACAGGTCGATATCTTCTGGCTTTTCAAAGCCAAATGCTTGCCAGTTGGCTTCTAAATCGGCACGGCTGATGTTGACATCATCTTGCTCAGGTACACCCGGAATACCTGTCAAAATACCCTTGGTAGATGGGGTGATCAGCAGCTCAGGCAGCTTTTGATCTTTCTGCAAACCTTCTGGCAGGGTGATGCCACAGAATTCACGTTCGCCCTTGGCGTAAGCACGCCACATTGAACCGGTGATATAAGAGCGGATAATCGCTTCCACTTTGATTGGACGCGCTTTTTGCACAATCCATACAAACGGATGTGGGATCTCGAGAATATGGCTATCGGCTAGACCATTGTCTTTAAACAGTTGGAACCAATGGTTGCTGATGGCGTTCAGCGCAGCGCCTTTACCTGGGATGCCTTGCAAGCCTTCTTCACCGTGGAAGATGCAGTCAAAAGCCGAAATACGGTCGCTGATCACCATGATGGCCAGCGGCGTATCGGCAGGCACATCATAACCGCGCTCGGCAATCAAACGGGCGCTGTCGGCTTCGGTGAGCCAGTAAACGCTGCGGACTTTACCGCTGTGCACAGGTTTGTCGGTGCGGATTGGCAGATCGTTGTTCACTGCCAGAACGGAATCAGCAAGACTCATGACGAGTATTCCTCAGACTTTGTAGGGTTGAGAGTTAGCCAGCGGTCGCTATGGGAGTTTTGGTATAAATGCGAAGCTGGCAAATGTGAGCAGGCAGCAACGAGGTTCGCAGAGGGAGCAGCGCAACAAGTATGCAGAGCAAGCAGCGTCACAGTAGCGGCCTTTCACAGAATGAATGGCGCATATTCTACCGTGTTTGCGCTAATTTACCATGCGGCAGATCGCGCAAGGATCACAACACTGGGTTCGCTGCAGCAAACGGTTAGCCCGAATGCCGCAGCAATAGGTAAGCCAGCGCGGGTTAGTTACGCACTTGGCCGTGGCCGTTCACCAGATATTTCTCTGTGGTCAACGATTCAAGTCCCATCGGGCCATAGGCATGCAGTTTGGTGGTGGCGATGCCAATCTCTGCTCCAAGGCCGAGTTCGCCGCCATCGCTAAAACGAGAAGAGGCATTGGCCATCACCACGGAGGCATCAACTTCACGCTGAAAGCGCGTGGCGGCTTGAATATCTTCAGTGCAGATCACTTCGGTATGGTGACTGCCAAACTGAGCAATATGCGCCATGGCATCATCCAGTGAATCCACCATTTTGACTGCAATTTCAAGGCGCAGATACTCTTGGCCGAATTGGTCGTCAGCGAGCAGATTGGCATTGTCAAAGTAGGCCGCACTGCGTTGGTCAGCATTGATCTGCACACCTTTATCGGCCAAGGCTTGCGCAGCAATCGGCAACCAAGTGCTGGCGATATCTTTATGCACCAATAAGCCTTCCAGTGCATTACATACGCCGGTGCGTTGGGTTTTGCCGTTCAGCAGCAGGTATAACGCTTTTTCGACATCCGCAGCTTTATCCACATACAGATGACAAACCCCTTTAAAGTGCTGAATGACAGGAATTTTGCTGTTGTCGCTGACAAAATTAATCAAGCCTTCTCCGCCGCGGGGAATCACCAGATCTATGTAGTCACGTTGTTGCAGCAGTTCCAGCATTAATGCGCGATCAGGGTCGGGCACCACAGTGATTAGCGCCTTGGGCAGATTGAACAGCTGCAATACATTTTGCAGTACTTCAGCAATTGCCAAGCTACTGCCGAGCGCTTCCTTACCCCCACGCAGGATCACCGCATTGCCAGCTTTAAAACAGAGCGCACCTGCATCAGCGGTGACGTTGGGGCGAGCTTCATAAATCATACACACTACCCCAAGCGGTACGCTTAACTTACTGACCTTGATGCCGTTGGGGCGGACACATAATTCGCGGCGCTTACCGACAGGATCGTCCAGTTCCACAATGGTATCAATCCCTTGCGCCATTGCCTCAATACGCTCTGGCGTGAGGGTGAGGCGGTCAATCATCGCTGCAGCTAAACCTGCATCGCGGGCTTGCTGTAAATCGATTGCGTTGGTAGTGAGAATACTGTCGATATTGGCCCGCAGTGCGGCACTCATTGCCATCAAAACTTGGTTTTTCTGCTCAGTATCGAGCGCGGCTAACGTACGGGCAGCACTGTGAGCATTTTTAGCTAATTCGGTAATTAAACTCATGATTTTTCCTCCAGCGGTTGAGCATCGGGGGACAGCAGAGCGATATCTTGCGCCGCAACTAAGCCGCGGTCGTGAGTAAAGCTGTCGATCAGCTTCGAATCGTCCTGCTTGGCGATAAATTTCAATAAACGGCTGCTGTAGTTACTGCGGGCTTTGGCCAGACGTTTGCCATCGTCGCTGCACAGCACAATGGTGTCACCTTCGGCAAAGGTGCCTTTTACTTCGAGCACTTCACTGCTACTGATGTTGACGCAATCTTCAGCGCTGCGAACCGCATCTTCGGAAGCCACCACGACTTCGCCTTCGGCGCGTACTGTGTGGGTAAACCAATGCAGCCGTTCTAACATTGGGCTGGCAGAGCCACGGAACAGGGTGCCGGGGTTTTTACCGCGCAGCAGCTCGTTAAAACTGGCTTCTTTAAAGCCGTTGACTATGTAGGTATCGATGCCGTGGGATACTGCTTTTTCGGCCGCCTGTATCTTAGTGATCATCCCGCCGGTGCCCACATCACTGTGGCTACCGCCAGCCATGGCATAAATACTGGCATCGATTTGGGTCACTTCAGGGATCAGCTTGGCATCAGCATTCAGATGCGGATTGCTATCAAATAAGCCATCAATATCAGAGCAGATAACTAAGCTGCGGGCATCGACCGCCGCCGCAACCATGGCTGACAGATTGTCGTTGTCGCCGACTTTCAGCTTGTCGGTGGTGACGGTATCGTTTTCGTTCACAATCGGCAGAATACCGTGGTCGAGCAGCGTCGACAGGGTGTCGCGAATACTTAAATAGCGTTCACGATCACGCAGATCGGCGTGGGTCAGCAGCACTTGTGCGGTGGGAAAATCAAAAAACTTGTCCCAGGTGGCCATCATTTCGGTTTGGCCGGCGGCCGCCATGGCTTTTTTTAGCGCTAATTGTGCTTGTGGATCGCTGGCGTTATCTGCCGATTGCACTGGAAAGCGATGCGCACCTGCTGCAATGGAACCAGAAGACACCAGAATGACTTGAAAGCCCTCGGTACGGCAGCGCACGATAAATTGGGCGATGGAAAGAAGATAACGAGAACTGCAGCCCTGACGGTCAGGTGCGATTAATGCACTGCCAACCTTCAGCACAATACGTTGTCTAGCTTGCGTGTTCATAACGTCCTTTTTGAGCTTAGTTAAGAGTGAAATGGAAATGTGGGGACGACGACGTCGTCCTGAATTGATTGTTGCTTAGCGCGCTTGTTGTAGCTTTGCTTGCGTATCGTGAAACGTTTGCTGCACATCGCGCGAGGGATCGCGGCCAAAATGGCTAACCAACACTATGCTGATGCCGCTGACAATAAAGCCTGGGATGATTTCGTACATCACGCTCGACAGCGTTTTGCCATCGGGCAGTACCGGTGCGTAAATCCAAAACAACACGGTGAGCGCGCCGGAGACAATCCCTGCAATGGCTGAGCTGTGATTCATTTTGTGCCAGAACAGCGATAGCAAGACTAACGGACCGAATGCGGCACCAAAACCCGCCCAGGCATTACTAACCAAGTCGAGAATGCTGGTTGAGCGATCAAACGCCAACAGGGTAGCCACTGCGGCAACTGCGAATACGCCCAGACGGCCAATGTTCACCAGTTTTTTGTCGCCGATATCTTTATTAAACAGTGCGCGATACACGTCTTCCGTCAGCGAGCTTGATGACACCAACAACTGGCTTGAAATCGTGCTCATGACGGCCGCGAGAATTGCCGCCAGCAAGAACCCGGTGATTAACGGATGGAACAGAATCTGCGAGAACACAATAAAGATGGTTTCAGGGTCTTTCAGCGCCAAGCCAAATTTGTGTACATAGGCCACGCCGACTAAGCCGGTGGCCAGTGCTCCGATAATGGTGACAATCATCCAGCTCATACCGATGTGGCGCGCGATTTTAATATCTTGCACTGAACGGATTGCCATAAACCTCACAATTATGTGCGGTTGACCGAAGTAACCCAGCCCCCACGCGAGGCTAGAGATAATTGCCACCACACCGATATCGCCCATGTTGGCGATGGAATCTATGGTGCTGCGGGCGTTGGCCAGCAGATCGGCACGGCCATCAAACTGGGTGTATGCCACATAAGGCACCAACACCAAGGCAACAAACATGATGCAGCCTTGCACAAAGTCGGTCAGGCTCACCGCTAAAAAGCCACCCAGTAGGGTGTAGGCCACCACAACGCTTACGGTAACCAGCAAGCCAATTTGATAGTCCAAGCCAAAGGCGGTTTCAAACAACTTACCGCCAGCGACTAAACCTGATGAGGTGTAGAGGGTGAAAAATAGAATAATCACCGCAGCCGAAATCATCCGCACTGCACCGTTTTCCAGTCCAAATCGTTTACTGAAAAAGTCCGGCAGGGTCAGCGCATCATCGGCTTCAACGGTGTAAACCCGCAGCCTTGGCGCCACCAGTAAATAGTTAGCCAGCGCACCGAGCACCAAGCCAATGGCGATCCAGATGGTGCTGTAGCCTTGGACGAACATCGCCCCCGGTAAGCCCATCAGCATCCAGCCGCTCATATCGGATGCACCGGCAGAGAGCGCGGTTACTTGTGGGCTGACATTACGTCCACCCAGAATGTATCCCGAAATATCATCAGTAGAGTTGCGATAGGCAAACAGACCTATCGCCAGCATGACCAGAAAATAAATGGCCAGTGCAATGTAGGTTGAATAATCCATGTGGGTTTGCCTGTTATTGAGGATTTAACGCTTGGCTAATTTTTTGTTTGCAGAGCGGAACTATGTAGCTTCCCAGTACGAGCCAGAAGCAGCTGAGCTGCAGCAGATAGGTGAGTTTTTCTTGCAAATGCTGAGCTGAAAGGGGGTGAACCGTATAACTGTCGGGCTCCTGACGGTTGTTGGCATGCATCACTGATTCTCCTGTTTAAGTCGTCGGTTTGATGGCTTAAAGGCAAAATCATTTGAAGGCTAATTAAATAAAAATAATTAGTGTTCGAATGATTTTGATGAGGCGTTATTATTCATTAAACAGCCTGATATATCAACAGCTACTTAAGAGTTAAAATCATTAATAAAAGTAAATATTCAGTATAAACAATATATTGATGTGGTTGTTTCACTGAATTTTTGACTGTTCATGGCAAGCTGAGATGGCTAATTGCACTACACTTGTAGCGATTTTTTGATGAAAAATTGGCAAGTAATTACCGAAGATAATTTAGTATTCAAACTAATTTTTGTGAGCGTAATTTCCTCCTGAATCACAACTGTTCCCAAGGTCACAAAACTGCAATCTAAACTTGTTATATATGCTTAAACGCATATGCTTAAATCCATATATTCGGCTTGCCATATATTTAGTGATAGCTGATTTTCTTAATGCCGAATAACAAGGAGTACCACGTGCAACCTTTGGATTTTTTTAAGTCACTGGCGGATGAAACACGCTTATTGAGCCTATTGCTGATCCAGCATTCTGGCGAGTTGTGTGTGTGTGAGTTGACCGAAGCCTTGGCCTTGAGCCAACCCAAAGTCTCCCGCCACTTGGCCAACCTGCGTAAGTTGGGATTGCTGCAAGATAGGCGTCAAGGTCAATGGGTGTTTTATCGTTTTGATGAGCAGTTGCCGCCATGGTGCCACGGTATCTTGCAAGCCGCGTTAGCGGGCAATCCTGACTTGATTGAGCAACCGCTGCAACGTTTACAAGCGATGACATTTCGTCCCGGCCGTTGTTGCCAAAATGCGTCGGCCAGCAGTGCATGTTAAGTCGGGCGGCCATAGCTGAGCAGCTTAGCTGAGCAGCTTAATCAAGGAGCAGAATATGTTCGCGATTTTTACTCAGTTTGCCGATTGGTTGGTGTTTCAACTACTGGGACTGACGCCCGAGCAGCGTTTAGGTGAAGCACTGCATTTTTTTGTGGAAGATACCACTAAGATTTTTGCGTTGTTAGTGGTGATGATTTACGCGTTGGCGCTCGTGCGTGCCTCGCTTAATGTGGAGCGCGTGCGAGACTACTTGGCTGGCAAACATCGCACCACTGGCTATTTGTTGGGTTCGGCCTTTGGCGCGGTCACCCCATTTTGTTCTTGCTCGTCGATTCCCGCCTTTTTGGGGTTCACTTCGGCGGGGATTCCGCTGGGGATCACCATGGCGTTTTTGCTGACCTCGCCATTGATCAACGAAGTCGCAGTATTGCTGCTGCTGAGCATTCTTGGCTGGAAATTTACCCTGATCTACATTGCCGTGGGCATGTTAGTGGGGATTTGCGCAGGGGCGTTGCTGGATGCAATTCATGCCGAACGGTGGCTACAAGCTTTTGCCGCCAAAGCGCTGGAACGTGGCAAACAGCAAGAGTTTCAGGCGGGTGAAGCAGAGGTGTTGAGCTGGCAGGCACGGCATCAATTCGCTAAGCAAGAAACCCACGATATTTTTGGCCGCGTGTGGAAATGGGTATTGATTGGGGTCGGTTTAGGTGCCGCCCTGCATGGCTTTGTGCCAGAAGGCTGGGTGGTTGACCATCTTGGCCAAGGCCAGTGGTGGTCGGTGCCAATGGCGGTGATGTTGGGCGTACCTTTGTATTCCAACGTGACTGGCATAGTGCCGGTGATGGAGAGTTTGCTGCAACATGGCTTACCTATCGGTACCACGCTGGCATTTTGCATGGCGACGGTGGCCGCCAGTTTTCCCGAATTTGTGTTACTCAAGCAGGTGATGCAGTGGCGTTTGCTGGCCGCGGTACTGCTGATTTTATTGACCGCATTTACGCTGATGGGATGGTTATTCAACCTCATCGGCCCGTTACTCTGAGCATATGAAGGATATAAAAATGAAACAGATCAAAGTATTAGGAAGTGGCTGTACTAAATGTGTCAAAACCGCTGAACTGATCAGTGAAGTGGTGAACGAGCTGGGGGTTGAGGCGACGGTAAGCAAAGAAACCAGCCCAGAAGCGATTATGGGCTATGGCGTTATGCGTACTCCGGCGGTGGTGATTGACGAGCAAGTAGTACACAGCGGCTCCATGCCAGAAAAAGCCCAGATTGAGTCATGGTTGGCTTAATGCTGGCGTAGAACAGATCATTTTTTGACGTGGTAATAGGTGAAACATGGCAATTAAAGTAGGCATTAATGGTTTTGGCCGCATGGGGCGTTTGGCATTACGTGCGGCGTGGGAATGGCCGGAGCTGGAGTTTGTGCAGATCAACGATCCAGCCGGCGATGGCGTGGCACTCGCACATCTGCTGGAGTTTGATTCCGTCCATGGCCGTTGGCCGCACGCGATCACGGGCGAGCCTTCATCGCTGACCATTGACGGTCACAGCATTAAGGTGACCCAAAACAAAGCGATTAGTGATACCGATTGGTCGAACTGCGATATTGTGATTGAAGCCTCAGGCAAAATGCGTCAAAAAACGCTGTTGCAGCAATATCTGGCACAAGGCGTTAAACGGGTGGTGGTGACTGCACCAGTGAAAGAGGATGGCGTACTCAATATAGTGATGGGGGTGAATCATCAGTTGTATGATCCTGCCGCACATACCATTGTCACCGCAGCGTCTTGCACCACCAACTGTTTGGCACCTGTGGTGAAAGTGATTCACGAAAACTTGGGCATCAAACATGGCTCGATGACCACCATTCATGACATCACCAATACCCAAACTATTTTGGATGCGCCGCATAAAGATCTGCGCCGCGCTCGCGCCTGTGGTCAAAGCCTGATCCCAACCACCACCGGCAGCGCGACTGCGATTACCCATATTTTCCCTGAATTGAAAGGTAAGCTGAACGGCCATGCGGTGCGGGTGCCGTTGGCAAACGCTTCGTTGACCGACTGTGTGTTTGAATTGGAACGCAGCGTTACCGAAGCGGAAGTGAATGCGTTGCTGAAAGACGCGGCCGCTGGCGAACTCAAGGGGATTTTGGGTTACGAAGAGCGACCACTGGTGTCAGTGGATTATAAAACTGACCCACGTTCGAGCATCATCGATGCGCTATCCACTATGGTGGTCAACGGCACGCAACTCAAGCTGTATTGCTGGTATGACAACGAGTGGGGCTACGCAAATCGCACTGCCGAATTAGTACGGATGGTGGCGATGATTGATGCAGGCATGTCTGCATGAGTCGCATTACGCCAGCGGTACGGCAATATCTGTTGATTACCGGTAATTACTGGGCGTTTACTCTGACCGATGGCGCGCTGCGAATGTTAGTCGTGCTCTACTTTAATGAGTTGGGGTACGGCCCGCTGGCAATTGCCATGCTGTTTCTGTTTTACGAGTTTTTTGGGGTGGTCACTAATCTGGTCGGCGGCTGGTTGGGCGCACGCATCGGCTTGAACCGCACCATGAATATTGGCCTAGGCATGCAAGTGCTAGCGTTGGCGATGTTGCTGGTGCCCACCACTTGGCTAACGGTCGCGTGGGTGATGGCTGCGCAGGCGCTCTCGGGGATTGCCAAAGATCTCAATAAGATGAGTGCCAAAAGTGCGGTGAAAACCCTGCTGCCGCAAGCTCAAGCTGACGGTCAAAGCCAAGACAGTTTGCTGTTCCGCTACATCGCGCTGCTGACGGGGTCGAAAAACGCTCTTAAAGGGATTGGTTTCTTTCTCGGTGGCGCCCTGTTGACCGTGCTCGGTTTCAAAGGGGCAGTATTGGCCATGGCGCTGCTGCTGTTGCTGGTTTGGATCGGCTCGTTAGTGATGTTGAAAAGCGAACTGGGCAAAGCCAAAAACAAACCCAAGTTTCGCGATATCTTTTCCAAGAGTCGCTCAGTCAACATTCTTTCTGCCGCACGCTTATGCTTGTTTGCCGCGCGTGATGTGTGGTTTGTGGTGGCGCTGCCTGTGTATCTGGCCGATCAGTTTGGTTGGGATCATTGGGCGGTGGGCGGCTTTCTTGCCAGCTGGGTGATCGCTTACGGCATAGTGCAAACTTTTGCGCCGCAGTTAACTGGGGCGCGTAAGCAAAATGCCCAACCACCAGGGCGCAACGCCGCGGTCGGTTGGGTGATGTTGCTGGCAGTAATTCCAGCGCTGATCGCGTTGGGGTTAAACGCGGGCTGGTCGCCGCAAATCACGCTGCTGGGCGGATTAATGCTGTTCGGCGTGTTGTTTGCAGTGAACTCGTCACTGCACAGTTTTTTAATTGTGCACTATGCCAGTGACGATGGTGTGTCGCTTGATGTGGGGTTCTACTACATGGCCAACGCCGCAGGGCGACTGCTCGGCACCGTGTTTTCCGGATGGTTATTTCAGCAAGCGGGGCTCAATGCCTGCTTGTGGGCAAGCTCCATTTTGCTGGCGTTCACTTGGGTGATTTCGTTCGCCCTGCCAAAAGCAAAACCACAGTAATTCTCGATATATTCTTGCTGCTAAGACGTCTGTCATCAGGCGTCTTTTGCGCCCAGTTTTCACAGATTTTGACAAGCAACTTAGCCGATTTGGGCTTACGCTTATAGAGTACATAAGCGCAGCTGCGGAGGTGGCTATGTCAATGACATTGCAGTTTATTGGGGCAACGGAAGAGGTGACTGGCTCTTGTCATTTGCTGACGTTAAATCAACGTCAACTGTTGTTGGATTGCGGCATGATCCAAGGCGGTAAAACCGATGTTGCCCGCAACCGCGAACCGTTCGAATTTTCTCCGGCCGATATTTTTGCGGTGGTATTAAGCCATGCGCATATCGATCACTCTGGCCGTTTGCCTGCGCTGGTCAAACAAGGGTTTGATGGCCCCATTTATACTCATAAAGCCACCGCTGAATTATGCGAAATCCTATTGCGTGATGCTGCCAAGCTGCAGCAACGTGATACCGAGCGGGTGAATAAACGCCGCGAAAAACAGCAGCTTCAACCGCTCGAACCTCTGTTTACCGAGGAGGACGTGGAGCAGGTACTGAACCACTTGATTCCGCTGGAATATGAGCAATTGGTTCCGGTGATGCCGGGTGTAGATATCATGCTGCACGATGCGGGGCATATTCTTGGCTCCGCACTGGTGGAGCTGTTTTTAGAGGATGGCGAACGCCAACGCAAAGTCGTTTTCAGTGGCGATTTGGGGCGCAAGGGCATGCCAATTTTGCGTGACCCTGAGCTTATTGATAGTGCCGATCTTGTGCTGATGGAGAGCACTTATGGCGAACGCTTGCACCGCAGTTGGGAAGATACGCTCGAAGAGTTAAAGGCGATTTTTGCCAAAACCATTCAATCGAGCCGCGGCAATATTTTGATTCCCGCATTCTCGGTCGGGCGGGCGCAAGAGTTGATCTATCTGTTTCATCTTTACGCCAAAGAATGGCAGTTATCAGGCTGGAGTATTGTGCTCGATAGCCCGATGGCGATAGAAGCCACTCGTATTTACGTGCGTAACTATCCGTTGATGGATGAAGATTTTCAGCAGCTAACGCAGATGCATCCCGGTGTACACCCGTTGTTGTCGCAGGTGCGTTTTATTCGTGATACCGAAGAGTCGATGAGCCTCAATGACATCGATCATGGGCTGATCATTATTGCTGGCAGTGGTATGTGTAATGGCGGCCGGATTCGCTGTCATCTGCAACACAATTTGGCGCGACCTAATTCCGACGTGATCATTTGCGGCTTTCAGGCCTTAGGTACGCCGGGGCGGTTGCTGGTGGATGGGGCAGAAGAGTTGACCATTTCAGGCCAAAGCATTCCAGTGCGTGCCAAGATCCACACAGTTGGCGGATTATCGGCTCATGCCGACCAAGCGGAGCTGTTGCGTTGGTATCAACATTTTGCCAAAGCGCCACCATTGATTTTGGTGCACGGTGAACCGAACGCTCAACAAGCCTTATTAGCCAAGTTGGCGCAGCAGTGTCCTGATACCCATGCGGTGATCGCTCAACATGGTGACACCTTGGATTTATCCGCCTTACCTGAGTTGGTTTGGTTACCCGCAGCGGCAGCATTCGCAGAGTGACCTCACGCACGATTACGCTTGGTTTATGGCAGTGAATTTGGCAAAATATTGTGCAGTGCCTGTACTGCGCTTGTTCGCGAATCCCTTCCCCTCAACCAGTACCGATGTTGTATCTCGGAGTCTTCCTTTGTCCACAAATACTGCCCGTTCTGGGCTGCTGTTTATTGCGGCGGCTGTTATTTTTTGGGGCGTGATGCCCGTTGCGTTAAAGCTCACTGTCGGCTTTGTTGATGCGGTGAATCTCACTTGGTTTCGTTTTGGTGCCGCAGGGTTAATCTTGCTGGTATTTCAAACCTTGGCGGGTGGCTTAGCTCCGTTTAAGCAGGTGACCAAACGGCAATGGGGTTGGTTAGCCTTGGCCGGATTGATGCTGCTGGCTAACTATCTGGCCTATATGGTAGCACTCAAATATTTGGCGCCGGGCACTGCACAACTGAACTTTCAGACCTCTGGCGTCTTTTTAGCGATTGGTGGCTTTTTGGTATTTGGTGAACGTTTAACTCGCTTTCAAATCGGCTGCTTTGTGGCGTTAGCTGTTGGCATGTTGATGTTTTTTAACCCTTATTTGCATTTCGATGGCGGAGCCGAAGGGGGTAACGTTTTGCTCGGCGTCATGCTGATCCAGTTGTCCGTGTTGTGCTGGTGTGTCAGCGTGTTGTTGCAGCGCCAGTTAGCAGGGGTGTTGTCGCCAACCAATATTCTGTTAGTTATCTATTTGTTGGGCGCCATCGTGCTGCTGCCTGTGTGTGATTTTAGTGTGTGGCAGCCGTTAGACGGCGAGTCTTGGACGATAGTGATCGCCAGTGCCGTGGCCACATTATTGGCCTACGCCTGTTTTGCTCAAGGGATGAAATCGTTACCTGCGGGGCAGGTAGGGGCCATGCTGTCGTTGACGCCGATTATCAGTTTTATCAGTACCGATATGTTGGTGTACGCCGGTTGGTGGCGCGATATTTTGCAAGTCGGCGAGCTTAATTTGTTATCAAAACTGGGCATCGGCGTGATCGTACTCGCCGTGATGAGCGTGCAACTCAAGCCAAAAACTCAGCAAACTATGAACAAAAGCGTCAGTTAGGCTGAATATTCCGCAGAAAATCCTTTGGGGAATTCCGAATAACATAGCTCGTTACCAAAGTTAGCTTGGTTTATCCGTACCAAGCTATTCCCAATTGTTAACCATTCGTTGTAATCTGGCAGCTCACCATATGACCACCCCCTGCGGTTGTATGTCTGTCATAACTATAAAAAACAATAACGAGGTTGGAATGGAAGCAATTGTTGCTCTAGTAAACCAGGTGAATGGAATAGTATGGGGTGTGCCCATGCTGGTCATGATCCTAGGCGTTGGGCTATTTTTATCCATCGGTCTGAAACTGATGCCTATTATCAGACTAGGCACTGGTTTTAAGCTGCTTTGGTCTGGTCGTACACCAGACGATGCAGACGATGTTCAAGGGCAGATCAGCCCATTCAATGCACTGATGACATCGCTGTCTGCCACCATTGGTACCGGTAACATTGCCGGTGTTGCTACCGCGATTGCGGTGGGTGGTCCCGGGGCGCTGTTTTGGATGTGGTGTACAGCGCTGGTGGGTATGGGTACCAAATACTCTGAAGCTGTGCTTGCCGTTAAATTCCGTGAAGAAGATGAAAAAGGGCACCATGTTGGTGGCCCGATGTATTACATCAAAAACGGCTTAGGTAAAAAGTGGACTTGGCTCGGCTTACTGTTTGCGTTTTTTGGTGCGTTTGCGGGTTTTGGTATCGGCAACACAGTGCAAGCGAACTCAGTTGCTGATGCGCTGCAAGCTAACTTTGGCGTGCCTACCTGGATCACGGGTGTGGTGATGATGTTGTTTGTGGGCGCGGTATTAATGGGCGGGATTAAACGTATCGCCGAAGTTGCCGGTCGCCTCGTGCCGCTGATGACAGTGTTTTACATCGTCTGTGGTTTGGCGGTTTTGGTGGTGAACGCTGCTGAAATTCCTGCTGCATTTATACTGATCGTGAAGAGCGCTTTTTCACCTGTTGCCGCGCAAGGTGGTTTCGCTGGTGCTGCAGTGTGGGCGGCGATTCGTTACGGGGTTGCACGTGGTGTGTTCTCCAACGAAGCGGGCCTTGGTAGCGCCCCTATTGCGCACGCCGCTGCACAAACCAATAATCCTGTCACCCAAGGATTGGTTGCGATGCTGGGTACCTTCATCGACACCATTCTGGTGTGTTCTATTACCGGGTTGGCAATTGTGGTGTCTGGGGCTTGGAGTTCGGGTGAAAACGGCGCGGCATTGACCTCGATGGCGTTTTCACATGCATTCCCGATCGGCAACTACATTGTGGCGATTGCGCTGGCCATTTTCGCATTCACAACCATTTTGGGCTGGAGTTTCTACAGCGAAAAATGTGTGCAGTTCCTGTTTGGTGTTAAAGCCATTATGCCGTTCCGCTTAATCTTCACCTTGGTGGTACCGATAGGTGCTATCGCAAAACTGGAGTTCATTTGGTTATTGGCGGATACACTGAATGCCATGATGGCATTGCCAAACTTAATTGCCTTGATGTTGTTGAGCCCTGTGGTGTTCAAGCTCACCAAAGAATACTTTGCGCGGAAAAAGGCGTTAGAAGCACAGGCTAAATAGTCCGGATTGAGAAAAGAAGAAGGCAGCCTAGGCTGCCTTCTTTGTTTTGAGTAGCGGCTTGTTAGTAAGAGCCGCTCAGTGTCACACCAGCATAGCTGCTGTAACCTTTAAGCATGATGTAGTAGGTGCCGCTGGCAGGACGTCTAAAGCTGCAGCTTTCGTTGTTACCACTGCGGTAAGGGCGACAATCATAGCTGGTAGTGGTTGGCTCACTGCCAAACTTCACATACATATCGACGTCACCTGAGCCGCCGCTAGTCGCTATGCTAAGACTTTTAACACCGCTTGGCACATCAAAGGTCCAGAACTGTTCTGAGCCTGCAGTGCCGCTGATATTGGTCACTGGTGTACCCTTTACCAATACTTCTGTAGTCGGTGGTGTTGGTGGTTCAGGATCGGTACCGCCGCTACAAGTTGCATCCACCGCAACTGCAGCGAACGCGCTTTCGACATCGCTCACACTGTAGTTCAAGTCGGCGGCTGCTTGGGCTACACCACAGGCTGCAGCATCAAAACCAGAATCCGCGTTCCAATAAAGTTGGTTTGCTTTCACAAACACTTCAAAGGCCTTACGGGTATCCCAACCTGCATCTGTTGCCAACAGGTAGAAGGCGCGGTTAAACACCCCGGAGCTGTAGTGTACGTCTAAGCCGCTGTAGTAATCGTCAGCGCTATCGATAGAACGTCCATCGAGGCTAGGTTGGTTCATGTAACGCAAGGCACCACTGCCTTTGAAAATTTCAGCACCAACCATCCAGTCGTTGCTGCCCTTCATAAAGAACTCTGCTGCTTCACCTGCCATGTCCGAGAAGGCTTCGTTGATACCACCACTTTCGCCTTCGTAGTTCAGCCCTGAGTTTTGCTCAGTAAAACCGTGTGACACTTCATGGGCGGATACGTCTAGGCTTACCAACGGATAGAAGGTCGACGCGCCATCACCAAAGGTCATGCCAGTACCATCCCAGAAGGCATTTTCATAGTTTCTGCCGTAGTGGACGCGCATTTGCAGTTTGAAGGTGAGCGGTGAGGTGTTGAACCAATCGGAGTACATGTCAAAGATCACGCCGCCAAAATAGTGCGCGTCGTTTTCTGCAGAATAGGCTCCGTTAACCAGGTTTTCAGGGCTGTTAGGGCAAGTAAATTGCACTACTGAACCGCTGCCACTGGTGCGGTTATTCATATTAATGGTAGTGACATTGCTGTTATCCATCTGACAACTGTCACTGACCACTAAGTTGCCATAGTCAACCCCATAGAAGTATTCGCCTGTTTTCAGGTTGCCACCAGGGCCAGTCGCCAGTTGGCTGTGGGTTAATTGCTCCCAGTTGGCAAGGGTTTCACCTGTGTTAGCGTCAACCACAATAAATGGTCGGCTCGGGGCCGGCTCAGCAACAAACAGATCAACTAAATAAGCGAGATGTGCTTGGCCAGAGGTTTTGTCTTGCCAGATATAAAGTTTGGCGCTGCTGCGTTCAGTGGTTTCTAAATTGAGCGCTTGCTTGGCCTGTTTGATGGCTGTGGCGTGATCGAGTTTGGCTGTAACAGATGGAAGATCGTGTTCTATCCCTTTCAGGTAGCTCCCCGACAGCTTGCTGTAAACACCCATAGCACTCACATCAGCAGCTACCGATACGCCGTAAACGGGCACACCTTTATAAAACTGTTGTAAACGAGCCTTTAACTTGTTACCGACCTTGACTTGTTTGCCAGTAAAACTATGGTCCTTAGTTACCCCTAAAGCTTTGCCGGGATTGGTGCTAGGCGCAATACTCTTGGCTTTTGCACTGCCGGGGGCAATATGTTCCACACTTGCTGCGTTGCTGACTGGCGAGTAAATGATGGCTGCAAATACTGCAGCTGATATTGCTTTTATTTTCATTTAATAGATTTCCTATCTCACGCACATCGGTTTCTGTTGCTGCCACGAAACTGACAGTTGTTTACAAATAGTTAATTCCATACAAATAAGCAACATTAAAATTGACTTAAATCAAAATAATTTAGTGTGCTGTTAGCGTATCAACCCGTGTGGTGAGTGGTGCAAACGGGCGCGATTGCGCATTCTAGTTGCTGTTTTTTGGTGCAACTGCGTTGATTTAACGCATAAATAAGTGATTGCTTAATGATAATTGATTGTTATTTGTATGATTTTTTGTTTGGCATTAAAGCTGCTTGATTAATAACCAATATCTCAAAGGATGAGGGAACAGCAAATGGCGAGCATGAGTTACCTCAGCGTAATCGAGCGCTACCATGAATATGAAGCATTGATCCAAGAGTTGGCCGAATCGATTTTGACCGGGATGGCCGATGTTGAGCTATTTGTGGATACGGGAAAGGCGATTAAAGTCTTCAGCGATGTGGCGGCGCGCTACCCGTTTGTGGAATTGATGTACCTGCTAGATAGTCATGGGCGCCAGATCAGCCCTAATCTGGCGTTGATCAATCAACAGGTCAAATTGCTCAGCGTAGGTGAAAGCCCAGACCGTAGCCAACGTCCTTACTATCTTAACGTGCGTGATCGCAGCGGCGTGCAGATCACTCGACCTTATCTGTCTAACGCATCCGGTCATCTTTGTTTATCCGCGTCGATCGCACAGACATTGGCGGGCGGCAATAAAGGCTTTGTGGTGGTTGATATTAATCTCACCTGCCTCATTGAATATATGATGGGCGACCGTGCGCGGCGGCGCATGACGCCGATTTTTAAAGCAGTATACGCCACCCTCGTGACTGGGTTGTTCATCATAGTGGCTGTGCTGATCGGTATCTCGGCGCGTGACATCTGGTTGTTACTCAGCAGCAATTACGGCATGGAGCATGACTCGCTTAAGCCCTTTAGTATTATCATCTTTATTACGTTAGCGTTAGCCATCTTCGATTTGGGGAAAACGATTCTCGAAGAGGAGGTGTTGATGCATAAAGATATCTTTCGCCACAGCTCTACACGACGGACGATTACCCGCTTTGTGTCGACGATTCTCATTGCTATCTCCATTGAGGCACTGCTGACCATGTTTAAGGCGTCGCTGGGCCATTTTGAATATATTCAAGGCGCGATTTTTATGATGTTAGCGGTGGTGGGGCTGTTGGTCGGCTTAGGACTCTACGTTTATTTGGGGGCCAAAGCAGAAGTGTTATTGATGCAGCATACTGATTACAAAAGAAAACAGGGCTAAGCCCTGTTTTATGTTTGCGGGTTGGTCTTAGATAAAAACAATCAGCTGCGTTGGATTAGCACCCATAGGGCAGGCTAGGGAATTTTGAGTGCTAATTTAGAAGCTTTCATCCTCATCTAAATCGAGCGCCCGTCGTAATTGCAGCCGTTCTAAACAGTCATCAAGACGGCGGCGAACTTCACGACGATGTTGTAATGCCTTAGCGGCTTGACGGTTTCTTGGGGTAGTCAAAGCCTCGATTTCGGCGTCGTTGGGCAAAACTTCAAAAATATGAGCCATATCTACTCCTGATCGATGTGTGTGTTACAACGTTCAAGCCAACTCACGGCGTTTACTTAGCAACAATGATGTTACTGAAAGAAGCTGCTCTCCGGCATTTTTGTCATCCCTTGGCTGCTAATTTAGTAACTGCTGCAACAAAAGAATGCGATCCTTGACGCAATTTTTGGCGAAATTTTTTTTGCTCAAGGCTGAAATTGAGAGATATGAGATAACTTGCAAATTTACAGCCACCTACCACACTTAGCAGTACTAAAAAGCTAGCAATATGGACGTCATTCATGGGAAGGGAATTGACCAATGAAACTCGCATTAATGGTGAAGTAACGGCAGGGTTTAAGCTGCCTTCCATGGTGTGGCTTATCATGGTTTTGGCTATTTTCTTCACCATGCTGGGTTGGTATACGGCGAATAACTATATCGATTCACGTGGTCGAGAACGCTTTCAATTTCAAAGCCTGCAATTACGAGATGCTATCGTCGAGCGGATGCGAACCTATGAGTTGATGCTACGTGGTGGGATTGGTTTGTTTATGTCGTCTGAGTTTGTGTCACGGCAAGAATGGCACGACTATGTGAGTAACGCCCGTTTAGAGCAGTACTACCCAGGCATTCAAGGGATGGGATACAGTGTTATTCTCAATGCGGACGAGCTACCCGCGCATGAAGCGCAAATTCACGCCGAAGGCTTCCCAGATTACCATGTGCATCCACTTGAACCTCAGCGTGATATTTATCATTCCATTATCTATTTAGAACCGTTTGATTGGCGGAACCAACGCGCGTTTGGCTTTGATATGTACTCAGAACCGGTTCGGCGTAAAGCAATTGACCGCGCCTTTGCCACGCAGCAAGCCGCGATTTCAGGAAAAATCACCTTAGTACAAGAAACCGCCCGTGATGTTCAGGCCGGCTTTTTAATGTATTTGCCGCTTTACCAAGCGGATGATTCAGGGCAACCGCTGAGCAAGCCTCGAGGCGTAGTGTATGCGGCGTTTCGCATGAATAACCTGATAGAAAATGTTCTTCGCGATCAATATGCCAATCTTGAACTGTCTATTTTTGATGGTGAAGAGACGACTCCGGCACAGCTGATGTACAGCAATGGTGTTGCCGAAAACAGCCGCTATCGCACCGTTATTCCGCTCAATTTAATGGGCCATGTTTGGTCGTTATCGCTCAGCACTAATGCGAAATTTGTCAGTAATGCTGAGACTTGGCAGCGGCTTTTAGTCCCTGTATTTGGTGCTTTTTTTCTGGTGATTTTGTTTTATTTTCTGTATCGCAATGCGCTGGCGCGCCATCACGAGCAGCGCTTTGCCAAGCAGATGCTTGCCAATGAAGCGCGCTTTCGCTTGGTGATAGAAGCATCACCTTCGGCGTTGGTGATGATTAACAATAAAGGGATCATGATCTTAGTTAATGCCCGCGCCGAACAGCTATTTAAATATTCACGTGATGAAATGCTTGGCCAAAGTGTGTCTATGCTGTTGCCGCAACATCTGCATCAGCAACATGGACAACATATTGCGCATTATTTTAAAAGTCCTGACGCCAAAATGATGTCGCAACGTCCCGATCTGAAAGGTGTTTGCAGTGATGGTAGCTTGGTGGATGTCGAGGTCGGTTTGACCCCGATTATGTTCAGTGATGGCCAAGCGGTATTAGCCACGATTAATGATGTATCAGAGCGTAAACGTGCTGAGCGCGAGCGTTCACGTTATACCTCGGAATTGGAACGGATCAACAGTGAGCTTGATAGCTTTGCCTATATCGCCTCACATGATCTTAAGTCGCCGCTGCGCGGCATTGAGCAGTTATCTGATTGGTTGGCAGAGGATCTTGCTGACAACACCAGTGAGACGGTGAAGAAGTATCTCGGGCTGATCCAAAATCGGGTACAGCGTATGGTCAGCTTGTTGGATGGCTTACTGGCGTTTTCTCGTATTGGGCGTATTGACGCTGAGTTGGTGCCGGTCAACACCGTACAGCTGGTGAGCGATGTGTTTTCTTTGGTGAACACTAAAGCTGACTTTCAATTAGTGTTTGATACTGAGATGCCGCAGTTTACTACCGCAAAAGTCCCGCTAGATCTGATATTTCGTAACCTAATTAACAACGCCATCAAGCATCATGATATGCCCGCCGGAACCATTCACGTTGGTGCCCTGTTGCTGCAGGGATATTGGCAATTTTACGTTAAGGATGATGGCCCGGGGATTCCTGAGCGGTTTCACCAAAAAGTGTTTGAAATTTTCCAAACGCTTAAACCGCGCGATGAAGTAGAAGGTAGCGGCATGGGGTTGTCGCTAGTGCGAAAAAGCGTAGAAAGTTTTGGTGGCATGATTTGGATTGAGTCAGAAGGTCGCGGTTGTTGTTTTTATTTTACTTGGCCCGAAAAAATAGGAAGAGATGTTGATGGAACAACAAGCTTATAAGCAAGTCACCCTGTTCATTGTTGAAGATGATGATATCGACTTTATGGCGGTGCAACGGTGTATGCAGCAGTTGCGCTTATTGAATCCCATTGTTCGCGCGCGCGATGGCGTCGAAGCGTTAGAGATGTTACGGGCGCAGCAAGTGGAGGCACCCTATCTTATTTTGTTGGATTTGAACATGCCGAGGATGAATGGGCTAGAATTTTTAGAGCAGATTCGACATGACCCCATAATATCATTGGCGGTGGTATTTGTGTTGACCACCTCGAATGCGGACGAAGATAAGTTGCAGGCTTATCGGCAGCATGTTGCGGGATACGTGGTCAAAAACAATCTGCAGAATGGTTTTTTAAATCTGTTCGATATGCTCGAGCACTATTGGCGTATTGTGGAACTTCCTAACCAGTAGAGGAATTGTAGATGGATCTACTGCTGATCGATGATGATGAAATCGATAGAACAGCTATTCAGCGGGCATTGGCGGATTCTTCTCTTCGCGTAAAAATTTCTGAAGCTACCACCGCAGAGCAAGGTTTGGCACTCGTTGCTGAACAAACGTTTGATGGCATTTTACTCGACTACCGTTTGCCTGATGCTGACGGGATTGAAGTGCTTGCTCGCCTGAGCCATGCCGTGGGCGATGATACCGCGGTGGTGATCATTTCCCGTTACGAAGATGAAACGCTCGCCGAGCGCTGTATTGAGCTTGGTGCTCAGGATTTCTTGTTAAAAGATGAAGTAAACAGCCGCCGTTTAACCCGTGCAATTCGCCAAGCCCATCAACGGGCGGCCATCATGCAAGAGTTGCGGCGTAGCCATCAGCAATTGAAATCATTGGCTGAACATGACTCGCTGACTCAGCTTGCTAACCGTTATGGCTTTGAAACCTTTCTTTACCGTGAGTTAGCCAAAGCGCGTTGTCAGCATGGCAAACTCGCACTGATCTTATTGGATTTGGATGACTTCAAGCTGGTTAATGATGCCTTAGGACATCAAGCGGGTGATCGGCTATTAGAGTTGGTGGCAGAGCGATTATTAAGGTTAGTGCCCTCTAAAGGCATGATCGCTCGTATTGGTGGCGATGAATTTGTAGCTGTGCTTTGCGGCGATGAAGCGGTGGCAGAGGCTGAGCAATGGGTAACGCGCTGTCTTGAGGTTTTACAACCCAGTTATGAAGTACAAGGCAAAATGCTTAGCATCAGTGCCAGTGCTGGCATCGCCTATTATGGTGCACTGGCAAAGAGTGGCTCTGAATTGCTGCGATGTGCCGATATTGCCATGTACAAAGCCAAGCACGATGGCCGTAACCGCTATCAAGTGTACTCAGAGACATTGAATATCGCGGTTAATCAACGTATTAAAATCGCCCAAGGCCTGAATCAGGCGATTGAAAAGCAACAATTACGCTTGTTTTATCAGGGAAAATTCTCTGCAACGACCGGCGAGTTAGTCGGAACCGAGGCCTTATTGCGTTGGCAACATCCTGACATGGGTATGTTAGCGCCAGACGCCTTTTTACCGGTGGCAGAAGAACGCGGCATGATGGATGAGTTGGCCGCGTGGGTACTGACTGAAGCCTGCATCCAAAACCAACGTTGGCTGAATATGCTGCCGGATACACAGGAACCGATTTCGGTGGCGGTGAATCTGTCTCCCTCACAAAACTTAAAACAGCTGTTACTGCCGCAAGTGACCGCGGCGCTGGCTCGTTCGGCGATGCCCGCACAATATTTAGAACTTGAACTGACCGAAAATGCTTTGATTGAGGATTCTCTGGCCTTAGCTGAGACATTAGAGGCGGTGCGCAAACTGGGCGTCACCTTGGCATTAGATGATTTTGGTACTGGGTTTTCGTCGTTGGAGCACATCAAAGATTTTCCGATCCAAGTGTTGAAAATGGATAAGAGCTTTGTGCTACCCCTTGAGCAATGTGAGCGCAGTCGGCGGTTGTTAAGCGCCTTGCTTAATTTTGCCAAGGGGTTAAATGTGATTGCGGTCGCGGAAGGGGTGGAAACCGCTCAGCATGCCGAGTTTTGCCGTGCCCACGGCTGCGATATTTTGCAGGGATATTATTTCTGTAAGCCGCTACCAGCGGCGGAATTCGAGCGCCAATTCATTTTGCCGAAAGCCTAAATAACAAAGCCCGTTATCAAAAAGATAACGGGCGATTTAAGCGCACATTGATTGAGCGATAATGGGTTACAAGTAAGCTATCCGTGCTGCCGTTAAACCCAATATTATTATTGATATCGTTATTATTTTATAGGTTTTCTAGGCTTAGCTTAGAAGTCGAAACCGTAGCTATAGCTCATTACAAATTTCACGTCATCACCTGGCAGATCAGTGTTTGCCAGTTGGAATGTTACGTCACCAATAGCGGTGGTTTTGGTGACAGAAACTGCGTATTCAGAGTAGTTGTCTTCGCCATACCAGCTTTCAATCACATCACCGGTTGAATACGCATAGTACAAGCCAAGGCTTACGGTGTCAGTGACAGGGAAAGTCGCAGCAGCGTGCAGATAGGTGTAGTCTTTTTCATCTAAACCGTCAGCTGCCACATCGTCACCAGCGTTTACGAATTTAGCCACACCAACTTCTAACCACTCGTAAGACAGGGTCAGATACAGTTCGCCGAAATCGATATCACCTTCAGCGTCTGGATAACCGTAGTACAGGTAACCAACGTCATAACCGATGTCACCGATAGAGTTTGCATAGCCACCGTAGAAGTCCATTTCGTAGCTGGTGTCATCACCGAAATCTACAGTTGAACCCCAAGTGCCGATATAGAAGCCTGATTCGTGCGCGTAATCGATACCACCTTGTACGGCAGCAGCATCACCAGTTTGGCTCACGCCACGCCACAAATAGTTAGAAGTAGCACCGATGTTACCGGTAACTTCTGCTTGGCTCATAGGCGCGACCAACATTAAACCTGCAAGTACGCTCAACGATAGCAGTTTCTGTTTCATTCTCAATTCCCCCTAGTTCCCTATTGTATTGCCACTCATCTGTAGGTTCAGACGTTGCAGCTTAGTCTTGTGTTGATTGATTGCATGTTTATAGAGCGAAGAATGTGCCAAAAGTGAAAAGTTATATTTTACAAAAGGTTAAGAATTTGTAATCTAATATTTTGATACCCGATTGCACTATATTTGTGCGATAGGTTCAAAGATGGTGCAATACATGCGCTGGTGGAAAATGAAAAACGCCCCATAAAGAGGCGTTTTGTGACAAAGATCATACGCTGATTAATTCACGCTATCTTTCAATGCTTTACCAGCTTTGAATTTTGGAATGACAGCCGCAGGAATTTCGATTTCTGCACCAGTAGATGGATTTCTACCTACGCGAGCGGCGCGAGTAGAGGTTTCAAATGAACCAAAACCTACGATCGAGACTTTTTTGCCTTCCTTTAGTGCTTCGGTAACAGCAGATTCAATTGACTTCAGCGCAGAGGTTGCTTGGGCTTTAGTCAGGTCTGCCTTATCAGCAATGCTGGCGATAAGTTCAGCTTTATTCATATTTATGTTCTCTTGGTATGACAAATCATTATTGTTATAGCGCTGTTAACTTGCCACAAGATGCGTGTGGTTAAAAGAGGCACATTGCGAGATCTAGAGTAAATTGTCAGGACAAAATCGCATAACTGAGAGTTGATTAATAAAAAAGCGGAATTGTTGCTAACCGTGCGATTGTTTTCAGCGCTAATGCCGTCAATTACGGCGTTAGCGTCAAATAACTGCTGTCCGAAAGGTCCGGTCAATCTTGCGAGAATAGCAATGTTTCGGCGATTGCGGGAACTGAAGCCGCTGGCTAACATCCAACTTAGTGGATATAACTTAGCGTTAGTTTAAGCTGAACAATTAGCCAGTAACGGGATGACCAAATGGGACGTCCGAGTGAATTGAGGAGGCACACATGAAAGTCGGATTATTAATCGCCGGGCTGTTTTTCGCAGGATTGACAACCACTGCAACGGCAGATGAGGCCGCAGCAAACAACATTACCGAAGCCGGTGTTGTTAAAATTGAATGGCAGGCACCAGAAAAATATCGCGATGTCCGTTCCGCGACCGAAAACCGTGCTGTATATCGCCAGCGAGTGTTTGAGGCGCTCACCAAATCACTGGATAAAAATGCCAGTAAGTTATTAAAGAGTGGTGAGAAACTGGAGCTGGTCGTGACCGATTTAGATCTTGCCGGCGATGTCTTGCCCACCTTTGGTGCTGCGACAGTCAATGAAATCCGCGTCGTGAAACAAATCTATCCACCACGGATCAGTTTTAGCTACCGCGTGTTAGAGGGTGAGCAAGTGATCATGGTCGGCAGTGAAAACCTGCGCGATATGGGCTTTATGGACCACACCTCAATGAATGATAGTGATTCGCTACGCTATGAAAAAGCCATGCTAGAAGCATGGTTACGCAAAACTGTGGTGCCCAAAGCTTAAGCCGCGACCTTGCGTTCCATTAAGTTAAGCGATATGACGACTCTCTAGCGTGTGTTGCAGCAGGCAAAAACCGTCCGGTGACAGTTTTGCCTGCTTTTTCGCAAACGCACTCAAACTCGACAGCTGAGCTTCGGTTGCACCTAAGGTGAGTTCCGGTGGCAATATGCCGACGCTTAAACTCACTAAGCCATAAACACATTGCTGCCCTTGGCGATCTTTGGCGCTGAAATGCTGTTGTTGCCAGTGTTCTGCACTAAAAAAGCGCGGTTTGACTTGTTCAAACTGGCTAAGGACCTGCTGACACTGGTTGACCATCTCCGCCTCGGTCGCAATCATCACAAAATCATCGCCGCCCACATGGCCGATAAACGGCTGGCTTGCTGATTGGCGCAATAAATTGGCGGTTTCGCGGATCACATCATCGCCCTTGGCAAAACCATAAACATCGTTATAAGGCTTAAAGTTATTCAGATCAAAGTAGGCCAAGTAAAACGGTGTATTGCTGTGCGCTAAGCGTTGTAACTCTTGCTGAATGGGCACGTTGCCGGGCAGTTCAGTTAACGGGTTGGCATGACGTGCGGTTTGAATCCGTTGCTCGGTAATGCGCTGCAGCAAGTCGCGGGTATGGCCAATACCTAAGAACTTACCTTGGCGCAAAATAATAAATTGTTGCGCAATTAAGCGGTTATCGTCAGCGGTTAACTGGTGGCTGACTTGTGATAACGGCGTGCAGGCTTCTACCATCAACACGTTTGCATCCATAATCTCGGTGAGTGGATGGTTTTCATGCAAGGCACGGCCATAGGGTGTAGAAAACAGCTCTAGCAAACTTTGACGATACACCAACCCAAGCGCGTTATCGTTGTCGATCACCGCCACGGCTTGTAACGCAGGGCGCTGCATAAAATGTTGGCTCAATTGTTTCAAGCGCGTGTTTGGTGGCAGGGTGTCGCTAAGCTCACATAAACATTCCGCTGACTCACTAAAACGGGGTTGCTGCAGTTTGGGCGCATGCTTTACTTGATATTGCAGGCTCGTTAACGGATGAGCGCTCGGTTTGCCCAGTAAAAAGCCTTGGCACAAGCTGATCCCCAGTCGCTGTAAAATCATTAACTCCGCTTCGGTTTCAATCCCTTCGGCGATCACTTTGCAGGTGAGACTTTGACAGAGTTCAACAATCGAGCGAACAAACTCCTGCTTTACCGGAAACTGATCGATGCGATCAATAAAATGGCGGTCGATTTTGACATAATCAGGGGCAAGTTCTGACCAAAGCCGTAATCCAGAATAACCCGCGCCTAAGTCATCAAGCGCCACCTGAAAGCCTTGGCTGCGATAGTGGTCTAAGCAAGATTTGAGTAGGTCGATATCTTCTGCAGGGTATTGTTCTGACAGTTCAATCACGATTTGCTCAGGTGCATAGCCCAGTTGTTGTGCCAGCCGTAGGGTTTGGCCTTTGGGATAGTCGGGATCGAGCAGGGCTTTGGGGCTGATGTTGATAAATAATTTGCCCGGTAGTTGCCGCTGTTTGAATTGCTGAATCGAGGCACTGCGACAGAGGGTTTCTAACTCTGACAAACGCCCTTGCCGTTCGGCTGCACCAAAGAGGTGATAGGGCTTGTGCAAAATACTGTCAGTTGGGCCACGACTTAGGGCTTCGTAACCATGAATGCGGCCAGCGGCAATGTTAACAATGGGCTGAAAGTGCACGTTGATTGCTTCAGTACTCAAGATTCTGCCAAGTACTTGGGCTTCGGCAAAGCTATGCATGTTGGCGGTCACCGATGGCTGCTGAAATTCAGGCAGCATAAAAAGCCTCGGTGACAACCAGATGACATCTGCAAACAAGATGTTGAAACTGTGAGCTAGGTTTGACTAGCGGCTTTGCTCTTTAAACTGCGCTAAGGTCATGAGGATCAGCCCGAGACGTTTAACAATGGACTCGAGCAGCGCTTGGTCTTCTGCTTGTTCGAGCTTTGCCACCGCTTCGGCCAACTCTTTAACATAAGGCAAAAAACGGGTGCTTTGGGTGTTAAATCCCTGTTCAACCGTAAAAATTTTAGAAAATTTAGCATGACCAGCCTGCTGCAATTGATCCAATTTGGCATCAGCATCAACCGCTTGGCGATAGGCCGTTTGCAGATTGGTCATAAGTTGTGGAATCACATTGCCGTATGGCATAACGGCCTCCCTCTTCGGTAAATGGGGGCATTATAAGGAAGCGCTATGGCAGCAACAAGACGATGGCAGCGACTCATTTGTAGCTGCATGCTCATTTTCAGTGGCACAGTCTGCGCCAATGGCGCGATTACGCCGCTGTTTTATCATGTCAGTTACCAAGGTAAAACTGCCTGGGTGCTGGGCAGTTTTCATGTCGGCAAAGCTGAGTTTTATCCGCTGCCGACTCAGATCCGCGAGGCTTATGCGCGCGCCGGCGCATTAGTATTAGAAGTAGATGTGCGTGACCCAAGCGGTATTGGGCTGATGCGTCAGTACGGTATGACGCCGCAAACCCCAGATGCCGAAACCCGAACTGTGCTGAATCGCTACTGCGCCGACAAAACCTATTGCGAGCAGTTTAAAGGGTTATCGCCGTGGCTGCAGGCGATGCAATTTACCCTGTTACGCTTAACACAACAGGGCTATAGCGCCAATTACGGCACCGAAACCCAACTGATGCAGCAACTTGGGCAACGGCCGTTGTTAGCGCTCGAAAGCTATGAACAGCAGTTCGCCATGTTGGCCTCACTCGAACTTGATGCACAATGGGCAATGGTACGCGATGCCTTGTCTTCACCGAACAGCGAGCTCGACCGGCTCGTCAATGCATGGAAGAGTGGCGATGCAGCAACCTTGCAACAGATCAGCGAAGAAGATTTGCAACAGCCGGGTGGCATTGACGTAATCGACAAAGTGTTATGGCAGCGCAATCGCGTCATGGCCGATGGCATTGCCAGATATCTTGATTCGGCAGAGCAGCCGTTGTTCGTGGCAATTGGTGCAGCGCATTTGGTGGGCGAACGCAGCGTATTGGCTTTGCTGCAGCAAGCGGGCGCAACCACCTTGGATTGCAACGCCCAGCAATGCCCCTAAGTGGCTGCGCAAGTGTTAGTTATTCGGTTTACGCCCCATGAGGTGTACATAACGCGCTAACGACAGATAAGGTTGTTGGCGCGAATAGCTCAGCTCCATCTCGACCAACTGTTTGACGCTGAAATCCACCGGTAAGCGACGGTTCATATAGTCATGAATCACCCGCACGCCGGAGATCCCCAGCGTTTCGAGTTGCCATTCAGCGAACCAAGACTCCACTTCAGCGATGGCCAACGGATGATTTGGGCTTAAACGTGATTTTTTTCGCGCTTTCAAACCGTTATTGACGTAGTCAAAATTACCTGAGATCAAAGCGTGAAATCGCATCGCCTCGACGTTGTAAAACATTAATGAAAACAGACCATTGGGTGCAAGTAGTGTCAACAGATTGGTCATCGTAGTTTTGGCATCAGCCAGCCATTCTACCACCGCATGGCAGAGGATCATGTCAAACTGCCCCAAAGTGTTCGCTGACAGATCCTGAATCGGGCTATGTATCAGTGAAACATTCAGCGGCTCTGGCTCTTCATCGAGCAAGCGTTGCGCTTCTTGCAGCATATTGCGCGAGATATCGCACAGTACCACTTCGTGACCTAAGCGGGCTAACTTCATGCTGAAATAGCCAAAACCGCCGCCCGCATCAAGGATGCGTAGTCGGCGATTTCCGGTGGTTGCGAGCATTTCCTGCAAGTCGCGCCACATTACCGCTGCGCGAATCTCACCTTTGGGTGTACCATATATGTTGTTGGCAAATTTGCCGACCAGTGTATCGAAATTCTTGTCCTGCACGATGGAATGGCTTAGTGTGGAGCATTGCTGAATTTTCTCATAATTCAGTCTCAAACACACTAATCTTAATTATTTCATTGAGATAATAGCGCACAGTAAGCTGGTGCAAGCTATTGATTCTGCAGTTTGATTGTTATTTTCAGTGGTGAAAGGTAAATGGAATCCTGTATGGAATTGCGGGCAATGCCCTCGTTGTTTTCGCTGTACCGCAAAATTTTCTTTGGTCGCAAGCCGGGATGGGACCAACAGCCGCTGCCTTCGTTAAAAGTGACCACTGCTGATGTGGCGCTTCATAGCGGTAATATCGCCGAATATGCTGACGTATGCGGCTTTCAGTTTGATGGCAAGGTGTTACCGCCAACCTATTTGCACGTGTTAGTGTTTCGCTTGCATGCGACGCTGTTTACCCATGAATCAGTGACATTTCCCTTAATCGGCCTGATCCATTTAGCTAACCGTATCGAGTGTTTGCGGCCAGTAACCGTTGACGAATCCGTCAGCCTTGAGTGTTCGCTGAAAGACAGTCGCGAAACTCATGCTGGTTTAGAGTTCGATGTGTTCGCTGAAGTGTTTGTGGGCAACGAAGTCGTCTGGCGTTCGGTGTCGACCTATTTGTATCGCACCGGTAAGCCTGGGCGCGCCCGACCACCCAAAGCCAGCGATATGGCGTGGGATGACGCGGTGTTCTGGCATCTGGAAGATGATTTAGGCCGCAAGTACGCCAAAGTGTCAGGCGACTATAACTTAATTCATCTGCACCCGATTTTATCGAAGCGTTTTGGGTTTGATCGTATTTTGGTGCACGGCATGTGGTCGAAAGCCCGCTGTGTGGCTGAGCTACTGCCGAACATCCATCACTATCCATTCGCGGTGGATGTCGCCTTTAAATTGCCACTGTTTATGCCTGCTACCGTCAGTTTTGCTGCCCAAGCCAGCAGCAACGGCACTATGTTTGAACTGCGCGACGAAAAAGGCCGTCGGCCACATCTGTTTGGTACGATCGAGTACCTTGATTAATTGGCAAAAGTAAAACGCTTCGCTCAGTTTTTTGAGCGGCGTTGTGCTTTTACCTCAAGGGGAAACTTGCCGCTTAAGTAATCGAGGCTTTTCCCCTATCATGCCTGCTTTTAAGACGTATCCGCCGTAAGAGCAGAACCCTACATGTTGTCAGATATTCAAATCTCGCGTCAGACTCAGATAACTCCCATCGCCGACATTGCGGCACAAATGGGACTTCACCCCAATGAATTTCGTTGCTATGGCACGACTCGCGCCAAAGTCGACTTAACCGCACTTGCCCGAGTGGCTAAGCAGCCACGCGGTAAAATGGTGCTGGTGACTGCAATTACCCCCACCCCTTTTGGTGAGGGCAAAACCGTCACCAGCATTGGCCTCACCCAAGCGTTGCACCAATTAGGCAAGCGGGTGTGCGCTTGTTTGCGGCAACCGAGCATGGGGCCGGTGTTTGGGATCAAAGGTGGTGCAGCGGGCGGCGGCAATGCTCAAATTGTGCCGATGGAAGAGCTCAATTTGCACCTTACTGGCGATATACATGCGGTGAGCGCGGCGCACAACTTGGCTGCGGCAGCCATTGATGCGCGCGTACACCACGAACAGCGTTTAGGCGCTGAAGAGTTCACCCGTCAAAGCGGTTTGGCTGCGCTTCACATTGACCCGCAACATATCGTGTGGAATCGGGTGATGGATCATAATGATCGGGCGCTGCGTAGCATTCGCATCGGCTTGGGCAATAATGGCCCAGAGCGTCAGAGTTCGTTTGATATCACCGCTGCATCTGAATTGATGGCGGTACTTGCACTCAGTCAAGATTTGGCCGACATGCGCCGCCGCTTAGGTCAGTTGCTGTTGGCGTTTGATGTCAATGGTGTGCCAATCACCGCTGAACAACTAGGGGTTGCTGGCGCGATGGCGGCGATTTTGCGTGAAGCCATTGAGCCCACCTTAATGCAAACCATCAATGGCGCACCCTGTTTGATCCATACCGGCCCGTTTGCCAATATCGCCCACGGTAACTCATCGGTGATTGCGGATGAAATTGCACTGGGGCTGAACGACATCGTCGTTACTGAAGGCGGCTTTGGCTCTGATATGGGCTTTGAAAAGTTCTGCAATATCAAAGCTCGCGCTTCCGGCATTCATCCCGATTGCGTTGTTTTGGTTGCCACGCTCAAAGCGTTGAAGAGCCATGCAGGTGTTGCTGCCAGCGAGATCCACTATCCGAATATTGATGCACTTGCGCAGGGCATGAGCAACCTTAATTGGCATATCGCCAACGTTAAAAAATATGGTCTGCCTGTAGTGGTTGCCATCAACCGCTTCCCAGATGATACCGAGTCAGAGCTGCAATGGTTAACTGAGCAGGCCTTGGCGGCGGGGGCTGATGCGGTGGAGTTAAGCCTTGCCTTTGCTCACGGTGCAGATGGTGCGACCGACTTGGCCGCCGCCGTGGTGGCTTGCCTGCAACAACCTGCAAATTTTACTCATTTGTATAGTACGGAGCTGGGCTTGCTCAACAGCTTACAGCAACTGGCAACCCGCGGTTATGGCGCCAGCGCTATCGAACTGTCGGCGCAAGCTGAGCAGCAGTTGGCGCAAATTGTGGCGTTAGGTGCTGATCATCTGCCGATCTGTATGGCGAAAACCCAAATGTCGGTAAGTCATGACCCGCGTTTAAAAGGGGCGCCAACCGACTTTGTGCTGCCGATAGTCGGGCTGAAATTGAATGCTGGAGCAGGGTTTGTAACCGCCTTTGCCGGCAACATTATGACCATGCCTGGGCTGGGCGTTAAACCCGGTTATTTAAAGTTGGATATTGACGAAAACGGCGATATTCAAGGTTTTTAAGTTTAATTAATAAGGTGTTAAAGCCTATTGATGCCATCAGTTAGCACGCCCGCGACTGATGGCATTTTTTTGAGTTGTTACAAATGTGTGTCAAATAAACATCTTGAAATAATTGTTCTGCAATCTTTGCATTTGTTTGCCTTAGGTTGCTTGGTAAAGTGGAACAAATTATATAAGTTAACAATTGTTTATTTTTAACACTTTCGCCCCCCTTGAGGCTCCCCCACATGTCAAAAATATTTCCGCTGTCGCTGCTTTCACTGCTGTTGCTCACTGCATGTGACCAAACTAAGTCTCCGCAAACAGCCGCTCAAGCTCCCGCAGTTAATGTCACTGTGGTGACCGTGAATCCTGAGACTTTGCCAATGATTGCCTCGTTGCAAGGCAGGGTAAACGCAGCGCAAACCGCGGAAGTGCGGCCGCAAGTCAGTGGCATTATTCAGCAACGACAATTTACAGAAGGCACTTGGGTGAACAAGGGCGATCTGCTTTATCTCATTGATCCAGAAAGCTACCAAGCCGCATTGGATCAAGCCAAAGCCAATTTGGTGACCGCACAAGCGGCATTAACCACCGCCGAGCTGCGCGATCAACGTTATCGCAAATTGGTGAAAGCCAATGATGTGAGCCGCCAAGATGCAGAAGATGCACATGCGGCTTATCTGCAAGCCCAAGCTAGTGTGGAAGCGTCACAAGCGGCTGTGAACAGTGCGGCGATCAACTTAAAACGTACTCAAGTGGTGGCGCCAATTAGCGGTTACATCGGTATTTCCAGCGTCACCGAGGGCGCACTCGTCACCAGCAACCAAACCACAGCACTGACCATCATTCATAGCCTAGATCCAATTTATGTGGATCTAACAGAATCCAGCAAAGATCTGCTGACCATGAAGAAAGCGATCGCTAGTGGCCAACTGCAGCAAAGCGATATGCAGGTGAGCTTAACGCTGGAAGATGGTAGTGAATATGCCGTTAAAGGGCAGTTGTTAGCGCGTGAGGTCGCGGTAAATCGCGCCACGGGTTCTGTCACCTTACGGGCACAGTTTGCCAATCCACAGCAGTTGTTGTTGCCGGGCATGTTTGTGCGTGCCCGCTTTGCCCAAGCCATTATTCCTAATGGGATCAAAGTGCCGCAGCAGGGGATTGCCCATGATGCCAACGGTCATGCATTTGCCTTGTTAGTGGATAGCGACAATAAAGTGGTTCGTCAGCCAGTAAAACTGGGTAACGCAGTAGCGTCGGATTGGATTGTGACCTCAGGTTTGCAGGCGGGCGACAAAGTGGTGATTGAAGGCAGTTTGAAAGTACGCCCAGGCCAAGTCGTCACGGCGCATCTGGCAGGCAGTGAGACAGTAACGGCGATGGGAGGCCAATAATCATGTTGGCAAAGTTTTTTATCGACCGTCCGGTATTTGCGTGGGTAATCGCGATTGTGATCATGCTGGCGGGGGTGTTCTCCATCGTCAAGCTGCCAATTGCGCAATACCCTGATGTTGCACCGCCGACGATCAGTATCTCTGCCACTTACACCGGTGCCGATGCGCAGACGGTGGAAAACAGTGTCACCCAAATTTTGGAGCAGCAACTGACCGGGATTGATGGCCTGCTGTATTTTTCCTCCACCAGTTCATCGGCTGGTAGCGCGTCAATCACCGTAACCTTTGAGCAAGGCACTGATGCCGATACGGCGCAAGTGCAGGTGCAAAACAAGGTACAGCAAGTCACCTCACGGTTGCCGACTGTGGTGCAGTCGCAAGGGGTGACGGTGACTAAATCCCAAAGTGACTTTTTGCTAGTGTTTTCGCTTTATGATGAGACCGATACTGCCTCATCGAACGATGTGTCGGACTTTTTGGTGTCCAACATGCAAGACACTATCGCCCGCATAGAAGGGGTGGGGAACATTCGGGTATTTGGTGGTCAGCATGCGATGCGGATTTGGCTCGACCCAAATAAGTTGGCGGCTTATGACCTCATTCCATCGGATATCACCAGTGCGCTTCGCGCGCAAAACACTCAGGTAGCCGCAGGTAATATTGGTGGCATGCCGACCCTTGATGAGCAAGAACTGAATGCGACGGTCACCGCTAAGTCGATGCTGCAAACCCCAGAGCAGTTCCGCCAAATCATTGTGAAACATAATAGCGATGGCGCAGACGTTAAGCTGGAAGATGTGGCGCGGGTGGAAATTGGCAGCGAAAACTACCGTTCATTACCGCGGCTGAATGGTCATCCAGGCTCTGGCATGGCGGTGATGCTGGCGCCCGGCGCGAACGCGTTAACGACCGCGCGACAAGTGAAAGACACGATTGAGCGGATGAAGAGCTCCTTCCCAGATGGCTATAAAGTTGCGTTTCCGCGCGACAGTACCGACTTTATTCGCATCTCGATTGAAGAAGTGGTGAAAACGCTGTTTGAGGCGATTTTGCTGGTGGTGTTGGTGATGTACGTCTTCCTGCAGAACTGGCGCGCGACCTTGATCCCCGCGATTGCCGTGCCGGTGGTATTGCTGGGCACCTTCGGTGTGTTGCAGGTATTTGGCTATTCTATCAATACCTTGACCATGTTCGGTATGGTGCTTTCTATCGGTTTGCTGGTGGATGATGCCATTGTGGTGGTGGAAAACGTTGAACGTTTGATGCGCGAAGAAAAATTATCGCCCCGAGCCGCCACGATTAAATCGATGCAAGAGATCAGCTCTGCCTTGGTAGGGATTGCGGTAGTGTTGTCGGCGGTATTTTTGCCGATGGCCTTCTTTGGCGGCTCAACCGGGGTTATCTATCGCCAGTTCTCGATCACGATTGTTTCTTCCATGCTGCTGTCGGTAGTAGTGGCGCTGACCTTAACCCCAACACTGTGCGCCAGCTTGCTCAAACCGAGCGATGCCAATCACAGCGTGAAAGGTGTGTTTGGTTGGTTTAACCGTAACTTTGACAGCATGACCCGCCGTTATGAAGGTCGGGTGGCCAAGGTATTAAATGCGCCGGTACGTTGGATGGTGTTTTATTTTGCCATCGTCGCGGTATTGGGGGTGTTGATGTACCGCCTGCCTACCGGCTTTTTGCCGAACGAAGATCAGGGCAATGCCATGGTGCAGTTTAACCTGCCAACTGGAGCCTCCATTAAGCGTACCCGTGCAGTTGCAGAGCAGATTGAACAATATTTTCTGACCCACGAGAAAGACAACCTTAATGCTATCTTTACCATCTCTGGCTTTAGTTTTGCGGGTAACGGCCAAAACTCGGGAATGGCGTTTTTGTCGCTGAAAAACTGGGCGTTACGTCCGGGGCATGAAAACAGCGCCGAAGCTATTACCCGTCGCGCCAGTCAACATCTGGCATCGATTCGTGATGCGCGGGTATTTGCCATGTCGCCGTCACCGATTCGCGGGTTAGGCCGTAGCAGCGGCTTTACTATCGAGTTGTTGGCCAATTCCGGTACCACCCGTGATGAGCTGGCAAGCTATAAAGAGGAGTTGCTGCAAGCGGCACGACAAGACTCACTATTGAGTGGCGTGCGTGAGGGCGAGTTGAGTGACTCACCACAGCTGAAAGTGGATATTGATGATGCGAAGGCCATGGCGCTTGGGTTAACCATGTCGAATGTCACTAGCACCCTGAGCACAGCTTGGGCTGGCACCTATGTGAATGATTTTATTGATAATGGTCGGGTTAAACGGGTCTATGTGCAAGGTGATGCACCTTATCGCGCAGCGCCGAGCGATTTAGGCCAGTGGTATGTGCGTGGCCGTGACGACAATGGCAGCACCAGCATGACGCCATTTTCGGCCTTCAGCGATATTCGTTGGAGCTCGGGGCCACAGTCGCTCAGCCGTTTTAATGGTCAGGCATCTTATCAGTTGCAAGGGGCGCCAAACGGCGTCAGTTCTGGTGAGGCGATGGCGCAAATTGCTGGACACGTTGACAATCTCCCCGCCGGCAAAACCAGTTATGCGTGGAGTGGTTTGTCGTTTCAAGAGCAGTTAGCCCAAGGGCAAACCTTATTGTTATATAGCATCTCTATTCTGGTGGTATTCCTCTGTTTGGCGGCCTTGTACGAAAGCTGGGCGGTACCGTTTTCTGTGATTCTGGTGATCCCGCTGGGGGTGATTGGCGCGGCGGTGGCGGCCTCAGTCCGTGGTTTGGAAAACGATATTTACTTCCAAGTGGCACTGCTGACCACCATTGGTTTGTCATCTAAGAACGCGATTTTGATTGTCGAATTTGCTGAAGAAGCTTATCAACGCGGTAAATCGGCGTTGGATGCGGCTTTAGAAGGTGCTCGTTTACGTTTGCGGCCGATTCTGATGACCTCGCTGGCGTTTATCTTCGGTACCTTACCATTAGCGCTGTCTACGGGCGCGGGTGCAAATAGCCGTACATCGATTGGTTCAGGGATTGTCGGCGGTACCTTAACCGCAACCGTGTTGGCGGTGTTCTTAGTGCCGCTGTTTTTTGTGTTGGTGCGGCAGCTGTTTCCGAAGCGTAAACCGGTACACAACGATTAAGTTCAGTCGGCAATATTCCAGCGTGTGATGCGGCGCGCTGGCGTTGTTAAGCCAACGCTATACCTTGGGGCGAGCAGTTTGTTAGAATGCTCGCCCTTTTAGCGTGTGATAGTTGAGCGTCATGATCTGTAGCCATTGCAACAAGAGAATTCATATCGATAAAATTGTTGAACAGCGAGGCAAAGGCTTTACTTCGCAGATCCGTTGCCCAGCCTGTGGCGCGTGGCTAGGGCGTAGTGCTTGGTTACTGCGGATCAAACTGCTGGGATTTTATCTGGCGTTGGCTGCATCCCTCGTCGCGTGGTGGTTGCCGGACTGGCGCCCAGGCTGCATTGTGGTGGCGATTCTCAGCGTTATCGCCCTGTTTACCGCCAATTTGATGGATCAACTGCAAGTGGTCGAGCGTCCGCCTAAGGTTGAACAGCATTTCGATCGTTAATGCTTCAGTTTTCAAACGCATGCAGGTAAGCACGGTAAACGGCTCACCTGCTGCTGTCGTCAGCGCTATTTCGGTGCTAACGGGTCTAATACGCCGCCTGCGGTAATTAACTTGCTTTCAGGCGCAAGTTCATTCAAATATGCCGCAAAGTTTTTACTCTGCTCATCGTCCGCGTTGGCGATGGCGTCATGCAATTGCTTCAGATATGCATCTGCCGCGGCGTCATCACCAAACTGCTTGCTGTAATTGGCGGCAAGGTAGAGGTATTCCAGTCGTTGATAAGCGTCCAGTTGTCCCGCCAATGCGGTTTTGATTTGCGCTAACGCCTGCTGCCGATATTGGTTGGCTTGTTCCAGATTGCCTAAGTTCTGGTGCCAGCGGGCAATCACTCGTAACAGCCGATTTTTGAACGACGCTGAGGTGTCTCGCAGCGCATAAATGTGTTCGAGCAGTGCCAGCCGCGTCTCTATGGCGCTGTCTTTTGGCGGATTATCGTTAAGAAATGCCCCGATTCTGTCCCGCTCTGCCGCGGTTAACTTATCAAAGTCGCCGATAAAGGCGGTAAAGCCCGATTTTTCACAAAACCAGATGCCATTTTCATCGGTGAGCGGCCAAAACACCTGATCATACTTTGAGGGCCAATTATAGATATAGCCGCCATAGCTGATCGGTTCATGTACCTGACACTTGGCGCCGGCCACAATGGGATCGGTTACTTCGGTGGGACTCCACGTCGTGGCGTGTGCTGATAGCGGTGATAAGGCAAATAACAGACATATCGCTTTGTTCATCTTAGCCTTCCTTTCGCTAATGGTTTGATATCGCAGCGGTAACTTCAGCGGTTACTCTAACATCCACGCCACAAAATAAGTGGATGATTTGCTTAGAAACAAAAAGGCCACAGCAAAGCCGTGGCCAAACTCAACACACACTAATGTTACGCTAACAACTGATTGAACTGTGCCAGCCATGCAGGATGTGCAGGCCATGCGGGCGCGGTGACAAATTGGCCGTCGGTAATCGCATCGGTAACGTTAATATCGGCATAATCGGCACCAGCCAATGCGACTTCTGGGGCGCAGGCAGGATAAGCGGAAATGCTGCGACCGCGAATTACGTTGGCTGCAGCTAACAGCTGGGCACCGTGGCAGATGGCTGCGATCGGCTTTTGCTGCTCGGCAAACTCTTTGACTAAGCTCACCACCTTGCTATTTAACCGCAGATATTCAGGCGCGCGGCCACCGGGGATTAACAGCGCATCGAAGTTTTTGCTTAACACTTGGCTGAAATCCGCGTTGAGGCTGAACAGATGCCCCGGCTTTTCGGTGTAGGTTTGGTCGCCTTCAAAGTCATGAATCGCGGTTTTGATGGTGTCGCCTTGGCACTTGTCTGGACATACTACGCTGACCTCATGCCCTACCATTTGCAGTGCTTGAAATGGCACCATCAGTTCATAGTCCTCGACAAAATCACCAGCGATAATCAATACCTTAGCCATAGGAATCTCCTTATTGTTGACTCGCAACATTCACTGTTGCGACAGGGCGTCAGTGATAAGGTTACTCCTGCCATTGCTGAATAAATACTCTACTAATGGCTATCTCCATGCCTAGCTGACTAAGCGCTACAGCAGAGGTTTTTTGAGCCAGTAATCAATACTGCAATAGCGGCCAGCGCCGAGGTAAAACAGCGCCAGCAACATCACAAAATAGCTGGCGGCAAACTCAATACCGTTTTTTAAAATGGTGAAATTGCCGGTTTCGGTGAGCCATTCATAGTGACCGTGCTGTTGCAGCAATGCGATTGCTGCTTGCTTGCGTTCGCTGGCTCCCGCTATCAAATCGGTGCGCCATTCCCACGGCATGGTGAGCTGGGTTTCCGGCAAAGCATGCCAGCCGTTGCACCAATGGGCGGTGAACGCCGCAACCAGCATGGTCACCATCAGGGGAAGGGCAAACAATCTCACCCCCAGCCCTAGCAGCAATCCTACGCCACCGAAAAACTCTGCCGTACCTGCGAGCAGTGCCAGTAGCTCGGGGAAGGGCAGTGCCAGATATTCGCCAAAATAGTAAGCGGTGCTGTCAAGGTCGCTGAGCTTGTGCCAACCAGCCAAAATAAAGATCGGCGCAAGGTAAAATCGCAGCAGTAGCGGCGCGATAAAATCCAGTTTTTGGGCAACAGTCAGCCCACGCTGGTAGTACTTACCAGCGAAATTGAATAGGTTCATTGGGGAGCTCCTTAGATTAGGGCAGCGCCAGCTGCGAGGCCGATAATGCCGCGCTCACTCAGCGAGGGCAGAATCGCCACTAAGCCTTGGGTTAATAGTTCAATGGGAATTTGTGGGCACAGTTCGGCCAGTTGGTTGAGCCACTGCTCCAGCGTGAGCCCACGGCTTTGGCTGAGCAGATTGAGTGCGATCACTAAGGGTGCCGAGATTGCCATAAAGGTGACCTCATCGTCTTCGTCACGATACAGCAACAGATGGCTTGGCTGCTCTGGCAATTGCTGCGGTTGCTGAGTAACGCTGATTTGCTGCACCGGATAGCGGTAGCTGATGGCAATTGCCGCATCAAAGCACTGCAGCGTGGCATGGGCAATGTCGGCGGTGCCAGTCAATGGCAAGGGCGCGAGGCTTGCTGCCGGTTTGGTGGCAATGTCCAGCTCCAGCCATTCATAGTGCAGCAACTCATTGATGAAGGGCTTGTTGCTAATGCCATCAGGATAATGCTGCTGCATAAATTCAACAAAAGCCGCAGGAATATCCAAAAACAGCGGGCTGGTGCAGCGGTGACAGCGCACAAATTCATCCTGCAGTTGTGGCCACTCATCCGCCAAAATCTGGCGGCACAAAGGAAAGGTGCTGTCGATAAAACCGTAAATATTATTGCGCGTGAGTTCGCGGTAAACCGCGACTCGACGTTTATCGAGTCGACTATCAATCGGTTGCGAACTATCACGCAGATGTGCCGCCAGTTGATATTGCTGGGCGCGAAAATCTTGCGGATTAGCTGGCATGGGCAAGCTCCTGTGCTTGCTGTTGCAGCTGTTTTAGGTATCGATATTCCTGCAGTAATTCAGCGTAAGGCGGAATATTAAAATCACGTTCGAGCAGCGTTGGTTTGACGCCGTGGACTTGATAAGTATGCGCCAGCAGCTGCCAGACCGAGTCGATCACCTCGGCGCCATGGGTATCGATAATTAAGCCATCATCTTCTTGTAAATGCCCAGCAATATGCAGATAGCGAATCGCTTGGCTGGGCAGCGCTGCAATAAACGCACGCGCATCGTAGCCGTGGTTATGGCCGTTTACGTAGGCGTTGTTGACGTCTAACAACAGCTCGCAGCCAGAGCGGCGTTGCACCTCAATAATAAACTCTAGTTCGCTCATTTCGGCGCCGGGCATCAGGTAATAGCTGGAGTTTTCGAGGATCAATGGCTGTTGCAAAAACTCTTGCACCTGATGAATACGGCTGACCAAATGGTCAATTGCACCTGCAGTAAACGGAATGGGCAGCAGATCGTACAGGTGACCGGCGGCATCGCAATAACTGAGGTGCTCAGAGTATTGCTCAATGCCATGCTGTGCCATAAAGGTGCGGATCTGCTGCAGCAGTGTCATATCGAGCGGCTCGGGGCCGCCGATAGACAGTGACAGGCCATGACATAACAGCGGTTGCTCAGCGGCGATCTGGTTCAGCTGTTTGGCATACTTACCGCCGAGCTTGAGCCAGTTTTCTGGGGCGATTTCCCAAAAATCTGGTCGTTCATTGCTTTGCAGTACTTGTTCCATCATGGAACGGCGTAAGCCAAGTCCGGCTCCTTGCACCATGCTCATCAACACCTCCTGTTATGGCCACTGAGGAACGCCAAACTGCCGTTCCTCAGCACTTAAGCCAACGCGATTAGAATGGCGTTGGTTTTTTCTCAGCTTTTTTCTCCATGGCTTTTTCATTGCCACATTTGCCTTCATGCTGCATCTTGTGCTCGGCACCACAGCTGCCTTCTTTCATTTTGTCGCCCTGTTTCATCTCCTTGGCGGCCTTTTTATCCATCTTCATCGCGGCTTTGTCGGCACCACACTTGCCTTCGCCACATTTACCCTCTTTCTCAGCCTTTTTCTCAGCGCCGCACTTACCTTCACCGCATTTGCCTTCTTTGGCTTTATCCGGGCCATCTGGGGTTAACTGATAGCCGCTGGCCAGTTGGGTCATGCTAAATGGGTTGGCAGTTACTTCGGTTGCCACTGTCGCTGCTGCTAATCCGCTCAAGGCTAACGCCAGTGTGGTTGCTTTAACTTGATTCATCGTTCCTTCCTCAATCATGGGTCAATGACATGGCCCGTGCCTTGGTGGGCAGTCGTGGGCGCGGTGATTTACTGAACAGCAAATTGCTGGGTTCATACATCTGTCGTTTACAGTGTCGTTTTTATTACACAGATCGCAAAATTATTTTTAATTAATTGATAGGGAATAACTGCCTTTGACGAAAAATAATAGAGCTGGCATCCATTTAGCGTTAGGCTGCCTGCAGCAATTGAGTGTTAAAAAAGGTGGTAAGCGGTGGCATCACAATCACAGGTGGGCATTTTGTTGTTGGCGGCGGGCAAAGGGGAACGTTTTATTGCCGCGGGCGGCGAAGGCAATAAATTGTTGGCCATGTACCCCAATGCTAATGGCGATCAAGTGCCGCTGCTGGCGTTTTCGTTGTCACAAGCGGTGGCGTCGGGTTTGCCGGTGCGATTGGTTACCCGGCCCAGCGAAACCGCGGTGATTGCCTTAGCTGAGCAGTTTGGTGCCGAGGTGACACTGATTGATAGCCAAGGTTCGAGCGAAACCATTGCCGCAGGTGTGCGCGATAGTGCTGAGTGGGCTGGTTGGTTGATTGCGCCAGCGGATATGGGCTGGTTACACAGCAGTGATTATCTGCAAGTGGCGGCCGCACTCACCAGTGATGACGCCCAAGCGCGGCTGATGTTTGAAGAGGTGCCCGGCCATCCGGTCGGATTTGGTAAAGGTTACTATGCGGTGCTAAGCCAGTTGCAAGGCGATAAAGGCGCGCGCGCGTTACTCCAAAACAGTAAGTTGCAGCGACTGTCAGGGCACATTGGCGTCATTAAAGATGCCGATCTGCCAGCCCATTAGTCGCTGCTTTAGCTAATCTAAGCAAAAGATTAGATGGCGCAACTGGCGCCATTTTCTTCACTGAGCGGAGCCAGCTGATTTAAGGTGCCTTGCACCACGGGTTTGGCACTTAAATGGCCCAAATTCTTGATGCGGACGATATCCGCCATAATGGCCAAGCCAATTTCCGCAGGCGTTTTACTGCCAATCGCTAAGCCGATCGGTGCATGAATCCGTGACAGCTGCGCTTCGGTCAGCTCGCCAATCCGTTCTAAACGTTCACGGCGTTTGGCGCTGTTGCGGCTTGAGCCCATCGCGCCAATGTAAAACGCAGGGGTATTGATCGCTTCCATCATGGTCAGATCATCTAAGCGTGGATCGTGGGTCAGCGACACAATGGCGGTATTGGCGTGGCAGCCTTGCTGCTCTAGATATTTGGCCGGAAAGATTTCCAGCAAACGCACGCCATCAGGCAGCTGTTCGATATTGGCGCGCACGTTTTCTCTTGGCTCCAGTAATACCACTTCAAAACCGAGCGCATGACCAAATTCCATGCAGTAATGGGCAACGGGTGAGTAACCTGCGACCAGCAAGCGGGGTGCTGCCGCCATACGAATATCAATATTGGGCGCTTGATAGGTGATTGCCGCGGTGGTACCGGCAAAGTCATCTTCCACAATCTGCTCGCAAGCGTTGGGCAGGGTGAGCTGTTTGCGGATCGCTTGATAGCCTTGCACCGCATTTAATTGCTGTTTGAGATAGGCAATAGTCGCCTCGCCAGCGGGCAGATATTCCACCAAAATTTCTAAAATGCCGCCGCAGGGCAGAGTCACTTCCGGCGCGAGTTCGCCATCCCCGTAACGCACCACTTGCGACGCTTGTTGCCAACGGCTATCAGCAATCTGCTTGATAAAGTGTTCTTCAACACAGCCGCCAGATAATGAGCCCTCTTGGCGTCCATCTTGAGTAGCAACCAATAAACTGCCTGGCGAACGTGGCGATGAGCCCCAGGTGTGCAACACAGTACACAGCCAAACCGGCACGGATTCCGCCCAGTTGATCGCTTGCTGCAATACGCGAGCATCGAGAGGTTGCGAAAGATAGGACATAAGACAGCTCCTGAATAGAGTGGCGCGATGCAGTGACCACGCCGTAAAAAGATGAAACAGGCCCGACAAACTCGGGCCGAAACACTAGGCTTTGAACGCTGCTTTCACGTCGTCTGGCGTCATTGGAATTTTACGCAGACGCACGCCAACCGCGTTGTAAATCGCGTTAGCAATCGCAGGGGCAACTGGGGTTACCGCAGGTTCACCTAAGCCCGCAGGCGCATAGTCGTTTTTGATAAACTCGACTTTCACCTCTGGGGTTTGGCCAATACGCAGTGGCGTGTAAGTATCAAAGTTAAGATCTCTGAACTTACCGTTGACCAGCTTGGTGCCTTCATACAGCGCCATTGATAGCCCCCACAGTGCCGCACCCTGGCATTGGGCTTCTGCGCCATTAGGATCAACAATGATGCCGGCATCAACAGCCACATGCAGTTTTTCAACATGCACTAAGCCAGTATCACGTTCAACCTTCACTTGTACAGCAACGGCGACCCATGTTGGCATGTTACGTTCTTGGCCAAAGGTTGAGGCAATGCCGATACCGCTGTCTTTTGGCAGCTGTTTACCGTAGCCGATCATCTCGGCAGCTTTTTTCAGTACTGCCGCTTGACGACCTGCACCGCCAGAGGCGATTGGGCCTGAACCTGCGTTACGGCCTTCAGCTTTTAAGTGCTCAAGGCGGAATGCCAGCGGATCAGTACCTGTGTGGTGTGCCGCTTCATCGATAAAGCTTTCTACCGCGAAACCGACCCAACCTGGACTCACTGAACGTAACCAACCGGGGCGGAAGGTGTCGTTTGCTAAGTCGTTCGATACCGCACGAACTTTTTGTGCGCCAACGCTGTACCAGTGGTCAGCACCTGCAATCGCAAATGGATCGTACGGCTGGTCGTTGGTGCCTTTGGGCATAAACACAGGGATCATCACTTCGGTCGGCCAGCCAGCAGTGGCGTGGTGTTCCATCGCAATCACCTGTTTGTTGGCATCGAACGCCATTTTCAGTTGTTGCAGTGACGCTGAGCGCGGGCTATCAAACTCTAGGTCTTGTTCGCGAGTGAACACTAACTTCACTGGTTTGCCGCCAAGGGCTTTAGACGCCAATGCCGCAGGAATGGTGTAGTCACCGTTCAGACGACGACCAAAACCACCACCGAGCATATAAGCCTTGATCACCACTTGGTCTTCGGGCACTTGCAGCGCTGCCGACAACACTGGCAGTGTCAGCGATTGCCATTGGCAACCTGAGTGCACTTCCCACACGCCATCTTCGTTTTGGAACACCAGTGCGTTCAACGGCTCCATCTGCGCGTGCAGTACGGTATCGGTGATGTATTCGTGTTCGATGGTCGATGCCGCTTGGGCAAACACTGGCTCAGTGTTGCTGTCGCCGGTATCCAAAATTGCGCCTTTGCTGGCATCTTTAAGCAACTCACGACCGTGGTTGATGATGTCGGCTTCCGACACTTTAGTGGCCGCACCCGCTTGCCATTCTACTTTCACCAACTCAGAGGCTTTCTTAGCGGCATAGTAGCTGCTGGCAATCACCACTGCCCAACCTGGCACTGTGTTGCTTGGGTCGGCTAAGGTCAGGGTTTGTTGATAACCTTTCACTGCTTTGGCAGCGCTGTCATCGACTGACAACACTTTTGAACCATAACGGGTTGGTGGCAGGATCGGCGCAGCAAACACCATACCGTCGATTTTGGCATCAATACCAAATACGGTTTGACCTGTGGTTTTGTTGTTGATGTCCAAGCCACGCACTTGCTGACCGATCAATTTCAACTCTTGATTTGGTTTCAGCTCCAGTGACTTCAACTCTGCTTCAGTAAACTGACGATTGACGCCTTGGGCAATCAACTCACCATAGCTGATGGTTTTCTTACCGCAGATCACTTGGCCTTTGCTTGCGTGACACAAACGTTTTGGCACACCCCACAGGTTGGCAGCAGCTTCAATCAGCGCAGTACGGCCTGCCGCACCGGCTTGACGGTAGATGTCCCAGCTTTGTGACACTGACCAGCTACCGCCGGTGACCATCAGGCCCCATTTTTTGTGGCTATCGACGTGAATGATTTCCACGTCATCCCAGTCGGCTTCCAACTCATCAGCCAGAATACGGGCGATAGAGGTTCCCACGTGTTGGCCCATTTCGGCGCGGATGATGTTCACTTTGACCTTACCGGCGCTGTCGATGGAGTACCACAGTGATGGTTCATACACAGATGCTGCGTTTGGCAGTGGTTGGCCGTCATCTGTGGCTGGGTCCATCGCCGCGAATGCAACGCGTGGAAAACCAAAGCTGACGCCAGCGGCAGTCATTGCCACCAAAAAGCCACGGCGTGTTAAGCCGGTGCCATTGTCCTTATTAGGCAGTCTGCTCATCTTTGCCTCCCTGCATGCTCATGGTATTGGCCGCTTCGCGCACTGCTTCACGAATACGCACATAGGTCATACAGCGGCAGATGTTGCCACTCATTACTGCATCGATATCTTCATCGGATGGATTCGGCATATCTTTCAGCAATGCAGCTGCTTGCATTATTTGACCTGATTGGCAGTAACCACATTGTGGCACTTGGTGCTTTTGCCAAGCCACTTGCACTGGGTGCGTGCCTTGTTCAGACAAGCCTTCGATGGTGGTGATCTCTGCGCCTTCAACGGCAGAGAGTGGTGTGGTGCATGAGCGGGTAGCGCGGCCACCCACGTGCACAGTACAAGCCCCACAAGTACCAATACCGCACCCAAATTTGGTGCCGGTCATGTTCAGTTCGTCACGGATCACCCACAACAGTGGAGTGTCACCGTCTACATCGACAGCCACTGGCTTGCCGTTCAAAATAAATTTAGCCATGTTCTCACTTCTCCCGTGATTAATGCTCAAAACGGGGTTGACGACGGATCTCACCCACACGCTGTTCTAGGTTTGGCCAAGGTTGTTCACCTGCGGCTTGACGCAGGTAGGCAGCCAGTGCGGTGATATCTTCATCGCTCAGTGCATCGCGGAAGGCGGGCATAACCACACCTTTAATGCCTTGGTCGGCACGGAAACCATCCAAAATGACGTTGATTAAGTTGGCAGGATCATCAAGATGCACCGCAGAACCTAATGCCAATAACGGACGGCCTTTCACCAGTTTTTGCTGGCTGTAGTGGCAAGACTGACAAGAGGCCGCGTATAAACGGGCGCCTTGGTGTGTGCGCAGATCCGGCAATTGTTGCGCCGCCACCGCTTTGGTTAAGGCTGGGCTTTGCGCTGGGTCTTCGCTCACGTTACCCGCTTTATCAGCAAAGTAAGTGGCAATCGCTTGAATATCTTGGGTTGATAACGCTGACAAACCATCGTGTACCACAGGCGCCATTGGACCACCGGCGCTGCCGTGGAAAGGTGAGTTACCTGTGCTGAGATATTCAAAGAAATCTTGTTCACGCCATTTCAGTGGCGCAGTGCTAGAAGCGGTCAAAGAGGGGGCAATCCAGCCATCAATGGCTGCGCCGCTGTACATTTGATCACGCAGCTCACCGCCTAATTCATTACGCGGCGTGTGGCAGGCGCCGCAGTGGGCAATCCCTTCCGCCAAATAAGCACCACGATTCCATTCGGCAGACTTGTTGCTGTCAGCTTTGAAATCACTGGTGTCGGCAAACAGTAGTTTCCAACCCGCTTGCAGGAAGCGAATGTTCAGTGGGAACGGAATACCGTTTTCTTGCTTGGTTTGTTGCACTGGCGCAACAGACGACATGATATAGGCGTACACCGCTTTGATATCGTCATCGGTCATCTTGTTGAAGTGTTCAAAGGGAAATGCCGGTAACAGATGGCTACCGTCGCGGCTTACGCCGGTGCGCATGGCGCGGATGAACGCTTCTTCTGACCAGTTACCGATACCTGTAGCTTGGTCGGGTGTGATGTTGCTGGAATAGATAGTGCCGAAATCAGAGTGCATGGCATAGTTGCCGGCAAAAGGTTTGCCGCCTGGCGCAGTATGGCAAGTGCTGCAGTAGCCAGCGGCTGCCAACACCTTACCTTTTGCAATTATGTCTGCTGAAAACTGATCCTTGGCTGGTGGCGTTACCGGAGCGATCGACGGGTGCCAGGCGTAAATGCCAAAGCCAACCAATACGACGACCACAGCGATAACCACGCTGTATAAACCGCGTTTCATATCACATTGCCTCATGAGTTTTATTACGTTGTTTTTATTTACAGTGGAGTGGATTCCACCGTCCTTGTGAAAGTCGCTTCGTTATCCTTGCGGCGACGCGAAGGGCGTTTTGGTGCACAGGTTAGTTACTAAATGTGACCAAGTTAACAAAACATCGCTAGTGTAAACCATAATCCCCTTACGGGTGAAGCGCTTACCTGTGACGGCTAGATGAAATTTTTTCTTGTGAAGTAAGTGAATTATTGAAAAAAATCGACTAAAAAAGCGGCGCAGAAATCGGTAACTGACTCAATTTCCTTAGCAAAATTAAGGTTTAATCTTCGCTTATATGACATCAGTAATCGTTTTTATCGGTTATGGCGATTGATTTTAATTTTAATGACGAGCGAGGTGCGCACTGACGGGCTTGGGTAACATCGCAACGGGGGCGAATTGAGGTTAACTAACAACAATCCTGACTAAATAGCTCAACCAATACTTTAGTATTAGTATTTTTGGCGTAAAATAACCAACTTTTACGCTAGTCAGCGCTATGTCATTTATCGCGCTAAACGGTTCAGTGGCAATACCGAGTAAATCGTGACGAGTGTTATGGCAACACTCGTTGAGCCGTCTTTTTTGTTGTTTCGGGAGAATCCATGAGTGCAACTGGTAATCAAGTGATCAGTCGTAGTCCGATCGGCTTGACCTTATTTTCGCTCGCCATCGGCACGTTTTTGTTAGGTTTAACCGAATTCTCGGTGATGCCGATGCTGCCGTTGATTGCTGAAGCGTTTAACGTGTCCACCGGCAAAGTGGGCCAAGTGATCAGTGCTTATGCTGCAGGCGTAGTGGTGGGTGCGCCGCTGTTGATGATGCTCACGCCAAAAATGAATCGCCGTTCAGCGTTGGTGTTATTTGCCTTTATGATTTTTGCTTTTAATGGCTTGAGCGCACTGGCGGCCTCGTTTGAGCAGATGGTGTTGTTCCGCTTTCTAAGTGGCTTACCGCATGGCGCTTATTTTGGAACAGCCTTGCTGTTTGGCGCACGCTTAGCGCCAGAAGGCCGCAGCACCCTGTATATGTCGCGGGTTTTCTCCGGCCTGACCATCGCCACCATTGTTGGTGTGCCGCTGGCCACCTTATTAGCGCAGAACGTCAGTTGGCGCTGGGCGCTGGTGTTAGTGTCGGCGGGTGCATTTATCGCCTGTATTCTGCTGTGGCGAGTTTTGCCGTCGTTGGCCGCCGAAGGCGAAGGGCTGAAAAAAGATTTAGCAGTGCTGAAAGATCCGCTGATCTGGCCGATTGTGGGTATTGGGGTGATTGGTTTTGGGGGCGTGTTCTGTCTCTACACCTATCTGGCCGACACCATGTTGGCCGTCACTAAGGTGCCGGAATATTACATATCCATCGCCATGGTGATCTTTGGGGTGGGTTCTACGGTGGGCAACTGGCTACTCGGCCATGTGCGCGATCGGGTGGTGGCCAAAGTCACCGGTATCGTGCTGCTGTATTGTATGGCGCTGGCCATTATCTATGTGCAAGCGGCCACCAATGTATGGTTCCTGTTCGGCGTAGTGTTTTTACTCGGTGCCAGCCTCGGTTTAACCACGGTTATTCAAGCGATGTTGATGCGGGTCGCCAAGGGCGGTCACGCCGTTATTGGGGCTTTGTTGCAATGTGCCTTTAACTCCGCCAACGCCATTGGTCCAGTCGCTGGGAGTTATATCTTCCTCAATGGCTATGCGGCAAACGATACCGGCTATATTGCGGCGCTGCTGTTTGGCGGTGGTTTTATCATGTGGCTGATCAGTCGCGTCCAAGGTCGACAACGTAATCAAGAACTGGAGTCGGCCAGTTAAGCGATTAGACTGACAACGCACAATAAAAACGCCTCGTCATCTGCTGGATTGACGAGGCGTTGTCTTTTAGGGCGCTTAGTTTTTCGTAGGCGATTAGAGTGGGATCGGCAGGCCGTTCAGATTGGCGATGCCGTCTTCCAACGAGGCTGAGATGCTAAAGGTGCCTTCTTCTTGTGTGAGCATGCCTTGCTGGAGGAGTTGCTGCAGCATCAAGCCGGACTGACCATTAATCAGTTGCTGTTGTTGCTCGGCAGGCATCTCAGCAAATTGCGAGCTACTGGCTAACTGCTGCTTTAATACTAACCCTGCTATCAAGGTGGCAACGTCTTCATCCGCTTTGGCGTGTAACTGCGCTTTTAAATGTTGTAGCCAAAATTGCTCATCGATCAATTGCGCTGGCGACAGGCTGCTATCGGTATTGACCACGCTAGTGTCAACATTGGCGATTAAACTGCCTTGGGGCAGATTACCGCTGAGAGACAGTTGTACTCGAGGTGATTTGCCCAGTAGCTGCGGCAGTTTCGGCATCACAAATTGCGCCAATTGTTGCTGCATCTGCGCAGGATCTGTGTTGCCACTGAGCTGCTCGATAAATTTCACGTAGTCCTTCACAAAGGCGTTATCGATATTTTCTAGGCTGAAATTAAGCGCCAGATTCGACAAGGCAGACGCCATATAAGTGGCTTTATCTAAACTCAAACTCATGCTGACGGCAGAGGTGTCATTGCTTTTGTTGACCTGACTTTCAAACGCTAGCAAAAACTTCTCAAGTTGCAGTTGAAAGGTATCAATGTAATCCACTGAGACGCTGGTTTTGGCGTCATAACCGTGGCGTGACATTAGCTCCGCTAAATTGACATCGGCAGTTGTGGCAAGGCCGATATTGCCAATATGGATTTCATCTTCTGGCAGACTGATGTCCATTTTCTCGGCCAGTCCTTGATAGCTTAAGTCGCGGCCAATCCATGAACCCTGGCCTTGGTAACCGCTAAAGCTCAGTTGGATCTCCTCTAAGTCATCTTTGAAGCTAAACGGCGCGATGCTGTCTTGCATATAAAACGCATCGCCAAAGGCGGCGGCATATTCAATGCTCAGCAAGGGGCGATTTGCATCCCAGGTTAATTTGTCGCGGAGCTGCTCGCCGGCGATGGTGAGCTGAGTGCTATACCAACCTAAGGCGGCCTTATCATTGAACAGTAGCGGGCCGAATTGGGTATGCAAATGACTGGTTACTGACAACGCAGGCAGCGCTGCCAACAGGTCGCTTTGATTAAAGCGCGCGATTTGCGCCAGATCTAACCCGAGTTCAATACTGCTATCAGCGCTAAACCAGCCCGATTGATGACTAATCAGGGTGGCTTTGTAGCCGGGGGTTTGATTGATTTTGTCTACCACCAGTTTTAACTGCTGATCAAAGCGGGCGCTGCCTAGCTTGGGTGCTGCCACCACAGCTGCAGCCACTACTACGGCGCCAATAAGCAAAACTTTTTTCATGAAAAATCCTTTTCTAATCATACCTTGCCGAAGCGTTTGTAAACGGCAAGGTAGGGTGAGGGGCAGGTTTAACTCTGTCGCAGCTTACGTCAGCGCTGCCCATTCAGCGGATAATTGTTGCTATAGTGCCACAGTATTCCCTAATGGCTGTGTAGATGACAGGGCTTAAGCTACTCTATTGTCGAAAATTATTAAAATTGAGGTCTGAATTTACACTGAATTTTGCTGCGCGCTGGCAACGGGTATGTCGTATGAGTAGATGCTTGCGGTCATTGTCTCTTGCGCTGAATCCCATTGCTAGCTACTTCAATATTTTGTGATTAACTAATTGATGCAGAATAATTTATTGTGAAATTCGCTATAAGCAGTGGGTTATCCCTGTTAAAATCGACCTATTCGCGGCTGCTTGCCGTATTGTTGTCGCTGTCTGCTGAAGCCCACTATGTTACTCGCGCTTACTCCTATTCAACGTACTCGCATTGCCGGGTGGCTAGTCTGTGCCACTGCCGCAAGTTATCTACTTGCGCTGGCACTTGAACTATCACTGTTGCTTCCGGCAGTTATCTCTTGGCTTGCGGTGGCCTTTTGCTGGCCATCGTTAGGTAAATCAGCCCATAAACAAGCGGCGATTCTGTTCAGTTGCGGCGTGATCATGTTGCTGTGGGGTGTAGTTAAAGGCACCGATGTCGGCTTGTTTAGTGCAATATCGCGCAACCTACCGCTGCTGACCATGTTTACCGCAGTGTCGTTTTTGGCGTTGACCAATCCTGAGGCGGAAGATACCTCGCAGCCGATGGGCAAACGCGGCTTTTGGTCGACGATACTGTCGTGCCATTTGCTCGGTGCAGTAATCAATCTATCGGTGATTTTTGTGGTGGGCGATCGCTTGCAACGCAAAGCGCCGCTGACCCGAGGCCAAATTGTGGTGTTGATGCGCGGCTTCTGCTCCGGCGGCTATTGGTCACCATTCTTTATCGCTTTTGGGGTGGCGATGACCTACGCCAACGGCGCGCAGTGGACTCACACCATGGTGCCGGGGCTGATATTGGCGCTGCTGATGGCGGTGTTCACTTATTATGAGATGCGCCGTTATCGCATCAACGGCTTTCGTGGTTATCCGCTAAAACGCGATAGTTTATTGATGCCCATCCTGTTGGCGATCTTGGTGTTGGTGCTGCACTATCTTTATCCAGATGTGCATATTCTAACTATTATCAGCGTGGCGGCACCGATTGCGGCCTTGCTGTTTTTGAAAGGGCGACCGCGCAAGCAAGTGCTGGTTAACTATATCGAACGGCGTTTGCCGAGTGTGGCCAGCCAATTTGCGCTGTTTTTGGCAGCGGGAGTATTTTCCAGCGGTGTCGCCGCTTTAATTGCCAGCTACCCTGAACTGTTCCAGTTCAACATTCAGCATATTTCGCCGTGGGTGTTTTGGAGCGCCAGTTTACTGATGATTCTGGTGGGCTTGATTGGGGTGCATCCGCTAGTAAGCGTGTCGCTGGCGAGTCCGCTGTTGCTGCCAATCGCACAAGACCTGAACCAACTCGCCTTTTTGTATCTGTCGGTTTGGGGCACGGCGACGGCGGTGAGCCCGCTGTCGGGTGTCGGCTTGGCTATGGTGAGTCGTTATCAAGCGAGCAGTTTAGGAATTTTACGCGATAACTGGCGCTATCTGCTGTTTATGTGGTTCAGCGCTGGCGCGTTGAACTGGATGATTTTTGGCAGTTAATTACGAAAGTAAGTCGAAAGAAAAGCCACGCAATGCGTGGCTTTTGGTGTTTTATCGCAGCGAGTTAATTCACGCTGTTAGTCTTGATACGGTGATTTACCACCATCGGCAATAAACTTGTCAATGCGTGCATCCAGCACTGACAAAGGCACTGAACCCAGTTGCAATACCGTGTCATGGAAGGCGCGAATATCGAACTTCTCACCCAGCGCTTGTTCCGCTTTCTGGCGATTTTTGACGATATCCATTTCACCCAAGTAGTACGACAAGGCCTGACCCGGCCACGCAATGTAGCGATCCACCTCAGTGGTGACTTCGTGGGTCGACAGCGCCGTGTTATCCAACATAAAGTCTTGCGCTTGTTTGCGGGTCCAATGCTTGGCGTGAATACCGGTATCTACCACCAAACGGGCCGCGCGCCACATCTGATAGCTCAACATGCCGAACACTTCATACGGGGTGTGGTACATGCCCATCTCTTCGCCGAGTTTTTCACTGTACAGTGCCCAGCCTTCACCAAAGGCGGAGATGTAATAGTTGCGACGAAACTCCGGCAGCGCCTTATTTTCTGCTGCCAATGGCATTTGGAACGCATGGCCTGGGGCTGATTCATGCAGGGTTAACGCTGGCAATGAATACAGTGGTCGTGCAGGCAGATTGTAGGTGTTGACCAAATACACGCCTGGGCCGCCGCGACCTGCGGTGTAGTAAGGGGCAATATCGTCTGGTACGGGAATGACCGCAAAACGGCTACGTGGCAAGCGACCAAAATATTGGGCGGCTTTGGCGTCGAACTCTTTGGCAATCCATGCGGCGCGGTCAAGCAGGGCTTGTGGAGTTTTCACGTAGAACTGCGGATCGGTACGCAGAAAATCGAGAAACTCTTTTAAGCTGCCGTCAAACTTCACCTGCTTCATGACATCAAACATACGCTGTTTGATGCTGGCTACTTCATCCAAGCCGATTTGGTGGATCTCTTCGGCGGTTAAATCCAGCGTGGTGTATTTTTTGATTTGCGATTGGTAGAAGGCTTTACCGTTTGGCAGATCATAGGCAGCCAGAGAGTCAGCAGCATTGGGAATATATTCATTACGCAGAAAATCCATCACTTGTTTATGTGCTGGGATCACCGCTTGCTCAATCGCCTTTAAGCCTGCTTGTTTTAGCTCGGCTTGCACTTTTTCGGGCAGATTGCTTGGCATCTTGGTGAACGGGCGGAAGAAGATATTGCTGTCACCTTTGGCATCGACTACCGATGCGGCGGTGGCATCACGGCCTTGCAGGCTAATCTTTGGCAGTACAAAGCCGCGTTTCATACCAACGCGCATATTGTCGATGTTTTGGCTGAAGTAGCGTGGCATATCGCTCAGCCATTTGACGTAGTTGCGGTAATCTTGCTCGGTGTGAAAGCCATCGTCGGTCATGTAGGTCAGATCGCCCCAAAACGAGGTGTCACCGGACAGTGGCCGTTCGTACACTTTATTGGTGATGTCCGACATCAGCGAAGCAATCTGCTGTTGATACACCAGCAAGTTCATCGCGTTGTCATCAGACAGCTTGCTTGGGTCAATTTTTGACAAATTTTGTTGCACATTTTGCCAATAAGTTAGATTGGCTTGTAGCTTACTCAGGCTAACATTCGGTAATGCACTCGGTACCGAGGCAATCACGCTATCCTCATCCACACTGTTTTGATCTTGACGCCATTTCCATTCGGTTTGATAAAGCTTTTCAAATGTTTGGTCGGCGCTACTGGCCATCACATAGGATACTGGTTGGATCGCCAAAATTGAGGCTAATAATAACATGCGTGGAAAAACGGGTTTGCTAGGCACAGCCTTCTCCTTGTTGTCATCGTTTTATTATTTTTTAGTCGTTTAAAAAGAACATGAAAACCCTTACCCGTCAACAACCTGCAGCAGGAGCTTTGCATGTGTCAGCTGTGTTTTTCGCGCCAGCGTCGTCAATTGCTTAAAGGGGGCGCCGTGCTAACGGCCACCGCCGCATTACCGCTCAGCGGCTGTAGTCAGTCGTCACCAGCAACGGCAGTAAAAGTGCCGTTAAAACCGCTGCCAAGTACAGCACAGCCTGTACCTTTGGCATCAGTGCGATTATTGGATTCAGACTTTAAACGCGCGGTCGATGCGAACCATCGCTATCTATTTCAGCTTGAGCCTGATCGCTTACTGCACAACTTCCGTTTATTTGCCGGACTCACAGCCAAAGGCGAGGTTTACGGCGGCTGGGAGAGCGACACCATTGCTGGGCATACCCTCGGGCATTATATGTCGGCGTTAGCGCTGCTGTATGCGCAAACCGGTGAGCCACAAGCCAAACAAAGATTGCAGTACATCGTCAGTGAACTGACCAAAGTGCAGCAAGCACAGGGCGATGGTTATGTTGCTGGATTTACCCGCAAACGCAAGGACGGCAGCATAGTTGATGGTAAGGAAATATTTGCTGAAATTCGCGCTGGCGATATTCGTTCGGCGGGGTTCGATCTCAACGGTTGCTGGGTGCCGCTGTATAACTGGCACAAGCTGTATGCTGGGCTGTTTGATGCCGAGCAGTATTGCGGCATCAATGCGGCGCTGCCGATTGCGCTCAAGCTTGGTGAATATATCGAAGCAGTGTTTGCGCCGTTAACTGATGAGCAACTGCAGCGCGTGCTGGATTGTGAACACGGCGGCATCAACGAAAGTTTTGCCGAGCTGTATGCCCGCACCAAGGATGAACGCTGGCTCAAATTGGCGCTGCGCTTGCACCACCATAAAGTGCTCGATCCGTTAGCGGCACAAACCGATCAGCTGGCCAATCATCACGCCAACACTCAAATTCCCAAGATTATCGGGCTGGCGCGTATTCATGAGCTGACCGGCGCCAGCACGCCAGCAACGGCGGCGAACTTCTTCTGGCAAACGGTCACGCAGCATCACTCCTACGTGATTGGCGGCAATGCTGACCGCGAGTATTTTTCGGCGCCCGATACCATCGCCAATCATATTACCGAGCAAACCTGCGAAGCCTGCAATAGCTACAACATGCTCAAGCTGACGCGCCATCTTTATAGTTGGCAAGTGGACGGGCGCTATTTTGATTTCTACGAGCGGGCGCATCTGAATCATATTTTGGCGCAGATTGACCCAGTAAACGGCATGGTGACCTACATGACGCCGCTGATGTCTGGCGCGGTGCGCGAATATTCCACTCCGTTTGATTCGTTCTGGTGTTGTGTTGGCTCTGGCATGGAAAGCCACGCCAAACACGGCGATTCCATCTGGTGGCAGCAGGATGACACCCTGCTGGTGAACCTGTTTATTGCATCGACGGTTAATGTCAGCGGTATAGGCAAACTGCGGCTCGATACACAATATCCTTATGCGGGCAAAGTAGCGATTACCGTGGAACAGGCCGAGCGAGCATTCACGCTGGCGCTGCGGATTCCGGCGTGGACGGGTGATGCGTGGCAGTTGAACGTCAACGGCAAACCGGTCACGCAAGCCAATGTCGATCGCGGTTATGTTGCCGTTAGTCGGCGCTGGCAAGCGGGCGATGTGGTCGAATTTACCCTGCCGCTGCAACTGCGCTTTGAAACCGCCACGGGCAGTAACAAGCTGGTGGCCTTGCTGCGTGGCCCCATGGTGCTGGCGGCCGATCTCGGCAGTGAAAACGAAGATTACGGCGGCACTGCCCCCGCGCTGGTGGGCAGTGATTTAGTCAGTAAGTTCGAGACGATTGATGCCAGCAAAGCGGCGTTTACCAGCCAAGGTATCGGCCGACCACACGATATGACGTTTGTGCCGTTTTATGCTCAGCATCATCGTCGCAGTGCTGTCTATTTCGAGCGCTTTAGTGATGCCGAGTGGGCTGATGCCAAAGTGGCTTATGCTGCCGAGCAAGCACGCTTGCAAGATTTGGCTAAGCGTTCGGTGGATGTGATGCATCTCGGTGAAATGCAGCCGGAGCGGAATCATCAGCTCGAATCTGAGATCAGCTATCCGGTAGTGTATCGCGGCCGTGCGGGGCGGGATGCGCGCAGCGGCGGGTTCTTCTCGTTCACTATGCAAGCGGCTGATGGGCCTTTGAAACTGCAAGCCAGTTATTGGGGCGAAGAGCGTCAACGCCTGTTCCATATTCTGGTGGATGGTGAACGTGTTGCCAGCCAAACGCTGAACTTTGATCATCCCGGCCAATTTTTTGAAGTGGAGTATGACATACCCGAACGGCTGACCCGTGACAAAACCCAGATTAAGGTGCGTTTTGAACCCGAGCTAGGTAACACCGCTGGCCCAGTGTTTGGCGTACTGCTGTTTAAACCCAAGAAGGTTTAAATCGAGGATGGCTTGAGCCATCGATGACATAAACCACAAACATGAACCACAAAAGAGTTAAACCAATAATGAATTAAGCTGCAGTGTAGTTGCTGTAAGCCAATCAATAACTACAGATTTTGACAACGAGACAAGCATGAGCATCGACAATATTACTCGGAACACCAAAGGCATCGGCGGCAGTACGCCGGAGCAAGCATTAGCCCGTTTGAGCGATATGACCGCTGGCGCGGCCAAGATTGAACTGGCCGATTACCAAGAGCGTCTTGCTAAAGCTCAGGCCTACATGCAAGCCAACGACATTGCTGCACTCTACATTAACTCCGGCACCAACTTGAGCTATTTCACCGGCATCAACTGGGGCGTGAGCGAGCGTTTGATGGGCGCGGTATTGCTGCCATCGGGCGAGGTTTACTACCTTTCCCCCGCGTTTGAGATCGATACCATCAAACAGCGCTTAGTGATTGACGGTGAAATCCTCGGCTGGCATGAGCATGAAAACCCCTATGCGCTATTGATTGACTCACTGAAACAGCGTGGCGTCAGCAGTGGCAAACTGGCGTTGGATGAATCGACTCAATTTTTCATGGTGGATGGCATTCAACAACAGGCGGGCGAACTAAGCATCATCAACGGCTTCAAGGTCACCGCCCATTGTCGAATGCACAAAGAGGCGAAAGAGATTGCGCTGATCAAGCAAGCGATGCAGATGACGCTGGAAGTACACAAAGCCGCCGCCAGCATTTTGCATGAAGGTATTACCACCGCCGAAGTGGAAGAATTTATCGAGCAAGCGCACCGTAAAGTGGGCGCCAGCGGTTCTTACTTCTGCATTGTGCTGTTTGGTAAAGCGACTTCTTATCCGCACGGTGTGGAGTATGTGCAAACCCTCAAAGCGGGCGATATGGTGCTGATTGATACTGGCTGTAAGCTCAAAGGTTATCACTCAGATATCACCCGCAGTTATGTGTTTGGTGATGCGAGCGAGAAACAATTGCAAATTTGGCAGGCGGAGAAAAACGCCCAGCTCGCGGCTTTTGCAGCGGCGAAACTTGGTGAGCCTTGTGGCAGTGTTGATGCCGCCGCGCGTGCTTCACTGCAAGCGGATGGTTTGGGGCCTGATTATACGTTGCCGGGGTTGCCGCATCGTACCGGCCACGGTTTAGGCATGGATATTCACGAAGCGCCGTACTTGGTGCGTGGCAATCAAATCCCGCTGGAAACTGGCATGGTGTTTTCAAATGAGCCGATGATTGTGGTGCCAGAGGAGTTTGGTGTGCGCTTAGAAGATCACTTCTATATGGGGAAAACAGGGCCGGAATGGTTCACTGAACCGAGCCACAGCATTGATAACCCATTTGGTGATTGATGCCCGTTAACTGCTAGTTGAAAATTGAACATAAAAGCCAGTGAATCGCTGGCTTTTATGTTTTATAACAACTACTTATTTGCAGTTTTGATTATTTGCAAGTGTAAGAATCAAATGCGTTTACATCACCGCTGCCGTTGTATTGGGCAGTTTGTGGGTAAGCACAGATTGGCATTGATTTACCTGGGAACGCTTTACCTTGGGCTTTTAGTGCGTTCGGTGCGTCATCTTTTTCTACCCAGTTTTGGATGGCGGTTAGTGGGTCGAAGTCGTCCAATGCTGGACCGCCACCACAGTGGTTCATGCCTGGCACCATAAACAAACGGGCCCAATCTTTGTCGCTGTTTTTGGCGGTGTTTTGCTGTGCTTTCACATACCAATCGCGAATATCGTCGGCGGAGAAAACAGGGTCTGACACACCTTGGAACACGATCATCTTACCGCCCTTTGCTACATAGCTGTTGAGGTAGGTAGATGTGGCATCGTTGATCGCACCGGTTTCATTGGTCAACGCTGTGTCAGTATCAAAGTTGAATGTCATCGGATTGAAGCTTGGGTTCGCTGGTGTCAGGAAGTAAAACGCCATTGAACCTGCGCCTAAGTGGGTGTTCAGCGCATTTGGTTTCGCTGGGTCTTGCGAGGTGCCTAGCTTCCATGCACGCCAGCCCGGAGCGTTCACACCGGTATCGTATGGCCAGCTGTTGTAGAGTTTGTTGCCTTGGCTGTCTACCGCACCGTTAAATACTTTTTGCAGTGCATCGACTTTGGCATCCGCTAAGCATTGGCCATCTTTTTTGTTGCTGCAACGCAGGGTATCAGGAGTGAATTTACACGCCATATAGTTGGCAACAATGCCGTCTTTCACGCCATCTAAGCTATCGCATTGCTGCAAAATGGTATTACTAACCAAGTCTAAGTCTTGTTGGGTTAGTGCATTCGCGAGCACCTTGCCGCCTTGTTTCGCATCTGGCGCGACGCTCATCAATGCTTGGGTGTCCCATGCTTCTGCGACCGATGCGCGACTTAAATGGAAACCTGGGTTACCAGCAACCACACCGTTGAATTCCAACGGATAGCGCTGGGCGGCCATCATCGCTTCACGGCCACCGTTAGAGCAGCCCATGAAGTAGGAGTGTGCGGGTTCAGCGTTGTAGTAAGTGCTGATAATCGCTTTGGCGGCGTGGGTCACTTTACCGAGCGCAGCATAGGCATAATCAATACGCGCCTGTTGATCGAGGCCGAAGGTTGGGTCTGGACTATCGTGGCCACCGTTCATAGATGCGACCGCATAACCGCGCGCTAGAGCAGGTAGGGCAGTTGAACCTGAACTTGGAATGGTGCCCAGCGCGTTAGCGAGGAAGCCGTCAGTACCGCCGCCCCCTTGGAACATAAAACGTTTGCTCCATTTGGTTGGCAAACGCACTTCAAACTGGGTGCGATACGTTTTGCCATCGGCGCCGATACGTTTTTCAATATCGCCGCGCACGAGGCAGTGCTCCGGCAACTTAAAGGTTTTGTTGCTGCTACCGGTGAACATGCGGAATGGGTCTTTGCTTGAATCTCCCGGTGCCACCATGTGGGCTTCGGTAATTTGGCCATTAGTGATGGCCACATTCATTAACTGTTCACAGCTGGTTTGCACATCTTCGCTTGCCAGCGCTTGGCCGCTAACGCCAAGCATGGCTAACAGACTCACGGCCGATAGCCCCTTGAGTGTGGCTGAAGTATTGATCGATTTGCTCATAAGTGACTCGCATCTCAGTAACATTTGCGTTAGGTTATCATTTATAAATTGAATCAAAAATTCAAAATATAGCCATCATCCATCTATATATTCGATGGGATGGCTCGAATGCTGGCTTAACTGTAGATGAGAATTTTGCTGTGTATAAAACAACCTTAGAACAGTGGCTCGCCTTTAAAGCGGTGTTTGAATCGGGCGGGTTTACTGCGGCTGCCGAGCAGCTAAATCGCAGCCAATCCACCGTCAGTTATGCCATCGCCAAATTACAGCGGCAGTTGGGCGTTAAGCTGATCACTATGGATGGTAAACGCTGCGAACTCACCGATATCGGCCAAAAACTGCTGAATGATGCGCTGCCGCTCCTGCAAGATTTTGAAAACTTAGAAAAGAAAGCACGCTTTTTGAGTAGTGGCGTTGAAGCCAACATTCACCTGTTGCTGGAAAATATCTTCCCCAAAGATGTGTTGTTTGCTGCGATTGCCCGTCTTGCCGAGCGTTACCCGTTCACCCAAGTGCACCTGCATGAACGGATGCGCTTACAAGCGAGTGACGACACTGCCTGCGATCTTGCCATTTCGGTATCTGAAGCGGGGTTATTGCCGGGGCCGAAACTGTTAGAAGTCCGGCTAATTCCGGTGGCGCAGCCGCAACATCCGATTTTTACCGACCATCAGGGGCCGCTGAGCACTGAAGAGTTGATGCAATATAAGCAGATCTATTACCAACGGTTGGGGCGAGATGTTGAAACTCTTGGCAATCTGAGTCGCCAGCAATGGGCGGTTAATTCAGTCGAATCGGCCGTGGCGGCGATTAAAGCCAAAATCTGCTACGGCAGTTTGCCAGAGCACAGCATCGCGCCATTTCTTGCCAGCGGCGAGCTACGAAAAATCCCACTGACTAAGCCGGTGGAGTACAGTATTCCGCTGTATTTATCGATTAATAACCGCACCGAAGCGGGCCCTGCCACCCAGTATTTTGCCGAATGTTTATTAGCGACATGTCAGCAATTGCACTCACAATAGTAACCTGTCAATCGAGTTAATTGGCAATCATTGAGAGGCGAAAGGGTGCAAGGTGACTTACTCATTGAGCACTTTGGGATTAGCTGGCTGTTTGCTAATCGGTATAAGCCCGCCAGTTTGCTACTTTACTTTTACTAGAAGCGTTACTTGTTGACCCCTCAAGCTGCCAGAGATCCTTGGCAACATTATCGTCACTGAGCAGGTTTCGAGCAGCATTAAGAACTTGCTCGTCATAGGTAAAAGTCGCGTTACCGCCACCACTGACATCAAATTCGAAAGTGGCTTCTGCTTCACCAAAAGACCAAACACTATCAGTCATGATTGGGTTTGCGAACACGATTGCACCAGTAACATCTCTGCTGCCGCCACCGCTTATGCTGAACGACTGCCCTGTGACAACTATCAGTCCATCATAATCTAAGTTGTTGCCAGATATCGTTAAATTTCCAACAATGACAAGTATCCCTGCGCCCACAAATCCTTTACCTTTTAGTTCCAAATCGCCTTTGTAGTAGGTGATTTTGGGTGATGCTGTGGTGCCCATATCAGTAGGTGCAGTGCCCTTATTCGGGTTGCTACTTGCCATAGAATTCCATTGAAGTCTTATGCCTTCGATAAATTCTGCCATTTTGGCAGGATCGCCGAAGGGATCATCGAATTTGACCTCTCTGATACCACCGACATAGTTTGCCATTCGCCCCTTTCTTTCAATGTCATCGGTAATCAGCTGCACATTATCTAGCGTATCCGTCGCCAGTGCGGGGCCGCCGTCGCCGCCAATCAATTTGAATTGATTGCTGTTAGCTGTATCAAAGGTCTTGATTTTACCAATGATGTTCATGGCTGCTAGATTGCCGCCCCCCGATCCTTTGATATAAGTGCTGGAGATACAACGGTGTACACCTGAGCTATTAATTGTGCCACAACTGACGATAGTGGCTTCATCGCCCGCAAAAGCCAAACTGTCTATCTGCCAGCGAGCAGCGCTGCCCGTTGCTAATGAAAAGGCGTTGATGGCATTTTTACTCGCGTTCTCCTGCCCCCACGATGCTTCGTTAGCCGGGTTATCGAGCCAAGCGACGGCATTAACTACCCCAGTTTCAGCAGCCATAAAAGCTTCGGCAATCTGTTTGTTATTACTGGCCATACGCTCTCCGAAGAGTGAATGACTCGCCCCCGCAACGCCAAGAAGGGTGATAATAAGTAAAAACACCAGCCCAATAACTAATACAACGCCCTTATGTTTACCTTGCATAGCATTCCCAATTATGCAGTTATTTAAGAGTTAACCCGTTCATTAACGATGCCCAAGCTTACCGCTAACTCGCAAACTTTATCGCCAACACGTTATTTCGTATCGCAACATTAAATTCGACTAAGTGAACCCGCGTAGCTGTGCCATCGCTGGAATTAAGTCCCACAGCAAGCGTTAGCATGATAGGGCTAGTGCATGACGTGCTCAGATCCGGCGCAACACATTGACTCGTAAAACTCGCTGCTTGTTCGGTCATCGATTCTGTCACGCCTGCTTGGGTGCGATTTAAATTACCGTTGGCTAAGTTGTAAACGATATTTCCGCTCGCTACGGTCAGTGTCAGTGTACTGTTCCCACTTTCATCATTGACGATGTTGACGGTTGAGGCCTCTCGCGTATCAGACGCCAGCATGTCGCTGATAAGGGATAGATCCCCCTGCAGTTGGGCAAAACGTTGGGTTTCGGTATATGCCCTGTTTACACTGATGAAAATTTGGGATGCACCCAGCATGACGACTAACCCGAGTGTAAGGCTAACCATCAACTCAATGAGGGTAAAACCTGTTTGAGTAGCTTTAAAAAGCAACCTAGATTTGTGCATTGCTGACCTCAACTATTGGGATAGAGATCGACAGAGTAGACGAACTGCGACGGCACATCATTTGCCCCGAAGCGGGACTCGCTCCAATCCACTGTAATCACATAGGTGTTCGTCCCTAGAGGATGGTTAAGGGTGAGCCCTAAACCGGGTAATGACTGACGGTTATTGGTCGTTTGTTGCCAATGTGCAAGAGACTGTTCCCGCAACTCTGCATCACTGAGAGGTGTATCCATAGCCATATTGGCCCAAAGACGCTCAACAACATCCAGTGCAATTACACTGGCAACCGATCTCTGGTATGCCGAATGCGCAGCTTGAAGCGACTTGAGCTGTAACGCCGCCATGCCCACTAAGCCGAAAGCGACAATAAATGAGGTCACCATGATTTCTATAAGAGAAAATCCATTTTGCTTACGCTTGTTCATTCCATTTCCCATACTCATATGCCTACACATCTGCAGGCTTATGAGCAACTGCCATTAATCACTTTGAGGTTACCCCCAAGTCCAACCTGTAACTGTTTTATGTAACTGCTATAACTGACACTGACACAGTTATCGGTACCTACCCGTCGACCTCGAATATCAAAACCTAAATTGGCAGCACTAACGCTAACCACACTGCTTGTTTTATCCATTTCTTTGAGTAGTTCGTTGTTGGAAAGAACCTGAGCCTTCCAGCCAGCAGTTCCTAACGATGTGATCGTGACTTGGATATTGGATTGACGTTTAATGGCTTCGGAACGAGCATAATTTGTCAATGCTAACAACTCATTAGCCTGCGTCCGTGCGGTATTTTCGCGTATCATCGACACAAACGACGGCGCAGCAATACTGGCAATGATCGCCAATATGGCCACGACCATCATAAGTTCGGTTATGGTAAAAGCTTGGATTTTCTTGGTGCGCATCCATGTGCTCGCTTTGAATGTATGACTACCAGCAGGCGGTGGGTGTCTTTGTTCCTGTTTGGGTAATGGTCATGGTTTTACAGGCAACATCTTTGTCTTGGGGGGCAATAGCCGTCGCGACTAATGTATAGGTATCTGCTGTAAGTTCAGTGGCCGTGATACTGTAAAAACCACCAGGCGAAGAAACTGAATCATCTTTAACGATAGAGCCGCCAGTATAGGCATTCGTTGATGTGTATTGTCGCTCCATTATCTGAGCGCTATTGATTAATGCCTCACGGGCATCAGTCCTACGGGTGTTACGTATATGTTCCTGATATGACGGTAGCGCGATGCTGGCCAGAATACCGACTATTGCAACCGCTATCATCAATTCAATTAGGGTAAATCCCGTGCTGGTTCTGATTTTACAGATTTCCATATCCGTCAATTATCTATCTAGTGTCAAAAAACTAACGCTATTCTAGCAACACAAAATGAAAAGTTGTATAGACAAAGTTGATGTCAGCGTAAAAGCGCTAAAAATTGCAATGCAAAATAGGCGTCTTCAGGACGATAGTGTTTTCATTGAGGGTGTTAACACATCCGTGTGAACTCAAAGGTGCCCGTTATCTTGTACATCTAAGCACTCTTTTGGGGCTGTCATCAGCCATCTGCACCAAGCTAACGCAGTGATTGGTTGCCCATCCGCACAAAATACCCACAAAAATAACAAGTTAACTATTGGCATATTTATCGCTATGATACTGACGCTTTTTATGGTTTTCGGTTGTTATACAAAATCGATTAACAAGGGCTTTGGCTACTCGCGCTAGTCACAGTCAAAAACCATTGATATTTAGGTATTCAATGGAGTCTTGTTATGTCGATCCCTTCGATAGAGCCAGCTGTCGCCAGCGCTCGCCCTTTTGTTGAAAAACGCGCCATTCGCGCCAGTTTTCTGCACTTTATTGCCAACCCTGCCGAAGTGGCTAACCCGCAACACAGTTATCAATTTTTTGCTGATGGCTTGCTCGTGATTCACGATGGGCTGATTGCGGAATTGCGTGATTATCATGCCGAAGATGCTGAGCGTTACCCAGAGCTTGAAGACCGTTCTGGGCAACTGATCATGCCGGGGTTTGTAGATACTCACATCCACTACGCACAAACAGAGATGATTGCCGCTTATGGCGAGCAGTTGCTGGAGTGGCTTGATACCTACACCTTTCCCACTGAGCAACAATTTGCGGATAAAGATTACGCCAGCAAGATTGCTCAGTTTGTGATTAACGAACTGCTGAAAAACGGCACGACCTCAGCGCTGGTGTTTGGCACTGTGCATCCGCAATCGGTGGATGCGATTTTTGAGCAAGCCGCCGCGAGAAATATGCGTCTGATCGCCGGTAAGGTGATGATGGATCGCAATGCGCCGGAATATCTGCTCGATACCCCTGAGTCTGGTTACGCCGAAAGCAAGGCTTTAATTGAAAAGTGGCACAATCGTGACCGCTTGCAATACGCTATCACCCCAAGGTTTGCGCCGACGTCCACACCTGAGCAACTTAACATGGCCGGGCGGTTGAAGGCGGAATATCCCGACACATATGTGCAAACCCATGTTTCTGAAAACAAAAATGAAATCGAGTGGGCGAAGTCGCTGTTCCCTGAATGTCGTGGTTACTTTGATATCTATCAGCACTATGGCTTGACCGGAGCAAAATCGATTTTTTCCCACGCAATTCACCTGACCGATGAAGAGTGGCAAGCGTTTAGTGAGACCGACTCGGTAATCGCGTTTTGCCCCAGCTCCAATATGTTTTTAGGCAGCGGCTTATTTGCCTTAGAACGCGCAACCGCGGCCAAGGTGCGTGTTGGGCTTGGCACCGATGTTGGTGCAGGTACCAGTTTTTCGCCGCTGCAAACCTTGAGCGATGCCTACAAAGTGATGCAGCTGCGCGGGCAAAAACTCTCCGCCTTGGATGGTTTCTATCTCGCTACCTTGGGCGGCGCTCAAGCGTTAAGTTTGAGCGATAAAATTGGCACATTAGCGGTCGGCAGCGAAGCGGATTTGGTAGTCTTAGACTGGGCGGCAACCGAAGTGCAACGGCTGAGAATGCATAACAGTAATGGCCTAGAAGATCGCTTGTTTGCGTTGATGATGCTGGGGGATGATCGGAATATTGCCGCAACCTATGTGGCTGGGCGGTGCGTGTACAGCGCCAGCTAAAAAGCGCGGTTTAGATGCCGTTGGATGTTGAATCTGCTTGCAGATAGACCACGCCATTTTTGCCATTTTTCTTAACTTGGTACATGGCGTGATCGGCGCGTTGGTAGAGCGCGTTAAAGTCGGCGTGCGGCGTAGTAAATTCGCACACGCCAATACTAAACCCAATCTCTGCTAAGCCATTTTCTAGCTTTATCGGCTGGGTGCTGCACGCCAAGAGCTGAGTGGTTAATTGCTTGATCGTGCTGATATTACAGTAGCTGCAAAGCAGCACAAATTCATCGCCGCCCATGCGCGCCACCAAAGCGTTTGCAGGGGCTAACACGTTCAGCCATTCAGCCACTTGAATCAATACTTTGTCGCCAGCGTGATGACCAAACTGATCATTGACCTGCTTAAAGTTATCTAAATCGATAAACACCAACACCGCTTGCTGCTGTATTTCTGCCTGATTAAAAGCGCTGAATTCCTGCTCAAGTTTGGCGCGGTTAAGTAAGCCTGTGAGTGGATCTGTGCTGGCTAATTTGGCTAATGCTAATTCATAGCGCTTTTCTTGGGTGATATCGACATGGGTGCCCATCACCCGCAGTGGTGTGCCGTCCTCGCTGAACTCCACCACACGGCCGCGATCGGCTACCCAACTGTGACTGCCATTTTTATGCAGCATGCGATGCACTGCTTGATAGGAGCTGGCTTTGCCGTTGACCAAATCTTCAAAAGCGCCCACAGCTAGATCGTAATCGTCAGGGTGCAGGTGGCGCTTCCACGTATCAAAATGGGCGGCGAGTTCTTGTGGATGAAAGCCAAGCATTTGGCCCCATTCCATATTGAAAATGGTGAGCTGCCCAGTGGGCAAATGATGTTCCCATAAACATAAGCCAGTGCCGTCCAAGGCTGCATTAAGCTTTTCGCTCAGCCGAGCGTTTTCAAGCTTTAAGCGAGCATTCTCGTGCTCGAGCTGTTGCAGTTTCTTCAGGTGTTTGTCCATAACAGAGCGGGCTATATATGGGCTGAGAAATCGATGGGCAAACTATACCGCAGCCCGATGCAAGAAAACACCGCTAGGCCGGATGAATCGGTAAGTTCATCGATGTAGTTGCAGCGTGATGTCGCTAAACGGTGCCGTTTTTTGATCTTGCTGCTGCGTTTGCTGTGGTGAACACGACTGCTGGCACGGTTGTTGGCAATCTTGACAGCCACTGCGCTTGCTACAACACCATAAACATAAACGCCAAACGGCCTCTTTTGACTCACGGTCCAAGCATTGAATATCGGCGGCGCACAGCTCACCTGCTAACATCAATTGGGCAAGCTTAGTTTCACTGATCGATAACTTAATATTGCGTGACATGATAAGGCTCCTCGTCGCGGCAACGTTTAATATCAATATAAGTTAATGAGAATTATTATCAAATATGTGTTTTGAATTTTTGTTAGCCAGCGCAGCCGATTAACGGTCTTACCCCATTAAATTCCGTTAACTTGCGGCGCAACGCCGAGCGAAAACGTTATTATTGGGGAGTTAATAAAGGCTCTGGCCGCTAGACTCGCCTAACTCTACTGTCGCTGCGAACGCACGGGTGATTGTGCTGTAGGCTATACGCATGGGGTGAGCCGATAGCTTGGCCAACTGAATGTTTAAGGAGGGAATTTTGAACAAATTGCTGCAACTTAGTGTGGCCGTCATGGCGATGGTGTGGTCACTCGTGCTGCCGGTAAAAGCTGAGCCGTTGCTGCTCGATGCTGACGATGTTATTGCCATAACCCAACAGCTCGAACAACGGCCACTGGCCGCAGAAGCCCATGAGCTACGCCAGCAACTGTTTGAATGGACACGGGATAGCGATGCCGTGCTGATCAGCGTTTGCGATATTCTTGGCCCACTTCCTAGTCGGCAGGAGCTACCCTACGGCAAAGAGCTGCTGGTACAGTCATTTTTCGGCAATGCCGCGTTTCAGCTGCAACACCCGGACAGCAAACAAGATGTGTTTAAAACCCAAATGGCTGGGGTGAGCAGTATGCTGCGTGCTTACGCCAACATCATTAAAGAGGATGATGGAGCACATATCGCCGAATATGATCATTGGCTGACGTTGCTAAATGCCGGCACCTTGGCCAAAGCTTTGCGCGCTGATATCGCCAGTAAATGTATGCCAGATAGCAGCGATGCCAATCAGTTCGCTTATCGATTTTAAACACATCGGCGAGAAATTTTTGCAGTCGCCGTGTAAGAGATTAAGCATGCCAAGCGACTAAAGGCAGAAGACGCATGACAGTTAGCCACCAAAGAGACTCAACACGTGACCCAAGCATTGGATGAAGGTGAAATAGCCCAATTGCGTCAGCAGATGCTCAAGTTTGCCATGTTGCAGCTACGCGATGAGCATCTGGCCGAAGATGCTGTGCAGGAGGCGCTGATCGGCGCACTCAAAAATATCGATCGTTTTCAGCAGCGTGCTGCTGTGAAAACATGGGTATTTGGCATTCTCAAACACAAGATTGTGGATGTGCTGCGAGCGCGTAAACGCCAGTTAGATGTGAGCGAACTGGATGAACCGACTCAGATGGAGCAACTGATGTTTGATCGGCGCGAGCATTGGCAAGATGGCGAACAGCCACAAGCGTGGCATTGCCCATCGACCGAAGCGCTGTCTGATGATTTTTGGCAAGTATTTGAAACATGCCTTACCCACCTGCCCGAGGCGCAAGCGCGGTTATTTATGTTGCGTGAGTTTGTTGAGCTTGAGGCGGATGAGATTTGTCAGCTGCACAATGTCAGCCAAAGCAATCTATATGTGATGCTCTATCGTGCGCGTATTCGGCTACGTGAATGCTTAACTCACCACTGGTTTCAGGAGGCGTAAGTATGATCATCACCTGCAAAAAAGCCACCCAACTGTTATCTGAACAGCTCGAACGGCCATTGGGGTTTGGCGAAAAGGTCTCGTTAAAATGTCATCTGTTCGTGTGCCGCGGCTGTACCAACTTTGGTGAGCAAATGACGGTATTGCGAAAAATATCCCGCGAATATTCACACAAGCAAGGTGACGAGTAGTAACGTCACCCTAGTCATGAAATCCTGTACGGGCTGATTGTTTCAGCGTCAAAATGAAAAGCTTTTGGATACGCCAAACAGTAGCCGAGTATCACCAAAAGTCGACAAGGTTGTGCTGTGCACGCCCGCCGAGAGGTTAAAACCTTGCAGGGCGTAATTGCCGGTGACTTCCCAATGGATGTAGTAGTTTTTATCTTCCCACGCCCATTTTTCATTGTTTAGGGTTTGCGATCGATCAACCGCAAGATAAAGCGATGCGTTGTCAGTGATAGGTACGTTTTGTGCCAATTTAACAATAAAGTGACCTGCGCCAGTGCCAAAATAATCCCATGCATACCAAGTGGTTAAGGTGGTATCGCGATAGCTGATAGCGGCGTGAGTTTCAGCGTAATTCATCCCATCACTGCTCGGGTCACCCCAATAGGTGTACTTGGCTACACCAACATCTAGCGCCCAGTTGCTGCTGAGTGGCCGACTATAACCCGCATACACATCCACTTCGGCGTCCGCATCATACAGGTCAACATTGCCTAGCCATAATCCGCTATAAACCCCCGAATCATGACTCCAATCCAGAGCCCCTTGCAGCGCAGGATTCTTTTGAGTCAGGCTGATGCCGTTAAACAGGTAGTCGTTGTAACCACTGATACTCAGAGAGGTCGCAGCGACAGTGCTAAAAGGTAACCCTACCACCAACAGCAGCAAGGCCAACACTTTTCTCATGGCAAAACTCCTTGGACTTTGGGTGAACGTAATGGCGAACGACCTGCTGAAAGCTCGCGGTTACATGGGATTAATTTGCTAGCGACTTAAAAAATATAGCAACAGATTTGCTCAGGCGTGCGAGCAATTTCACCTTTAGTTGTCGATTTATCTCCATTGCTGTGGCTTAGCAAACAGCGGGTTGAAAAAAGTCCTGAATCGTCTGGGGTTGTAGTTTTTTTCTACTATTCTTGATGTTAGATGTTTTTCTGGCATTAGGGCGCGCTATGAAGGGATTAGGGTTAAAGAAATCTTTGTTGATTTCCATACTGTTGCTGGTGGCATTTTCAGTATCGATTGCGAGTTTAGTTTCCTATATCGAACAAAAGAGTACGTTGACTGATGCCATCATGCGCCAGAGCAAGATCTATGTAGAAAATCGCGCTGAAATTGCTGGCAGTTTGGTGAACGATAAAGTTCAGGCTATCAATAAGATTTCGCAGCAGTTTGCCAATCGTAGTTTGCAGGGTACGCCGGACGAGGTGGTTGAGAAGACCAAGTTTTTAGCCAATGCAGCTAATACTTCCAGTGCCGTCATCGCCTTTACTAATGGTGATGGTTATTGGAACCAACAGAGTGATAGTTGGCCAAACCACAAATATGCCGGTGATGTGACCCAACGACCATGGTTTAAAGAGGCGATGAGCGCCAGCGGCGTGGCGGTTTCAGAGCCCTATCAGGGCGGCAGCGATGGTATTTATTGGGTCACGATCGTTAACAAAGTGTCGGATGGCACTGTGTCCGTCGACATCGAACTCTCTTTTCTTAATCAGTTGGTAGAGCCAGCTAAAGATATGGTGGGAGCTGTCGGGTTAATCCTCAACAGCGATGGCACTGTATTGGCATCATCATCGCCAGCATTAAAAGCAGGACAAAAGGCCAGCAGTTTTGATTGGTTTGCTGAGTCGGCGCAAAAGGCGATTAACAGTGACTATCTGGTGCAAGATTATGTGCTCAACGGTGAAGATAAGTTGCTGTTCTCAAAAAAGATTAATGTTGGTAATAAAACTTGGGTCTATGCCATTGGCCTTAATAAAAACCTTATTTTTGCCGCTTTGAAAACTGCGCGTAATCAATCAATAATGCTAGCCATTGTTGCGACCAGTGTCAGCGTGTTAATTGCCTTTTTTCTGATCCAAATGTTGTATCGGCCGATTATTTCACTGCGCAATACCATTACTGATCTTTCCAGTGGTAACGGTGATTTGACCCAGCGCTTAGAGGTCACGACCCATGACGATATTGGTCAAATCTCCAAAGGGGTAAACGCGTTTATTACCAGCTTGCAGAAGATGATGCTGGAGGTGAAATCCGCCAGTGAAGAGCTTCAACGAAATATCACTAAGGTGCGCGAACAGTCAGCTGAAAACAGTGCGATCCTCGAACACCATGTCACCGAAACCGAGCAGATTGCCACTGCAGTGGAAGAGATGGATGCCACTGCCAATGCGATGGCGCTCGATGCGTCGCACACCGCCGAGATCACCGAACGTGCCAGTCGCACTGGCGATGAGTCGAAAAATATTGTCGAGCGTTCCAAGAATACGGTTTCTGCCTTGATCACCGATGTGCAAAACGCCTCTGGTGATGTACAGGCGATGAGTGAGCAAGTGAAAAGTATCAGCACCATTTTGAATGTGATTGGTGAGGTTGCCGAGCAAACCAACTTATTGGCGTTAAATGCAGCTATTGAAGCAGCCCGAGCCGGAGAACAAGGACGTGGCTTTGCGGTGGTTGCCGATGAAGTACGTTTACTTGCAAGCCGCACCACCGCCAGTACCCAAGAGATTGCCCAAGCCATTGAAGTGCTGCTAAATCGCTGTAGCAAAGTAGAGAAATCGATGGCTGAAACCCGTCAACGATGTGAAGAAACTGCCGCAGGTTCGCAGAATGTGGTGAGTAGTTTGGATACCTTGACTGACTTCGTGAATGAAATTAATGGCTTAAGTGGCCAAATTGCCACCGCCGCAGAGGAACAAAGCTGCGTCACCAAAGATGTGAGTAAGAATATGACCGCCATCAGCGACATTGTGATTAGCCTTAACCGCCACGGTGAAAAGGCATTACATGGTGCAGAAGAAATCGACCAGATCAACCGTAAGCTGGTCGCGATCGTGAATCGGTTTAAGATTTAGCACTGTCGCAGGTTCGAAAGCCACTTCATTCGAAGTGGCTTTTTTGTTTCATTATTTTGTCTAGATACTTGTAGATAATACGTGGCAAAATCAATCTGTTACTCTGGTAATAGTTCGCTCAAAATCATGCATAAACAAGGATATGTTGAGCCCTTTATCATCTGCCAATGCTTAGTTTAAAACGGATCACACATTGAATATGAACCCACTAGCACGACTGTTTATCAATAAACTACAAGGCAAGCGTTGTTGCAATAGCAAAGGAGAGCAGATGCTTAATCTGTCTGAGATCGCATTTGTGGATCAGGAGGCATCAATCAGTGACTAATGCATTATGGCAGGCCGTTGAGGCAGGTGATAAACCTGCCGTACAACAGATACTTGCTTCTCATCCAGAGCTTGTGAACACCGTATTTGAGCAATGCGATAAAACGCCATTTGAGTTGGCATTGAGCCATGGTTTTACTTCTTTAGCAGAGGTCATTATCAGTACCAGCGGCTTTGATGTTAATCATTCTGGCCATAATCCTTTGCGTGTGTCGATCGATTTGGGTTTTGTTGCTATTGCAGAACAATTGCTGACTTTAGGTGCAAACACTAACTACCGTCCAAAGCAAATGAGTAGTGCCCTATTGCTGTGCTTGGATAACGAATATTTTTCGTTGGCAGAGCTGATGGTTGCGAAAGGGGCTGAAGTTGATATCCGCAACCATAAGGGATGGACACCGTTAATATGGGCCGCCATGAAAGGGCGTATTGCAGCCGTTGAATTTCTGCTAAAGCATGGCGCGTCAGTGAACGTTTGTAACAACGATGGTTGGAACGCGGTAACGGGCGCCTTTTTCAAACAGCGTATTGAGGTTGTTGATAAGTTATTAGTTGCTGGAGCGGTTTTTAGCGATTGAGAAGGGGGATCAACGCATGGTGAAGACTTTGGTTAACGCCGGAGCGAATGTGAATGCGAGGGCTAAAAACTCTTTACCAGCGATAGCGATGCTGGCTTCTAATGGTATGAATGAATTGATTTCGCTATTTATTGAAAAAGGCGCCGATGTGAACCTGCAAAGTAGTGGTGGCAGGACGGCGGTATACTTTGCGGCTTCATATAATCAAGCCGTTACAATAAAACTGCTGTTTGAAAATGGTGCGTCGCTAGACGTTTGCGACCAGGAAAGCCATTCAGCACTCATTGTTGCTGCACAACACGGATACTTAGAAACTGCCTCGATGCTGGTGGAGCTTGGAGCCAATACTGAGCTCCAAAACAAACATGGCAAGACTGCGCACGATATAGCGTCGAGTAAAGCGCCTTTGCACGGAGATTCCAGCTTTAAGGGGATTGCTCGACTTCTAAAAGGAACGCGCCAACAATGATTGGACAACATGCCGTATTTGATGCGGTAAGGCGAGGTTACCATGAGCTAGAGCTGGCCAGCAATGGCGAGATTATGGCTTACTTTAATGATATAGAGCCTGACGTGATGGTCGGCCATGTGAGCAATATCAAAGGCATTTTGTTTGAGCAAGAAGTTGTTAAGGCGCTCAATGAACAAGGAATGGATGCCATTTTATTTGAGGCAACCAATCATCCAATTTTAGACATTGCGTTGATGGATGATGATGAGATAGCCGCTGAAGTCCAATTAAAAGCGACGGACAGTGTTAGCTATATAAATGAGACCTTAGCTGAAAATCCAGACACGGCCATTATTGTTACTAGTGAGGTTGCCGATCACCTTGATAGCGCTATGGTGATTGACTCTGGCTTGGATAATGAAGCGTTAACCGAGGCCGTGGTTAACGCTTTATCTGATACAGCAATCCACAGTATTGGCGATGACATGATAAGTGATGCAGTAAGTGATGGATTAGCGGATGTCGTAGGGGAATCATTATTACCCATCCCTATTACGCCGATAGGCATCATTGCTGCGTTGTTAGGTATCCCGTTTTTGTAGCTCTTTTGCAAGACAGAATTGTGTCGAGTAATGCGTCAAAGTTGTTGGCAATGATATGAGTTTTTGTGTGGCGTAACCGTAGTGAATGCTAACCGACAGCAAAACAGTAATGTGATTCTCACCACTAGATTTTCTTTTTCGGGTACATATAAAGGTACATAAAAAGCAAAAGGCCTTTCTCGTTAAAGAAAGGCCTTTTTATTTCAATACGTTATGAACTTAGATTAGTTCATTCCGTACTTTTTCAATTTTTTACGCAGAGTGCCGCGGTTAATGCCCAGCATGTTTGCTGCGCGAGTTTGGTTACCACGGGTGTGTTGCATGATGATATCAAGCAGTGGCGCTTCTACTTCGCAAAGTACCATTTCGTATACTTCTTGCGCTTCTTGACCATCTAACTGGCTGAAGAAGTTGCTGACAGCGCGTTTTACTGCGTCACGCAACAGTTGAGGCTTGATAGTGCCGTTAGCGGTTTCGATTTTGCCTACGGTAAGCTGATGAGCTTCTGTGTGAGTTGTCTGATCAAACATTCGTATTCTGCTCTTTAATTATCTAAAACACATTCATCAAAAAATCGTTCCACCATGGAACATTGTTCAGCAGCGCTTTCCAGCTGGTTGAAGTCAGCACGGAATTGACGCTGTTCATCCTGGTCCAGGTACCAACCTATATGTTTTCTGGCGATACGAACGCCTTTAAGTTCGCCATACAAACCATAGAGTTTGGTTAGATGCTCCAGCATCACTTGACGCTTTTCAGCACTCCCCACGGGTTCCAGTTTGTTACCGGTGTCCAGGTAATGCTGGATTTCACGAAAAATCCAGGGTCTTCCCTGTGCGCCTCGTCCAATCATCAGGGCATCGGCACCGGTGTAGTCCAGCACAAAGCGGGCTTGCTCCGGTGTGGTGATATCCCCATTGGCCACCACAGGAATCGACACATTTTGTTTGATTGCTTTGATGGTGTCGTACTCGGCATTACCTTTGTACATGCATTGTCGCGTGCGGCCGTGAACCGCCAGTGAAGCAATACCACTCTCTTCAGCAATTTGGGCTATTTGAACACCATTCCTGTGCTCAGGGTCCCAGCCCGTGCGAATTTTCAGCGTAACGGGTACATCTACTGCAGCAACCACGGCATCCAGAATCTGTTTGACCAGTGCTGGGGATTGCAGCAACGCTGAACCTGCTAGCTTTTTATTCACTTTTTTCGCGGGGCAGCCCATGTTGATGTCGATGATTTGCGCGCCTTGCTCCACATTGTAGCGGGCGGCCCAAGCCATCTCCTTCGGATCTGCTCCGGCAATTTGTACTGAGCGTATGCCTTCCTCACCCGAATGCGCCATGCGCAACCGGCTTTTGTCGGTGTCCCAAATATCGGGGTTGGCCAACATCATTTCTGATACGGCTAAGGCGGCGCCATAACGTAAACAGAGATTGCGGAAGGGCTGATCAGTGACACCTGCCATTGGTGCCACGATCAGCTGATTGTTCAGTTGATATGGGCCAATTTGCATGTCGCGGTTTCACCTCGCTCTTCAAAGGGGCGCTATAGTACGACTTTTTATCGGCCATGGAAAGGTTAAAAAATCACCTGAGAGTAAACTTTTTTTCTTGACTTTTAAAAGCGACGAACGCAGTAATGGCGCGCCTTGGCGGCCTATTACTGCGTTTTACGCCGTCCTGTCAAGCGGCTCCAGTCTTCTTTGTGAGCAGCTGCATCCATCTCAAACCACTGGCTGTAAATAGAACGTAATTCTTCTGCTTGTTCATTTAACAAACCAGATAACGCCAGTACACCATTTGGTTTCACTAACGCAGCAATTAACGGTGCCAGTTCGCGCAGTGGGCCAGCAAGAATGTTGGCCACTAGGACATCGGCTTGAATACCTTCAGGCTGATCTTCTGGTAAATAGAGGGATAACTTGTCTTCTACGCCGTTACGACGGGCATTTTCTCTCGATGCATCGATCGCTTGATAGTCAATGTCGATGCCGGTGGCATGTGGCGCGCCAAGTTTCAGCGCGGCAACCGCCAAAATGCCAGAGCCGCAGCCGAAATCGATCACTTGCTTACCAGCAAGATCTAGGCTGTCGAGCCATTCCATACATAGTGCGGTGGTTGGGTGAGTACCGGTGCCAAATGCTAAACCTGGGTCGAGCAGTACGTTAACCGCATCCGGCTCCGGGGCTTCGCGCCAGCTTGGGCAAACCCACAAACGATTGCCGAATTTAATTGGGTGGAAGTTATCCATCCATTCACGCACCCAGTCTTTGTCTTCGACTTGTTCAATTTTGTAGTCGGTGTCGCTGCTCATATAAGGCAGTGCTTTGAGTTCGGCGATCACTGGATCGAGATCGTCTGCCGCGTCAAACAGTGCAATCACTGTGGTGCTGTCCCACAGCGGCGTTTCACCGAGCTTAGGTTCAAAGATGGGCGTATCAAAGCTATCTTCAAAGGTGATAGACACGCTGCCCAGCTCCATCAGCACGTCACTCAGTGCTTCGGCATGTTCTTTATTACTGTTCAGGCGTAGTTGGATCCACGGCATAGGTTTTCTCTTTTTTGGTCCGGCGGCGCGGTGGCCACAATCAAAGTGGCGCTATTTTAGTGCAAGGCGGCTATTTACTGCCAGTTGAACTGCAGCTGTTGATGTAACCATCTTTCTATTTATAGAACAGTAGCGGCTATTTCTGTGAAATTCTCTTACCTTTTTGTTTGAGGGTTACAGCTAACTGACTGAATTGAAGTGGTTAATTGGTATGACCTATGTTGTTTTTTAAATGAATAATGTGATCTCTAAATATCTAAGAACACTTTTTTGTTGAACATGATCACAAAGGTAAATTTAGCCGTTTGGAATTTAACCGCTTTTGGATATGTTGAAATGCTCGCTAAATTAACTTAAGTAACTTTTGAAATCATGTTAACTAAATATCAGATTGGTGGGCGTTGGCTGGGCTATCCTCAAAGCTATCAGTGGTCAGCTATGGCTGATCGTCTGCAGAGTGCTTCAGGGGTCATGCTTGGGTTATTTTTACTGTTACATCTGCATTTCGAATCGTCGATTCTATTCGGAAAAGAAGCATTCTATCGCGTCGTGCAAGTGCTAGAAGGGGGCTTGTTTACCCAGTCTGGTCATGGCATTGCGATAGTCACTCAGATGTTTTCGCTGTTTATGCTGTTAGTGCTGATGGTGCATGCTGCCACCGCACTGCGTCGTTTCCCGGTGCAATTGGGGCAATGGCGGGCACTGCGTAATCATCTTCATCTCATCAACCATCAAGACAGTAAGCTGTGGTTTTGGCAGATGCTCACCGGCTTTTTACTGTTCTTTTTGGCCTCTATGCACTTGGTCACCATGATCACCGATCCTGAAATCGGTCCGAATTTGTCAGCGTGGCGCGTTTATCACGCCAATGCTTGGGTGCTGTATGCCCTGCTGCTGCCTGCGGTGGTGATCCACGCCATGATTGGTTTGTACCGTGTGGCCGTTAAGTGGGGCATTACCACCAAACGGTCTGGGCTTCGCAAAGTCGCGAAAGTATTGATTGTGTACTTTTTATGCCTAGGTGGTGCCAGCTTGGTGACCTATCTGATGATGGGCAGCGAACTAAGCGTACCCGTACAGCCTTACGTGCCTCATTAATACTACATCGAACACCGCTGCGTTTTAGCGTACTGACGCTGAGCGCAGCAAGTTTGCTTGCATTGTTATTAATTTAGTTGGCGGTTAATTATTCGCCTTCAGGTTGATCTATCTCAGTTTTTTAAATGAATTTGTGAGCGATATTACCTTTCGTAGCTAAGACTTAATGAGATGACTCACAAAGCTAAAGCGCGAGGCGAAAACAATGACAATCAAACCTAGTGTTAGAAAATTGAGTGCGTGGATGGATTTAAGCCAGAGTTTATCCGGGGTGATTCTGGCGGTGTTTCTGTGGACACATTTAGTCTTAGTGTCGTCGATATTGCTGGGTGGCGATGCCATGGAATGGGTGGCGCGCAACATGGAGTTGAGCTTCCTCTCCAGCGATGGTCACGGTTATCCGTGGGTGGTGACCTGTATTGTTATCAGTATTGCGGCAATCGCATTGGTGCATGTCGTGGTAGCACTGCAAAAGTTACCCATGAGTTTGCGCCAGCAACGTGCGCTGCAGCAGCAGATGCAAGTGATCAACCACGGTGATACCCGTTTGTGGCGTTGGCAAGCGATTACGGGGGTGGTGATCCTGCTGTTGTTACCCGTGCATCTATGGTTGATCGGTTCATCGCCAGAAACCATCGGCCCGCAAGGCAGTGCCGACCGGATTTGGAACCAAGGCGTGTGGATGGTGTATCTGCCGTTGTTATTGATGGTGGAACTGCATGCGGCCATCGGTATTTACCGAGTGGCATTGAAGTGGGGCGCGGCGCGCGATCTGAATAGTCGCAGCCGATTACGCAAGATTAAAACAATTGTAAGTGTGGCTTTTGTTACCGTTGGGGTGGCGTCGTTACTGGCATTTATCCCCCATGCGAGTTGAGCTAACAATAAATAACAATAATGAGTTATCCCAAGAAAATGAACCAGAAATTGACAGCAGTAGCCGTTAAGGAGCAGGCGTGAAACTGATTTATACCGATTCATTAGTGGTTGGTGCCGGCTTAGCGGGCCTGAGGGTGGCAATTGCCTCTAAAGAGCGTGGGCTTGATACCTTAGTGTTGTCGCTGATCCCTGCTAAACGTTCTCACTCCGCTGCGGCGCAAGGGGGCATGCAGGCAAGTCTCGGCAACACCACCAAAGGTGATGGCGATAACGAAGACGTGCACTTTCAAGATACCGTAAAAGGTTCAGATTGGGGATGTGACCAAACCGTCGCGCGTATGTTCGCTCACTGCGCACCTAAAGCGGTGCGGCAGATGGCGAATTGGGGAGTGCCTTGGACCCGTGTGACCGCGGGGCCAAGAGAAGTAGTAGTGAACGCGGAGCGGGTCACCATTGAAGAAGCCAAAGAAGCGCACGGCCTGATAAACGCCCGTGACTTTGGCGGCACCAAAAAATGGCGCACCTGTTATACCGCCGACGGTACTGGTCACTCACTCTTGTATGCCGTCGATAACAAAGCGATTTCGCTGGATATTCCGGTACACGAACGGGTAGAAGCGCTGAAGATTATTCATGATGGTAAACGCTGTCATGGGGTGATTGCTCGCTGTCTCATCACCGGTGAACTGCGTGCTTATATCGCTAAATCTACCACCATTGCGACCGGTGGATATGGCCGGATTTATGAAGTGTCGACTAACGCCATCATCTGCGAAGGTGTTGGCCAAGCGCTGGCGCTGGAAACCGGCGTAGCGACCTTGGGCAATATGGAAGCGGTGCAGTTCCACCCAACGGCGATTGTGCCAGTGGGCATTTTGACCACTGAAGGCTGCCGCGGTGACGGTGGTTTGCTGCGTGATTGCAACGGCCATCGTTTTATGCCGGATTATGAGCCAGAGAAGAAAGAGCTGGCCTCGCGTGACGTGGTATCTCGCCGCATGACCGAACATATGCGCAAAGGTTTTGGGGTTGATAGCCCCTATGGCCCGCATTTGTGGCTGGATATCACCCTGTTGGGGCGCAAGCATATTGAAACCAACCTGCGTGAAGTGAAAGAGATCTGCGAAAACTTCTTAGGCATCGATCCGGCTGATGAGTGGATCCCTGTCCGGCCAACCCAGCACTATTCGATGGGTGGTATTCGCACCAAACCTACAGGTGAGAGCCCACAGCTGCAAGGCCTGTTTAGCGTAGGTGAAGCGGCCTGTTGGGACATGCATGGCTTTAACCGTTTGGGTGGTAACTCGCTGGCGGAAACCGTGGTCGCTGGGATGATCATCGGCAGCTATGTGGCGGATTTCTGTGAGCAGCAAGATCTGGTGGTCGATACTCAGTTAGTCAGCAAATTCAGCAATGAACTGCAACACGAAATCGACGAGCTGTGCAGCGGTGGCGACGGGGAAAACGCCTTCACTCTGAAAGCTCAGATGCAACGGTTGATGATGGACTATGTCGGCATCTTCCGTAACGGCCCGGAATTAGAAGTGGCGGTCACTGAGCTAAAAGAGCTGTTGGTGCGTTCACGTAATATCAAACTCAAATGCACCAAGCGCCATGCGAACCCTGAATTAGTCGAGGCGTTGCGTGTACGACGCATGATCAAAGTGGCATTGACCGTTGCTTGTGGAGCCTTGGCGCGCACTGAAAGCCGCGGTGCCCATGCTCGGGAAGACTATCCACAACGCAACGATAAAGAATGGCTGAGCCGTACCTTGGCAAGCTGGCCAAACAGCGAAGATCTGACCCCAACGTTGAGCTATGAAATGCTTGACGTGATGCAGATGGAGCTGCCGCCAGGCTATCGTGGTTATGGTGCAGATAATGCGATTGCCCACCCTGACACCGCAAAACGTCAGGATGAAATCGCCACCATTATTGCGGGGCTTGGCGATGATGCCAGCCGTGAACAGCTGCAACAAGCCATTATGCCGTTTGAGTTGCCGGAGCATTTACGCCCAGCCAACCAAAGATTTCATGACCAAACAAAAAGTACTTCTAAAGGCGGAAAAAATTCATGAGCCATAGCCGTATCCTGACATTTAATATTTTTCGTTATGATCCGCAGCAGCCCGGTGATAAGCCGTCAATGAAGTCGTATCAGTTGGAAGAAACGCCGGGCATGACCGTGTTTATTGCGCTGAATCGTTTGCGTGCTGAGCAAGATCCTTCGTTGCAGTTTGACTTCGTCTGCCGTGCCGGCATTTGTGGCAGCTGCGCCATGGTGATCAACGGTTTTCCAACCTTGGCTTGTCGCACTCTGACGGCTAAATATCCCGACGGCATGATTACCCTGATGCCGTTGCCGGGCTTTGAGCTGATTGGTGACTTATCGGTGAACACCGGCAAGTTTATGCGCGAATTGGCCGAGCGGTTGAAGCTGTGGCTGCATCCTGATGAAACCGGCAACGATATTCACCGCATTGAAAAGCCGATGGATCCAGAAGAAGCCGCCAAACTCTACGAGTTAGAGCGTTGCGTCGAGTGCGGTGTCTGTGTATCCGCCTGTGCCACGGCGCAGATGCGCGATACCTTCGTTGGTGCGGTGGGGATGATGAAAATCGCCCGCTTTGAGCTGGATAGTCGAGATGCGCGCAGCGCGGAAGATTTTTACCATGTGATTGGTACTCAAGATGGTGTGTTTGGCTGTATGACGCTGCTGGGTTGCCAAGATAATTGCCCGAAAGATCTGCCGCATATGCAGCAGATTGCCTATCTGCGCCGCAAGATGGCGGGGACTTTGATTACCATCTCTAAAGCGTAATTTTACTGTTTCAACAAGCGGTTATCGTATTTTTTGCGGTAGCCGTTTTTTTATGCGCTGCATTAAGTGACGTGCTCATCTTGGCTATGTACAGCCGAGGTTAGCGTGGCTGTGATAGCCTTATTAACGTTAAATAAATTCACTCAATAACTTGTGCGGTAACTGAAAGATTCGCACAAGGCGGTATGAGGAGGTTGTATGAAACGGATATTTATTGTCGGCGGGAACGGCAAAATCGCCCGTCATCTGGCGCCAAGACTGGTTCAGCAGGGCGATGTGCCAGTCAGTTTGTATCGGCAGTTGGCGCAAGAAGCTGACTTGAAAGCCTTAGGAGCTACGCCAATCTTTGGCGATCTGCAAACGCTCAGTCCTGAGTCGCTGGCCGAGCTGATGCATGATTGTGACGTCGTGGTGTTTTCGGCGGGCGCGGGCGGTAAAGGCGGTGTAGAAACCACTACCGCCATCGACGGTGTTGGCTTAGAAAAGTCGGTGGAAGCTGCCAAACTGGCTGGCATCTCCCGATTTATCGGGTAGCGCGGAAAACCTCGCCGTTCAGGGCGAGGATGAATAGCGCAACGGCGAAGCCGTTCTGAAGGCTACGCCGGAGTTTGTTGCTGCTCAATATACTGCCGGATGATCTCAATTGGCGCACCACCACAACTGCCCGCAAAATAACTGGGAGACCAAAGCGCCCCGCCCCAAAGTTTCATTTTGATCGAAGGGTAATTCTTTTTTCGGATCATCCGGCTCGAAACGCCTTTCAAACTATTCACCAATACAGATACCGCCACTTTGGGCGGATAATTCACCAGTAAATGCACATGATCATCCTCACCATCGAACTCAACCAACTCTGATTCAAAATCAAGACAGACCTTTTCAAAAAAGATTTTTAGATCATCCAGCACTTCTTTGGTAAAGACGTTGCGGCGGTATTTTGTCACAAAGACCAAATGGACATGCATTTTAAAAACACAATGTCTACCATGTCTTAAATCACTTTTAATTTCCATGGACCAATCTATAATTGAGTTGTATTGACACAGTATGAGCAAGCCATGCAACGACTGCAAGCCTACAAATTCGAACTGATCGTCACTGGAGAACAACAGCGCCAGATGCGCCGTTTTTCCGGTGCCTGCCGGTTTGTCTATAACAAGGCGCTGGCGTTGCAAAAAGAGCGGCATGAACAGGGTGAAAAGAAACTCTCCGCTTTTGAATTGAACAACCTGTTACCACAATGGAAGGCAGTGCCAGAAACACAATGGCTGTCTGACTCACCTTCTCAAACACTGCAACAGTCGCTGAAAGATTTAGATCGGGCGTACAAAAACTTCTTTGCCAAACGTGCTGATTTTCCCCGTTTCAAAAAGAAAGGTTCAGGTGATAGTTTCCGTTACCCGCAGGGCATCAAGCTGGAGCAGGGAAATAATCGTATATTTCTGCCCAAAATCGGCTGGTGCCGTTACCGTAACAGTCGGATGGTAGAAGGTAATATTAAAAACGTCACGGTCAGTCAGTCGTGCGGCAAATGGTTTGCTGCTATTCAGACTGAACGTGACGCTGCTATTCCTCCACCTAGTGGCGATATGATAGGTATTGATGTGGGTATTGCTCGGTTCGCCACCTTGTCTGACGGTTCATTCTATGAACCACGCAACAGCTTCAAAACGCTGGAAAGCGCCTTGCGTAAAACGCAGCAGGCCATGAGCCGCAAGGTAAAATTCAGCAACAACTGGAAAAAGGCTAAAGCTAAAGTCCAGCGTGTCCATGCAAAAATCGGCAACAGCCGCCGTGACTACCTGCATAAAACTTCAAGCGACATTAGCAAAAACCACGCGATAGTCTGTATTGAAGATTTGCAGGTCAAAAACATGTCAAAATCAGCGTCAGGAACCGCAGAGCAACAGGGTCGGAATGTCAGAGCAAAGTCAGGACTGAATAAAGTCATCCTCGATCAAGGCTGGTTTGAGTTTCGTCGCCAGCTCGATTACAAGCTGGCATGGAATGGCGGCCACCTGATCGCCGTTCCGCCGAAAAACACCAGCCAGACATGCCCATGCTGTGGTCATATATCGAAAGATAACCGTATGACTCAAGCCCGCTTTGCCTGTGTGGAATGTGGCTTTGAAGAGAATGCCGATGTGGTCGGCGCGATCAACGTATTAAGGGCGGGACACGCCCGATTAGCCTGTGAAGTGAGTGGTGCAACAATGCCGCCAGCAGCAGGAACCCACCGAAGCGAGTCAGGCGTTTACGCTTAACCGCAGTAGGAATCCTCGTCGTTTACGGCGAGGAGGATGTCAATTTGGTGTCGGCGTTTCCAGAGGCTGGCCGAGGTCGCGTAGTCTCGGACACTTTTGAGCACTACATGAAAGTGAAAAAGGCGGCAGACGTTTACTTAGTTAACAGTGGCTTAGATTGGCTGATTGTGCGGCCAGGCACATTGACTGATGCTGCTGCAACCGCGCGAATTAATGCCGGATTTGCAATCAGTTATGGTACTGTGTCGCGCGATAACGTGGCGGCAACGCTGGCCTATTTGGTCGCGCACGATAACCTCAGCCAAGTGATTATCGAGCTGACAGACGGTGACCACAGCATTGAACAAGCGTTGGCTCCGTTGGCGCGTTAGTCGGTGCTTGAACGAATAAAATCAACCAATTCGGGTTGGGCGATACGACGGTAATCGTCGGTCGCCAAAATGATTGAACGCTCTAAGCTGCCGGCATTAAACGCGATTTCCTCATAGCGGCTAAACAGCTGCGGCGCCGCCACCAAGGTTAAGGCAGGATGTAGGCTAAAGGGGGGAATGGCGCCAGCGACACAGCCGGTGAGTTCTGTCATTTCTGCCGGGCTGGCGAGCGAAGCTTTTCTGGCACCAAAGTGACTCGCCAATTTGGCTAAATCTGCTTGGGCATCGCCCGGTAAAATGGCCAACACATGGCGTTTAACCCCGTTACCTTTGAGGTGTGTCAGCAGTGCTTTTGCGCCTTGCCCCAGCTCAGTACCGCGCAGTTGTGCCACCATTTCACAGCGCCCAGCACTTGGGTGTTCGACTACCCGAAAGCGCGCATTATGTTCGCTAAGGTGTTGATAAATTGTTTGAAATACGTTCGAGTTTAACATTTGCTGCCAGCAGTCTTGGTCACTTTTCAGTTGCTGTTCCAATGTGCCAGAGCTGCGCAGTAGGTGCAAGTGACTGATAAGCCTAATTAATCAGTTAAATAACTCATCCCTGTTATACCCAATTTGAATTTTCTATCACAAATTTGAATAAATTGGTTATAAACGGCGATGGTAAGATGCGCGCAATTTGTTGATGTAGAACGAGCACTCTCTTCTCCATTCTTTTGATTTTTCTTTAATTTTATCCGATTAGTTGCACATTCATTAAGGTTTTAAACTCATGAAACGCATTTCGATTATCGCTCTGGCTGTTGCTGGCCAATGGGCTGCACCTGCCGTTTACGCCGCAGACGCTGCAGCAAACAGCAACATGGAAAAAATTTCGGTGGTGGGTTCGCGTATTGCGATGCGTACTGCCACAGACAGCGTTGCGCCGGTGGATATCATCACCGCTGAACAGCTGGAAGCCACTGGTTTGACTGAAACTGCCCGTGCACTGCAATTTGCTGCGCCGAGCTATAGTTTTCCATTTTCTGCGGTAACCGACGGTTCTGACGCGGTTCGCCCTGCCAACCTGCGTGGTCTGTCGCCTGATCATACTTTGGTGCTGGTCAACGGTAAGCGTTACCACAGTTCAGCACTTGTGCATTTGTCAGGTACTGTGGGTAAAGGTGCGTCAAACGTTGACTTGAACACCATCCCAATGGCGGCTATCAAACGCATTGAAATCCTGCGTGATGGCGCGGCGGCACAGTATGGTTCGGATGCGATTGCTGGCGTGATCAACGTGGTACTGAAAGACAACCGCGACGGCGGCATGGTGACCACTCAATTGGGCCAAACCTATGAGGGTGACGGCGAACAGTGGCGCATTGGTGCCAACAAAGGTTTGAGCTGGAGTGAAGATGGCTATGTGAACATCTCGCTGGAAGCACAACACAAAAACAAAACCAACCGTGCAGGTCTTGATCCTCGCGATCAATATCCTCGATTGGCCGACGGCAGTCGCGATCCACGTGAAGCGACATTTGATCGCCAAAACTTCCACGTCGGTGATGCGGAATACGACAACCTAGCGCTGTTTGCCAACGGTGCGCAGTACTTCGGTGAAAACAAATTCTATTTCAATGGTGGTATCAGCGACCGTGAAACCCACTCCGGTGCCTTTTATCGCCGCGCGTTGCAAGACAACAACGTACCGGAAATCTACCCAGACGGTTATTTGCCGATTCTGGCGCCACGCATCAAAGACTACTCAGCCTTGGTTGGTTACGAGTTTGACTTGGGTAAATGGCACGTCGATAGCTCCGCTGGTTACGGTAAAAACAGCTTCCAATACCGCGTAGAAGATTCATTGAACGCCTCTTATGGCCCAGACAGCCAAACCAGCTTTGATGCCGGTACCCTGTCGACTGATGAAATCGATTTGACTATTGATGCTTCACGTTATTTTGCCTTCTATAACCAATCCGACATCATGTTGGCGGTAGGTGCAGCATGGCGCCAAAACGGCTACGAAATTGAAGCTGGTGAAGAAGCGTCATATGCGAACGGCGGTTACCAAAACAAACCTGCAGGCAGCCAAGGTTTTGGTGGCTTTACCCCAGAATCTGAAGTGGACGAAAGCCGTCACAACACCGCTGTTTACGCTGAACTTGAAAACCAATTGAGCGAAGCTATCTATTGGTCTGCCGCGCTGCGTTATGAAGACTATTCCGACTTCGGTGACAAAATTAGCTGGAAACTGGCGGGTCGTTACGACTTCAACGACAACTTCGCAATTCGCGCTACAGCCAACACCGGTTTCCGTGCGCCAAGCGTGCAACAACTGTACTTTACTAACATCTCGACCCTGTTTAATCCAGACCCAACCACGGGGCAACTGGTGCCAACCGAGTCAGGTACGTTCAACAACTTGTCGCCTGTAACTCAAGCTCTGCAAGTGGGCAAACTGCGCCCTGAAGAGTCTACCTCGTTCAGTTTGGGCTTTGTTTACACCGGCGATAACGGTTTAACCATCACGCTGGATAGCTACCAGATTGATATTGATGATCGCATCGTGTTGTCGAGCTCACTGCGTGCCAGCGACTCTGATGTAGTCGGTGCGGCATTGGCGGGCACTAACGCTGAATCGGCGCGCTTCTTTATCAACGCGGTAGATACTCGTACCCGCGGCGTTGACTTAGTCGTGGCACAACAGTTTGACTTGGGTAGCCTTGGTGAGTTGAAAGCGAACATCGCTTACGCATACAACAACACTGATATTCAAGACATTCATTTGCCAGAAATTTTGGACGACTTGCAAGGCAAGCTGTTTGATAACATTGAGCAAGTGCGTATGACGGAAGCCACCTCACATCACACCGGTAGCCTTGGTTTGACTCACCACTTGGGTGACTTCACCACCAGCCTGCGTGCCAGCTATTTTGGCCCTTACACTATTTCGTACAGCAGCACTGGTGATAAAGAATATGAAGGCAAAACCACGGTTGATTTGTCTGTGGCCTATGCCGCAACGGATACTCTGACCTTTACAGTGGGTGCGCAAAACCTGTTTGACACCTACCCAGAGAAACGTCCGTCAAACAACAACTACAACGGTATCTTCCAGTACCCACTGACCAACACCCCATTTGGGTTTAATGGTGGCTACTACTACGCAGAAGCGACTTACCGTTTCTAAGTTTGTTGGGAAATCCTGAGTCCTTGGCCGCTCCTTGAGCGGCCTTTTTATGCTGGGTTGTAAGTGAGATAATTACCCCAACCAGTGCCGTAGTAGTCCGGTGGCAACAATCGCAATGATCACCGTTGGTAACAGCGAGAAGCGCAGCATGGCAACAAAGGTGATGGCAACCGCGATGATATCGGTGATGTGACCCGAGAAGATCACTGGCGCGATGACCGATATCAGCACGCAGCCGGGTACCACTTCCATCACGCGCTCTAAACGCGGATTAAGGCTGCGATTACGTAACGCTAAGTAGCCGATAATTCGGGTTAGATAAGTGGTGATGCCCATGGCTAAAATGGTCAGCACTGCTAAGTGTTGCATGACCAAATTTTCTAATGGATTCATCAGCGTTTCCCCCAGAACAGTGCAGCGACAATGCCTGCCAGTGTGCCACCTGCCACATACCAAGCGCCCGGCAATAGATGATACAAAATGCCCGCCACTATAAGACTGACAAACCACGGCCAACATAAGGTGATGCCACGCCACATGCCTTTGAGTAACACCAAAAATACCGCGGTAAACGCCATATCAAAGCCGTATTGTTCCACGTCGCCAATCAGCGGCCCTACCGCGGCGCCGATGCCAGTAAATAGCACCCAAGTGCTGTACAAACACAGCGCAACACCAAGATAAAACGGCACACTCAAGCGCATTGTTTTACGCTTTTGGCAGTCAGTAATGCCGATGGCCCAGGCTTCATCGCACATTAAAAACAGCAGCGGCAACGCCTGCTTTTTACTGAGGTGGCGCATAAACGGCATAAAAGCCGCGCCCATAATGATGTGGCGACTATTGACCAAAAAGGTCATGGCGACAATCAACAGCAGATGCGGTGGCGAGGTCCACAAACTGATGGCAGTAAACTCCGAGCCACCGGCAAAGTTCACCCCAGTCATCAGCGGTACTTGCAGCACGGTAAAGCCTTTTTGCACCGCTTGCGCGCCGAGGACCAAGGCAAACGGCACAAACCCGAGCGTCATCGGCAGCGAGGTTTTCATACCACGCCAAAATTCACTTTTATTGCTGGCGCTATCTTGGGGGCAATCTTGGCCATGGCCGGAAGCGGGTGCCGGCGAACTGAGGTTGGGTGTACTCATCGAAGTGTATAGATGCTGATACAGGTGACTTTTAGGAAAGCTTGATATTGCCAGCCGTGCCAGCGATGTAAAGCCTAAAGTTGAAATTATCGCCGTGATATTAGCGATCAAGCAGCTGCGGGCGGGTTCAGCTCGGCGCCATTGAATCTTCGTCAACCTCCTAGGGCTTTCCTGCTATAATGCCGCCTCGATTTTGACGGAGGCAACGATGGACGTATCTTCTTTACTTGATGGCCTAAATGAGAAACAGCGCGAGGCAGTTGGTGCGCCGCTCTCCAGCATGTTGGTGCTGGCGGGGGCCGGCTCAGGCAAAACGCGGGTGTTAACTCATCGTATTGCATGGCTGATGCAGGTAGAGAACCAAAGTCCGTACTCGATTTTGGCGGTAACTTTTACCAACAAAGCCGCGCGCGAGATGCGCGAGCGGGTAGAGAAAGTGGTCGGCCACAACATGAGCCGGATGTGGATTGGTACGTTCCACGGCTTAGCGCACCGCTTGCTGCGCACCCATTGGCAGGACGCCAACCTACCGCAAAACTTCCAAATTTTGGATGGCGACGACCAATACCGGCTGATCAAACGCATCCTTAAAAGCCTTAATCTGGATGAAAAACACTATCCGCCGCGGATGGTGCAAAACTATATCTGCACTCAAAAAGATGAAGGCTTTCGCCCGAAAGATATCGAAGCGGGGCCGTTTCCGTTAGAGCAAAAGTTAAAAGAGGTGTATCAGGTTTACCAAGAGGCGTGCGACCGCGCTGGGTTGGTGGACTTCTCCGAAATTCTGCTGCGTGCTTATGAGTTGTGGTTATACAAGCCGCTGATTTTGCAGCACTACCGTGACCGCTTTCAGCATATTTTGGTGGACGAGTTTCAAGATACCAACACTATTCAGTACAAGTGGATTCAAGTACTAGCGGGCACTACTGCCCATGTGATGATCGTCGGTGATGATGACCAGTCGATTTACGGCTGGCGCGGCGCGCAGGTAGAAAACCTGCACAAATTCCTGAGAGATTTCCCCGGTGCTGAGACGATTCGGTTGGAGCAAAACTACCGCTCCACTGGCAACATTTTGAAAGCTGCCAACGAGCTGATCGCCAACAACCCCGGCCGTTTGGGTAAAGATCTGTGGACTCAAGATGCCGATGGCGAACCGATCGCCGTTTACAGTGCCTTTAACGAACTCGATGAAGCGCGCTTTATTGTCGGCCGAATTAGCGACTGGCAAGACATGGGCAATGATCTTAGCGATTGTGCCATTTTGTATCGTTCTAACGCGCAATCGCGGGTATTAGAAGAAGCCTTATTACACAAAGGCTTGCCCTACAAAATCTACGGTGGTTTGCGCTTCTTCGAGCGGCAAGAGATTAAAGATGCCATGGGCTATCTGCGCTTGATGGCCAATCATGATGATGATGCCGCATTTGAGCGGGTGGTAAATACGCCCACTCGCGGCATTGGCGATCGCACTTTGGAAATTCTGCGAACGACGGCACGGCAGCACGGCATTACGCTGTGGCAAACCGCATTGCAGGCGCTCGATAAAAAACTGCTCAGTGGCCGCGCCGCAACCGCGGTGCAAAACTTTCTCGATCTGGTTGTGACCATGGCGCGCGAAACGGAAGAGATGGCGCTGTATCGCATGGTGGACCATGTGTCGCAAGCCTCTGGCCTTAAGACCATGTACGAGCAGGAAAAGGGCGAGAAAGCACAAAGCCGGGTAGAAAACTTAGAAGAGTTAGTGACTGCCGCGCGTACCTTTGAAGTGCCAGAAGAGCTGCTCGATATGGGCGAGTTGAACGCATTTTTATCCCACGCCGCGTTGGAAGCGGGCGAAGGCCAAGCCGATGCCAACGCTGACGCAGTCCAGTTGATGACCTTGCACACTGCCAAAGGCTTGGAGTTCCCGGTAGTGTTTATGGCGGGGGTAGAAGAGGGCTTGTTTCCAAGTCAGTTGACGCTGGAAGAGGGCGATCGCTTAGAGGAAGAACGGCGCTTGTGTTACGTGGGCATGACCCGAGCGATGCAGCAGTTGTATATCACTTATGCCGAATCACGGCGGATTTATGGCCGTGAAAACTATTCACGCCCATCGCGTTTTATTAAAGAACTGCCGCCAGAATGTATTCGCGAAGTGCGCTTAAAAGCCCAAGTCAGTACACCAGCGTTCAGTACCCGTTTTAGCCAATCAAGCAACACTCAAACCGGTGATAGTGGCTTTAGACATGGTGCCAGAGTGCGTCACTTCAAGTTTGGCGAAGGAACTGTGGTCAATAGTGAGGGCACTGGCGCACAATCGCGGGTACAGGTGAATTTTGACGACTTCGGCAGTAAATGGTTGGTGGTGGCCTATGCTAAGTTGGAGTCTGTGTAGCGCAGCCAGCATGCTATTGTTGCGAGAACACTATTGACGTATCGATTAATAAAATCGGTAATATCTTCTTAAAAATTTGATGCTAAAAAGTTAGTTTGTGGTGTAAATCACATTTTGGCTGCGCCATAATACGCGCAGTTAGCAATCACGGCAGCGGTGCGGAGAACCAAGCCAATGACACTCAGGGATAAGTTACATGCTTATGCGCGCTTAGCGCGTATCGACCGTCCAATCGGCACCTTTCTTTTATTATGGCCTTGCCTCATGGCGCTGATGTTAGCTTCAGGCGGTATGCCGGATCTCAAGGTGCTGGTCATCTTTATCGTTGGCGTGTTTGTCATGCGTGCCTGTGGTTGCATCATCAATGATTACGCCGATCGCAAGCTCGATGGCCATGTTGAACGCACCAAAATGCGCCCACTCGCCAGTGGCGAAGTCAGTGTTAAAGAAGCCTTGTTACTGTTTGTGGTGCTGGGGTTATTGGCTTTTGGCTTAGTGCTGATGCTCAATCCGCTGGTGGTAAAACTGTCGTACATCGGCATCGTGCTGACAGTGATTTACCCCTTCACCAAACGTTTTACCAATATGCCGCAGATGTTTTTGGGCGTGGTGTGGAGCTGGTCAATTCCGATGGCATACGCTGCGGCAACCGGTGAAGTGCCTGCCGAAGCCTGGTGGTTATTTGCCGCGAACTGGTGCTGGACTGTGGCCTATGACACCATGTACGCCATGGTCGATCGTGAAGATGACTTGCGCGTCGGCATCAAATCGACCGCGATTTTGTTCGGCAAACATGACCGTGAAATCATCGGTTTATTCCAAATTGCCGCGCTGGCGTGCTTTATGGTGGCGGGTTTTATCGCTGAACGTGGCACGCTTTATCTGCTCGGCATTGTGCTGTTTATCGGCTTTGGTTTGTACCAACAACGCTTGATCCATGGCCGTGAACGCGCCCCATGTTTAAAAGCCTTTTTAAACAACAACTGGGCTGGTATGTCACTGTTTGTGTTCCTCGGTATGGATTACCTCCTGCACACCGCCGCATTGTAATCACTTCGTTTACCGCTAAGTTTTCAGCTCAAAGGCCACCTCAATGTGGCCTTTGTTGTATCAAAATGTCGCAAGTTTTCCACACTTACTAATTTACGCTGCGTTAATGCACGTTTTTGTGAAGTTCATATTAACGAATATTGACTCATGAGTTCGATCACATTACCGTTATGCACTAATTTATATAACGGTGTTGATTTCATCGTTATTGCGCTAATACTCGCCATTCAACCACGGTGAGTAATCAAGGTGTTGCCAACCATGGCATGCGCCAGATCCACACTACCACCTATATAGGGCTATTCTGGGACTATTGGTCACAGGGGCTTAGGTGTCATTTAATTAAAAATCAACGATTGTTGACCTTTTCTGTAAAAGGTAAATCGTCGTAACTGTTGTGAGCAAAGGAACATGGGAATGTTGAAGTCGAAAAAGTTCATTCTGAACACCGTTACACTTGCCGTTGCGGCTGCACTAAGTCATAGCGTTATCGCTGAAGAAGCGACAACAGCAAGCACAGCTGACAAGGCTAAGACCGAAGTGATTGTGGTACGTGGTGATAAGTACAATAAAGATGGCTTCCGCCCTAAAACAGTGGATCTGGGGTTGTTAGGCAGCCGCTCTATTCAAGATACGCCTTATGCCATTAGTGTGTTTAACCGCGAATTGATGGACAACGTCAACGCCACCAACTTGAATGACATCCTCAAATACATGCCATCGACCCAAATGGAAGCGCGCGGGGGCACTGATGTTGGTCGTCCACAAAGCCGGGGGATGCAAGGCAGCGTAGTCGACAACAACCACTTAGACGGTATGAATGTTGTGGCTACGACAGCACAACCGCTGGAGTTGCTGGAACGAGTGGAAGTCATTCAAGGGTTAACGGGGGCAATCTATGGCCCAGCCTCACCAGCCGGTAACTTTAACTATGTGTTCAAACGCCCAACCGAAAACTACTTCACCAGCGTGACCGCGGGTATGACCGAAAATGGCGCCTGGTTGTTGCACACCGATACCAGTGGCAGCCCGAACGAGTACTTTGGCTACCGTATTAACTTGCTGCAGGAAGAGGGTGAAAGCTACGTGAGTAACTCACACCTAAATCGCAAAGCTGTTGGTTTAGCGTTTGATATCAACCCTGATGACTACACCACTATTCAGCTAAACGGCAGCTATTACAAATTTGATAAATTCGGTGAAGCGGGCGGCTTCTCTTATGGGAGCAGCATCGGGTTACCTGCGGCGTTAGATGCCAGTAAAAAAGGTTATGGTCAGCCATATAGTGGTAGTGGCTTGGAAACCACCACCGGCAGTATCAAGGTGATTCGCACTCTGGGTGAAGATTGGAAATTAACCGCCGGGATCCTGCATCAAGATGCAAAACGTACCCTTAACGGCGTGAGCAATGTGATCAACGCTGATGATACCTTTACCCAACGGATGTCGAGCACCGGTGCTGCAGGCAAGTTTACCGTAACCAGTAACATGGCTAACTTGGTGGGTCAGGTATACACCGGCGATGTGCGCCATGATCTGGTGTTTGGCACTGCCGGGTATAGTTGGAACATGTACACCGCCAGCCGCCGTGCTACGGCAACATTGGGGACTAGCCCATTGGATGCACCACAAGCCTACGATGCGCCAGATCTGAATTTACATGTGCCTATGTATCATTCAGGCAACACCAGCGTTCAAAGCGGCATTATTGGTGACACCATCACCTGGAATGAACATTGGTCTACCCTGTTAGTCGGCAGCTACAGCGATTTTGACGTGGAAAACTACAATGCCAACGGCGATACCACAGGTAATTACAGCAAAGACGGCGTGAGTTCGACTATCTCGATGATCTACAAGCCTGTTGAGAATATCACCACCTATGTGACCTACGCCGATACCTTAGAAGCGGGCGGTAGTGCTTCTACAAACGCGCAAAATGCGGGGACTAGCTTAGATCCTGTACGCAGCTACCAAAATGAAATTGGTATCAAAACCAGTGTCGGCGAATTTGATATTAATGCCGCCTTGTTCCGCGTTAAACGTCCAATGGCCTATGAAGGCGGTGATGGCTATTACCGTCAACAAGGGATGCAAAACAACAAAGGTGCTGAGCTGACCGTTAACGGCTACCTGTTTGAAGACTTCAAGATTTTCAGTGGTGTCACTTATTTGGATGCCGTTTTGGAAGACGCTTTCGATCCTGCAACAGCGAACAAATTGGTGGTGGGCGTACCTAAGTGGCAAGGCAACTTGTTGATGGAATACACGGTTGCAGCGGTAGCGGGTCTATCATTTACTGGTAACGTGCATTACAGCGGTAAGCGTGCGGCAAACAACATTAATACCTCTTGGGCCAGTTCATACACCACAGTGGATTTGGGCATGAAATATGTGATGCCAAAAGAGGTCATCAACGACGCAGTAATTCAATTGCACGTGACCAACCTGTTTGATCGTCAATATTGGGCGGCCATCTTCCCTGGCAATATTTACGGCAGCTTGGGCGCCAGCAACACCGCGTTCCTCGCTGAACCACGTCAGTTGAAGCTGACGGCTACCGTGAAATTCTAACCAGCATCATTAGAGCGATTGGCGCAGGCTAATCGCTCTTTTTTGTATGCTTGCCCAAAGGGATAAGGTAATGACAATCAAACATCATTTATTCTCTCGCGCTATAGCGGCAGTGCTGATGCTGTTGCCCGCGCTGGCGTTGGCGGCCGATACTCGCACCATTTATTACGATGGTAAAACGGTCGTGCTGCCACAAACCATTGAACGGGTGGCGACCAGTTGGGAATCGCAAAATTCCGTGTTAGCGATGCTAGGCTTTGGTGACAAAATTGTCGCCACAACCCATTACGCGCGCAGCACCCCTGCGTTTCAAAAATTTATCCCCACCATCAAAGATACTGAACTGTCGACCATGGCGAGTTCCGGTGATGTGAATGTCGAGCAGTTGATGCGTCTGCATCCTGACTTGATGCTCGTTGCCGAAGGCTTTCCAAACACCAAAAAGATTCAGCTTGAAGCGGCTGGCATTGCCGTGGTGGAGTTTACCTCGGATTCGTTTGAGGCCTTGCTCCACCGTGTCAGCGTCGTGGGCGAAATGCTCGGCCCTGACGCCGCCAAACGCGCGATTGCCTATCGCGATTATTTTGCGTGGAACAAACAACGGGTGGCGGAGCGATTGGCCAACTTGCCCGCAGATAAGCGTGCGCGTGTCTATGTTGCCTCAGGTACGCCGCTGACCACGTCTGGTCGGCCATCGCTGAACCAAGATTGGATGGATGCTGCTGGGGCGATTAACGTTGCTGAGCATTGGCAATTGGCATCGGTGATGCCGAACGATACCAATGTGAATATTGAGTCAGTATTGGCCGCCAATCCCGATGTGATTATCGCCATGCGCAAACGCGATGTGGATGCCATCAAAAAAGATCCGCGCTGGCGCACCGTAAAAGCGGTGAAGAACAATCGCATCTATGCCAATCCACGCGGGCTGTTTTGGTGGAGCCGCAATACCTCAGAAGAGGCGCTGCAATTTTTGTGGTTGGCGACCAAGCTTTATCCTGAGCAGTTTAAAGATATCGATATTAAGCAAGAAACCCATGATTTCTATCAGAAGTTTTACAATATCGATTTGTCAGCTGATGACGTGAATGCCTTTCTCAATCAGCTACCGCTGAAGCCGGTGTAGAGTGGTGGCAATGGAATCAAAAGCAAATGCGGTGTTACTACAAGCACAGCAACTGACCTATGGCTATGGCAAACAGCAGGTGCTCAACGGCGTAAGTTTGGATATTCGCGCCGGTGAAGTGTTGGCGCTGCTTGGCCCTAACGGTACCGGTAAAAGTACCCTGCTAAAGTTGCTGCTTGGGCTGTATCCGCCGGCCAGCGGTGAGGTGACGCTGGCCGATAAACCGCTGACGCAGATGACCCGCCGCGAAATCGCCGGTCATATCGCTTATGTGCCACAACATCATATCAGCCCATTTCCCTATACCGTGCGCCAAGTGGTGTCTATGGGGCGCTATCACTCCGGCGGCGTGTTTGGCCGCATGAGTGAGCGCGACGGTGAGTTGGTCGCCAAGGTGCTGATACGATTGAAGATCGAGCATCTTGCCGAACGGCGTTATACCGAAATCTCTGGTGGTGAGCAGCAATTGGCATTAGTGTGCCGCGCGCTCGTGCAGGGCGCCAAAATCCTAATGTTGGATGAACCCGCATCGGCGTTAGATTTTGGTCACCAAGCGCGCCTTTTGGCGCAGTTACGGCAACTGGCAGAAGACGGTTACGCAGTGGTGATGACCACCCATCATCCACACCATGCACGGATGATCGCTCATCGGGCAGTGATGCTCAAATCAGGCTTAGTGATGGCCAACGGTGCCCCCGCAGAGATTCTCACTCCTGCAGCAATCCAACAGCTTTATGACTTATCGGCGCAAGAATTAGCCGCATTTACGCGAGGAGTTGCCTAAGCATGAACCGTATTTTTTCACGCTTTAACGGGCAATTAGCGGCGCTGGTATTGTTGCTAGGGGCGATGCTGTTATTTGCTCTGTCGTTAGGAAATTATCCCATCACTATCATGGAGATCTGCCGTTTCGTTGGCAGTCATTTGGGATTGGCAACGCTGCCAGAAGATCGTCAAAGCATTTTATCGAACATTTTGCTGGATGTGCGTTTGCCGCGGGTGATTGGCGCGATTCTGGTCGGCATGGCGCTCTCAGGTTCCGGCGCCGCCTTTCAAGCGGTATTTCGTAATCCATTAGTGTCACCCGGCATGCTCGGTGTGCTGGCGGGTGCCTCCTTTGGGGCAACGCTTGGCATGTTGTTTCACGGTAACTGGCTAACGATTCAGCTGATGGCGTTTGCCTTTGGCTTGCTGGCGGTGGGTATTGGCGTGGCGATCGGCTTGATCTTTGGTGGTGGTTCGATGATCACCTTGCTGCTCGGCGGCATTATCAGCAGTGCGCTGTTTAGTGCGTTGTTATCGCTGGTGAAGTTTGCTGCTGATCCACAAGATGAGTTGCCCTCGATTGTGTATTGGTTGATGGGCAGCCTCGGCATGTCGGGTTTGTCGGACGTGTTATGGCTACTGCCGCCAATGTTAGTGGCGGTGCTGGTGTTGTGGGCGTTTGGCCGCTCGTTAGATGCGATGTCGATGGGCGATGAAGAAGCGCGCGCACTGGGTGTGCCAGTTAATGTGGTGCGTTACGGCGTGATTGTGGCGGCAACCATGGCGTCGGCGCTGTCGGTATCGATTGCTGGCATGGTCGGCTGGGTGGGCTTAATCGCACCACATATTGCTCGCATGTTGGTCGGGCCGGAAAACAGCCGCTTGATGCCCGTCAGTATTATGCTCGGCGCGATCTTTTTGCTGCTGGCAGATTGTTTAGGTCGTGGTTTTAGTGTGGTGGAAATCCCGATCGGCATCGTCACTGAATGCCTTGGTTTACCGCTATTTTTGCTGGTGCTACATCGCGCTCGCCGCGGCTGGAATTAAGCGCAACCAGCACGTTATTAGGAGTAGTTATGACAGGATTAGTGAATTGGCGCTTGCTGCGTGAGCGGATGATGGCGCCCGCGACCAGTGGGCAAATGGCCAAATTTGATTGGAACCAGATCACCGACATGTACGACGGCATGGCCAAACTGGAGCGCCGTTACACTCAAATGCAGGTGGATTGCATGCCGCTCACCGCCGACGATACTGTGGTAGATATCGGCTGTGGCCCCGGCCGTTTGTCGGTGCCTATGGCGCAAAAAGTCAAAAGCGTGACCAGTGTGGATGCCTTCGACAATATGCTCAGCCGCTGTATGCACAACGCCGAGCTTGCGGGCGTGAGTAACATCACCCCTAAGCTGCAAGATTGGAACAGTGACGACGCGCTGGCGCAGATTGGCGTGCACGATATTGCTGTTGCGTCGCGCTCGGTTGGTTTTTCTGATCTGATTAAGCTCAACAAAATCGCTCGTAAATATGCGGTGGTGATGAGTTTTGCCAATGCGCCGAGCCTGCGGGAAATCCAATTAAGCTTTTTAGAGGGTGTGATTGATACTCCGCCGGTGCCGCATGGCAATGACCGTAACTTTGGTTACAACATCACTTTTAATATGCTGTATGACATGGGCGCCGAGCCGAATATTCGCATTGTGGATGATGGCTACGAAGCGCAGTTTACCAGTCGTGAAGAAGCCTACGGGGCGCTGCGCTTTGTGGGCGATATTCCGGCGGATAAAGAGGCGCAGTATCGCGCCAATGTAGATAAACGTCTCACCGCCAATGAGCAGGGCTTTCGTTTATTCTGCGCCAGTCGCACTTATGTTATGTGGTGGAAAACCAGCGAGTTAACCATAGATTAGACAGCGTGGTTAACCAGCAGCAAAGGTGTTCGGTTATCGGCTGAGCGCCTTTTTTTGGGTTGATGTGGCTATTTGCAGGTTGATCTCAGAATGGTGCTATTTTATCGTTATATAGTTTTTTATATACCGTTTGCGCAATAGGACATTTCACTATCAATAGGGATGATATTATGAGGCGATACCACTCGTTTTTGGGTGCTTGCTGGATGGTAATACTCGCAACACCTATGGTTTGCGGGGCGGAATCGCTCAGAACGGTAGCATATGCAGAGCAAATTGTTACAGTGCCTGAGCAGGTCACTAAAGTCGCGACCAGTTGGGAAGCACAAAATTCAGTATTAGCCATGTTGGGTTACGGTGACAAAATTGTCGCGACTACACGTTATGCTAGAAATACTCCCGCTTTTCAGAAATTTATCCCCAGTATTAAAGATACAGAACTATCTACCATGGCAGGCTCTGCGGAAGTGAATGTCGAGCAGTTGATGCGATTGCATCCTGACGTTCTGTTTGTGGCGGCGGGGTTTCCAGAGAATAAACGAGCCCAGCTTGAAGCACACGGAATTGCAGTGGCAAGTTTCCCAGCAAACTCAATGGTGAGTTTGATTGAACGGGTGCTGCTCACCGGTGAAATACTTGGCCCAGATGCGTATGCGAAGGCGCAATCCTATAAAGCCTACTTCGAACGAAATAAAAGCTTGGTGGCAGAGCGCCTAGCGAGGGTGCCCGCTGAGCAACGTTTGCGAGTTTATGTCGCTTCCGGTTCCCCATTGACCACCTCTTCGCGGCCATCGCTCAATCAGGATTGGATAGACTTGGCGGGTGGGATCAATGTGGCAGAAGATTGGTCTTTGCTGGATGTCCGTCATGGTAACGCCAACGTCAATGTTGAAGTGATTATGGCAGCGCAACCGGATGTGATTGTGAGCATGCGGCAACGTGATGTCATCACGATTAACCAAGATCCTCGCTGGCGAACGATTGCCGCGGTTAAAAATAATCGCGTTTATGCCAATCCTCGCGGCTTGTTTTGGTGGTGCCGTGAAACCTCGGAACAGGCATTGCAGTTTTTGTGGTTAGCCAAAACACTTTACCCAACGGCGTTTGCGGACATTGATATTCGCCAAGAAACCTATGACTTCTATAAAAAATTTTATGGTATCTCACTCGCTGATGCCGATATTGACAGCTTTTTAGTCCCGGTTGAGTCCTAACACAACGTTTGATTTGCTAACGCTGCGACTCCGCAAGGTTAACTGTTGTGGATGCTGTTCAATTAATGAAAGCAACTCATGAGCATAATGAGTTGCTGGCGATTGTAATTTTTATCCCCAGTCTGTCTAATCAAATCTCTATCAAGTTTGTGATGCGTGCGCAATGTAAGAATATGTTACATCTCTCACAAAAATAACAAGCTTGCGCTACCATGACAGATGTCAGTGTTCTCTACAGATACTACCCATGCGGCAGCATGTATAAACCCAACATCAGCGTTGGCCGCCTTTAGCCAACATAACCTCAGTATCTTGGCCAGCATGAACGCTGTCTGTCGAGCACAATAGGGAGCTTTGAAACGACATGAAACTTCAGATTAATCAGCAAACTTACGATGTCGATGCGCCAGAAGATACGCCACTGCTGTGGATTCTGCGCGATAATCTCGGCTTAACGGGTACCAAGTATGGCTGCGGTTTAGCTCAGTGTGGCGCTTGCTCGGTAATGATAGACGATGAGGTAGTACGCTCTTGCGTGATGCCCGCGTCTTATGCTGTGGGCAAACAGATCACCACCATTGAGGCTATCGAAGAGGATGCCATTGGCAAGCGGGTGGTGGATGCCTGGGTGCAACACCAAGTGCCACAATGCGGTTATTGCCAATCCGGTCAAGTGATGGCAGTAACCGCTTTACTCAAAGCCACGCCACATCCTAGTAAAGATGAAATTAGTGCGGCGATTAGCAACTTGTGCCGTTGCGGTACCTATAACGCTATCGAACAAGCTATTGACGAACTGGCTTACGATGCAACTCGTGCCTCCCACAAAGACGCAGAACAAGTGGAGGACAATGCATGAAATCGTTTACTTCCTCGCTGACTGATGCCGAATTCGCCGAGTTAACTCATGCTCAGCCGGTCAACGTCTCGCGGCGGCAATTTTTACTATCTTCTGCTGGTTTAGCGGCGGGTGCCTTGGTCTTGAGTGTAGGACTACCGCTGCGTCAAGCGCGAGCAGCTGAGGCGAAACCAATGGCAGCGGGCACGCGTGTCCCCGCGTTCCTGCAAATCACCCCAGATAACCGCATTTTGCTGCAAAGCCCCTTTGTCGAAGGTGGCCAAGGTATTTTTACCGCCATGGCGCAGATTGTCGGTGAAGAGTTGGACGCTGATCCTGCCAGCTTTATTGTGGAGAACGCCCCAACCGGCCCCGATTTCAAAGTGATGATCGCCGGCCCCGGCCGGATTACCGGCGGCAGTATGTCGGTGCGTTTTAGTTATCCGGTGATGCGCAAACTGGGTGCCTTAGCGCGGCAGATGTTACTGCAGGCCGCCGCCGCAGAATGGAAAGTGGCTATTGATGAACTAGCGACTGAACCGGGTAAGGTGGTACATGGTAAGACCCAGCGCAGCCTCAGTTATGGTGAGCTTGCCATCAAGGCACTCGATCTTGCTGTGCCAGATCCTGATAGCGTCAGTTTAAAAGACCCGAAAGATTTTCGTTGGATTGGCAAGGGCGTAGCGCGGGTGGATGTGTATGAAAAATCCACTGGTAAGGCCGAGTATACTATTGATATTAAAGCAGATGGAATGCTGCATGCGGCAGTACAACATGCGCCACGCTTAGGCATGACTGCGGCAAAAATTCTCAATCAAGCCCAAGTAGAAGCCATGTACGGGGTGCACTCAGTGCATATTCTTGCAGGTGCTGGCGCCGTGGCGGTGGTCGCTGAGCATTGGTGGAATGCCAAACGCGCGGTTGAAGCGGTGCAGGTAGAGTGGTTAGCGGCGCAGGGGGCAGAGCAAAACAACATCCGCCATATGCCAGCGGATTTTTCTAGTGAGGCATTTAGCGAGTTACTGGCCAAACGTACTGAGCCCGGTGACGACGCCGAAACCAAAGGCGAGGCGGTGAAGTTGCTGAATAGCGCCAGCCCAGAAGCTCTTATCAGTGCCACTTATCGTACCCAATATGTGCATCATGCGCAGTTAGAGCCGCCATCGGCGCTGGCGCAGTTTCACCCAGATGGCAGTTTAGAGGTATGGCTACCGAACCAAGCGCCCGACATGTTTCTGGCGGACATCGCCAAGCGCAGCGGCTTAACCGCAGACAAAGTCACGCTACATTCACCGATTCTGGGTGGTTTTTTCGGTCGTCATTTTCTCTATCCAGCGGCCAGCCCTTATCCACAGGCGATTGAGTTAGCCAAAGCCGTGGGCAAGCCAGTCAAAGTGATTTGGAGCCGTGAAGAAGAATTCCTGCGTGATCCGCTCAGACCGATGGCCGCGGTGCGACTACGGGCTGAAATTAAAGATAACAAGCCCGTCGCGTTAGAGGCGATTTCGTCTTGTGAAGGGCCAAGTGAAGGCATTTATGGCCGCGACCCTAACAAGGTTGATGGCACTGCAGTTGAGGGACTCTCAGGCAAATCCTACGCAATTCCCAATGTGCGTATTGCCCGCGATTATGTAAAAAATCCGACCATGCTGGCCTATTGGCGTTCAGTGGGTAATTCGATGAACGATTTCGTCTACGAATGTTTTCTAGATGAAATGGCCGACAAAGCGGGCGTCGATCCTTATCAATTCCGCAAACAGTTGTTGCAAGACAATCCAAGGTTATCGCACTTGTTAGAGGTAGTCGTCGCATCGGCCGGTGGCTGGCAACGTGGCCCATTTACCGCGGAAGATGGCACTAAGCGTGCTCGAGGGATTGCGATGGCATCGCCGTTTGGTACTGAAGCTGCGGCTATTGCCGAAGTGTCAATTGAACACGGCCAAGTGCGAGTGCATCACGTGTGGGAAGCTGTCGACCCCGGCTCGATTGTGAATCCGGCGATTATTGAAGCGCAGGTCAATTCGGCGGTGGCATTGGGGCTGTCGCAAGTGTTGATGGAAGAGGTAGTCTACAAAAAAGGCAAACCGTTGGCGCGCAACTATGACATGTACCCGATTTTACGCCCAGATGAGATGGCCAAAGTGCACGTGAGCATTGTTGAAAGTGGCGCCAAAATGGGCGGCATCGGTGAGCCCGGTTTACCGGCCATTCCGCCCGCGGTGGTGAATGCGGTATCGCAGCTACTTGGCCGACGTATTCGCACTATGCCGCTGTCTCGATCGTCGCTCGAAGACTGAGTCTAGCCGATGGACTGGAACCTAAGGACTGCCAAGAAAGAGGGATTGTTGTGAAAAAAGTGTCGCTCGTTGTTTTCATTGTCATTATTGCGGCTGCGGTTGCATGGTTTAGCAACCGTACACCAGTGTCGGCGTTTGCTGGCGAATCGTTGGACGCGCCAGCAGCTGAGCTTATCCAGCACGGTGAGTATGTGGCGCGCCTAAGCGACTGCGTTGCCTGTCATACCATTCCAGATAAAGCGCCGTTCAGTGGTGGCTTGAAGATGATGACGCCGATCGGCGCCGTCTATAGCACCAATATCACCCCAGATAACGCCACTGGAATTGGCCGCTATTCGCTGGCGGATTTTGATCGTGCCGTGCGTCACGGTGTGGCACAAGACGGTCATAGGTTGTATCCGGCAATGCCATTTCCGTCCTACGCCAAGCTGACTGATGACGATGTGAAAGCCTTATACGCCTACTTTATGCATGGCGTGGCACCGGTTGCGCAACCGAATCATGCCAGTGATATCCCGTGGCCGCTGAATATGCGTTGGCCGTTGGCGCTGTGGGCGGCCCTGTTTAGTGACGAGGGCAGTTATCAACCCAATAGCGCCGAAAATGCGCAATGGAACCGCGGTGCATACCTGGTGCAAGGCCCTGGGCATTGCGGCAGTTGCCACACCCCGCGTGGCCTAGCGATGCAAGAGCAAGCGCTGGATCAATCGAGTAAACAGTATCTTGCGGGGGCGCTATTAGATGGTTGGTATGCGCCGAGTTTACGCAATGACCACAACATTGGCATTGGTCGTTGGAGTGAAGCGGATGTGGTGCAGTTTTTGAAAAATGGCCGCAACCAACACGCGGTAGTGTACGGCTCGATGACTGACGCGTACAACAACTCCACCCAATTTATGAGTGATGAAGATCTGTCTGCCATTGCCCACTATCTAAAGTCACTGCCGGGCAATCCTGCCGTAGATGGTGAACCTTGGCGTCATCAGCAGCAAACCTTCAGCGCCAATACGGCCAACTCGCAAGGCGCGCATATTTATTTGACGCGCTGTGCCGCTTGTCACGGCGCCGATGGTATTGGGCGCGAGCAATGGATCCCGCCACTTGCGGGCGCGAGCTCGATGTTGACCCGCCATGATGCATCGGCAATCAACATTACTTTGAACGGCTCAAGCCGGATTGTGACTCAAGGTGTGCCCGATGCCTATCGTATGCCGCCGTTTCGGCAGCAACTATCCGATCAGGAGATTGCGGCGGTGTTGAGTTTTATCCGCAGTGCGTGGGGTAATCAAGGTGCAGCGGTAACGGCCGATTCCGTAAAAACCATCCGCCATGATACCGACCCAGCCAGCAGTGATGTGGTGATTTTGCAGATGCGCTAATGGTGAGCGGATTTATTCGTGCAGAGACAAAAGGGGCTAAAGCGCCCCTTTTTGTTGTGGTCTTTTTGCTGCGGTCTGTTTACTAGGATGTCGACAACTGAGACATCAGCCGGTGATTAACTTAGCCAGATCCGCAGGGCGATAATAAACGGATTTCAACACCTTGCCACGGCGTACCAATTTGCCTTGCAGTTGGCAATCTTCGGCGCATTTGGCAATCAAGTAACCGCCTTTACTCACGCCTTCAATCTTAATGCCTTGCTCGGCGTAATGGGCGATGGTGTCGTCTAATTCTTGTTGGGTACGACAGACTTTGCTCATGTTGGAGCTATGGACTTCATGCCAGCAACTGATGAAATCGATGGTGCGGGCATTGGCCACTTGCAGCAAAATATCAATCAGATAGCTGATCCCTGTGCTGTCTTGGGTCACATCGTCGATGCCTAAATGCACTAGGCGTCCCATCAGCACATACACACTATCCACAATCGCGTCGGCCTGTTCGACGATGTCTTGTGCTTCAGCAAGTTCGGTCAACTCTTCGGTGATCAGCGAGGTATGTAGCGCGTCTTGCTGCTCTGTCAGCGAACTAGGATCTGCGACGGCCAAATCATAGGTATGGCGGAATTCGGCAATATCGGTATACAGCTGCTGGTAGATGGCGTGGTTAAGTTGGAGTAATTTCATAAGTCACTGCGTAGGCTGGGGCAAATAAAGTACCTATGATAAAGCGCTCATGCTGTGGGTTCAAAATCTTGTGCCTTTGCTAGATTTTGCCGACAAGAGTTGGCGCAGCTCGGTCACTGCTTTAGACTGCATCCACCCAGTTTTTTATTGTGCCCGCATCATGTTAGTCGAAATGCCACGCCCCATTAGTCAGTATCTGCAACAGCACCATGTGTTGACCTTGGCGACAGTCGACACTGATGGTGTTTGGTGTGCCAGCTGCTTCTATTACTTCGATAGCGCCAGCGCCAGTTGTTATTTGATGACCGCCGATGATAGTCGTCATACCCAAGCCATGTTGGAGCGACCACAGATTGCAGGCACCATTGCCGACCAAACCCGCAATGTGGCCAAAATTCAGGGGATTCAATTTAGTGCTATTGCCAAGCGGGTCAGCGCCGCCGATGTGGAGGCTATAACGCACCAATACTGTGAACATTTTCCAATTGCGCGGCTCAAATCGGCGCCGTTGTGGCAGCTAGAATTGCAGACCATCAAAATGACCGACAACCTGCTCGGTTTTGGCAAAAAGCACCATTGGCAACGCTTGGATGACTGCACAATTTCAGCGTGACTTTTATAACTATCAGTGACTTATTTACCTTTCGATTTTATCGTTAATGTTATTTTTCAGACAAAAATAGCACCGCAAACAGAGTCCTCCCAAACTTGAACTATACTGCTCATTAAAGTCGATGTTCCCAATTGACTCGATGAATATTCATTCGGTGGAGGCGTAGATGGAGCATGTTGTTCTGACTGTGCAATCGCAAAATCAGCTCCAACAAGCGTTGCAACAATTAGATTCAAGTTGGCTAAACCTGCCTAGTGGCAGAGTGTTAGCTCAAGTGTATTCCCGCAATCTCGAATCCGGTTGGCTGCTATCAGTCTCTGCCGAACTGCGTGCCAAACTGCCCAATATTACCGTGGTCGGCTGCTCCGCGATGGGGATTGTCTCTGCTGGCAGCGATTGGAATAATGCCACGGTGGTGTCGTTACTTCGGTTCGATAAGTCCTCTTTTGTTGCCACTTTGCTGCAATCCAGCCCAGATGACGAGTACCTTGATGGGCGCAATATGGCGGCGGAACTGGCAATCAAGCAAAGGGATCTGCAAGGGGTACTGCTTCTCAGCAATCCCACCAAGTTGGCCACCACGCGCTTGCTGCGGGGTATGAGTGATGAGTTAGTCAATCTGCCCATTTTTGGTGGCCTTGCCGGGGATTTCTCGCAAAAGCTGTCAACCTCGGTGATGTTGGATCAAGCCTTGTCGGACGCTGGCTCAGTCATCGTAGCGTTTTACGGTGAAGCGTTACGGATCAAAACCTTTAACTACCTTGGCTGGACACCGTTTGGCGAGGGTATGACGGTCACGAGCACTCAAGGTGATGTGGTTAAAACCATCGATAATATCGCGGCTTACGATCTGTATAACTACTTTATTGGTATCGAAAAAACGGGATTTTTTAGTTCGGCAATGGAATTCCCGCTAATGGCCAATCATGGGGGCAAGCTGGTGGCGCGAGTGCCAATTGCCGTGGGTGAGGCGCATGAGCTGGTCTTTCTCGCCCAGCTTGAGCCTGGTGATACTGTGCAGTTTGGCTACGGCGATGTGAACAGTATTCTCAGCGATTTAAGTTTTGCTCGGCACGATTTAATCAGCTTTGGTCCAGAGGCAATTTTAGTCTTCTCGTGTTGTTGTCGGCAGTCATTTCTACAAGATGATCCGCGGGCTGAGATTCAGCCCTTTGAAGACGTGGCGGCGGTGGCGGGGTTTTTCACCTATGGCGAAATCGATACTGCCAATGTGCCACGCGATGTACTCAATGCCACCATTGTATCCGTAGGGTTTAGCGAAGAACCCGCTCCCGCCGCAGAGGAAGACGATTGGCTGATCACCGAGCGGGCTGAGATGAAGATGTCGCGTAATCTCAACCGATTACAACGACTGATGTGCTTTATTTCGCGTATGACTGAAAAGCTTAACGCCAAAAATCAGGAGCTTACTCGCCTAGCGCAGCTTGATAGCTTAACCGGAGTGTTAAACCGCCGCGCCTTTGAAGAGCAGTTGGCACAAGAGTTTCAGCATTGCCGCATGATTAGTGCACCATTATCGCTGTTGAAAATCGACTTAGATGGCTTTAAACAACTGAATGAAGATTTTGGTCATGCCATTGGCGATCAACTGCTGTGCAATTTGGTCGATATTGTCAATCGCTGTGTGCGCCATACAGATGGGTTTGCACGTTATGAAAGTGACTGCTTTATGCTGCTGCTACCGCAACTGCATTATGGTGAAGCGTTGGTAATTGCTGAGCGGATCCGCGCTGGGGTGGCGCAGTCACTCACCATTAAAGGTATTCCTGAATTGCCCAAAGTCACCTGTTCAATAGGCGTGGCTAAGTTTCATGATGAGCAAGACACATTGGATGCTTTGTTATCGCGGGTCGATTTTGCTATCTCACGAGCAAAAAGCGCTGGCCGCAATTGCGTGAAAGGCGAGTAGGTGGATGACTGGATAAAAAACGGCGCTGAATAGCGCCGTTTTTTGTGTGACCCAGACTGAGAGATTACAGAATAAAGCGGCTCAAATCTTCGTCGTGTACTAGCGTATCCAGATGCGCATTAACGTATTCGGCATCAATCACATAGCTGGCACCTGATTTGTCGGATGCCTCATAAGAGATATCTTCCATCAAGCGTTCCATGATGGTGTGCAGACGACGAGCGCCAATATTTTCGGTGCTTTCGTTGACTTGGAACGCTGCTTCAGCGATGCGCTCAATGCCCGCTTCAGTAAAGCTAATGGTGACACCTTCAGTGGCCATCAATGCGCGGTACTGTTCAGTCAGCGCCGCGTGCGGCTCAGTCAAAATACGTTTGAAGTCGCCCGCGGTCAGCGCATCCAACTCAACACGGATCGGCAAACGGCCTTGCAGCTCGGGGATCAGATCTGACGGTTTTGACATCTGGAACGCACCAGAGGCAATAAACAGAATGTGATCGGTTTTCACCATGCCGTGCTTGGTGTTGACGGTGCAGCCCTCAACCAACGGCAGCAGGTCACGTTGCACCCCTTCGCGTGATACATCTGGGCCTGAGCTTTCGCCACGCTTACAGATTTTGTCAATTTCATCCAAGAATACTATGCCGTGTTGTTCTACTAATTCAATCGCTTGGTCTTTCAGATCTTCTTGATTCACCAGTTTGGCCGCTTCCTCTTCAGTCAGCTGCTTCATGGCATCTTTGATCTTCAGTTTGCGGCGCTTAGTTGGCGTTTGGCCCATGTTTTGGAACAGGCTCTGCAACTGGTTGGTCATCTCTTCCATGCCGGGAGGCGCCATGATTTCAACGCCCACTTGCGGGCCCATCACGTCGATCTCAATCTCTTTATCATCCAACTGACCTTCACGCAGTTTTTTGCGGAAGATTTGGCGGGTGTGCGATTGCTCGTCTTTTTCGCTGTCCCAGTCGTTTTTCGGCTTCGGCAGCAGCGCATCTAATACGCGCTCTTCTGCGGCTTCTTCGGCGCGGGTGCGGCATTTTTTCATCTGCTGCTCGCGGGTCATTTTCACTGCGGTATCGGTCAGATCGCGAATGATCTGATCGACTTCTTTACCAACGTAACCGACTTCAGTGAATTTAGTCGCTTCCACTTTGATAAATGGCGCGTTGGCCAGCTTGGCCAGACGACGGGCGATCTCGGTTTTACCGACACCGGTGGGGCCAATCATCAGAATGTTTTTTGGAGTCACTTCATGACGCAGTGCATCATCCAGCTGCATACGGCGCCAGCGGTTACGCAGCGCAATCGCTACCGAACGTTTGGCTTTGTTCTGACCGATAATGTGCTGGTCCAGTTCATGGACAATCTCGCGGGGGGTCATCTCAGACATAATCTTTCCTCAACGCTCCGGCTTAGTAATTGAGTTCTTCAATGGTTTTGAACTGGTTGGTGAACACACAGATATCACCAGCGATGGTCAGCGACTTTTCACAGATGTCGCGGGCGCCCAGTTCAGTATTTTGCAGCAGGGCGATGGCCGCTGATTGCGCGTAGTTACCACCGGAGCCGATGGCAATTAAATCGTTTTCTGGCTGCAATACATCACCATTACCGGTGATGATCAGTGAGGCGGAGTGGTCAGCCACGGCGAGCAGCGCTTCTAGTTTGCGCAGAGCGCGGTCGGTGCGCCACTCTTTGGCAAGCTCAACGGCGGCCTTCATCAGATGGCCTTGGTGCATCTCTAGCTGAGCTTCAAATTTCTCAAATAGGGTGAAGGCATCGGCAGTACCACCGGCAAAACCGGCAATCACTTTGTTGTGGTACAGACGGCGAACTTTACGCGCGTTGCCTTTCATGACGGTGTTTCCCAATGAAACCTGACCGTCACCCGCCATAACAACCTGATTATTGCGGCGTACTGATACGATTGTGGTCACGATACTTCCTCTCAAATGCTGGTGGGTGAACCAGTGGGTGATACAGCTGTATATGGGGCGGCCTTGGCGTAATATCAACTGTCATCTTCGCAAATGCGTGGGGATTGGCGTAAAAATAAAAAAACCGCCCAAAAAGGCGGTTTTTATGTGACCAACGGGTTAATTAGTCCAAAGCCAGATCATACAGCCGTTGAGACCTACGCGTTGCAGGGTATGACGATCGCGCTCAGCTTGGCGCTTCGCATCATAGGGGCCAAGGATCACTTTAAACCAATCACCATTGTTGCCGCCGACTTTACGTACTTGCGCCTCAATGCCTTGGAATGCGATAACGGCTTTCATCTCTTGAGCTTGTGACTCCTTACGGAAAGAGCCACATTGCATCTGATATGGGCGACTTGGCTGATTGCTCTGCGCTGGTACATCCACTTCAACTTGCTTGTTTTCAAGCTCTTTCTGATAGGTCCACTCTTCTTTCGGCTTTGGTGGCAACGTATCTTTCGGATTGGTTGTTGCTGGTGCCGCCGCTTTGGTTGTCACAGCTTGTGGTTCATTGCCGCTCGCGGCGTCAGTGCCGTCATGCTTTAAAAACCACAACGCGTAGATAAACCCCACAAGCACGGCCAAGCCCACCACGAACTTGATTGGTGATACTGGGCGGCGTGGCGCAGCCGTCGCTTTGCTTTTGCTGTTAGCACCGCGCTTGCGAGGTTGGCGCGGCTTGCTGTTGGCATAGTCGCTTCGCATGGGTTACATCCGTTCCAAAGTCTCAATACCCAGCAGACCCAGACCTTGTTTCAGGGTCTTCGCGGTCAACTGTGACAGCAATAAACGGCTGTCGCGCGCGGCTTCGTTATCGGCCGCCAATACCGGACAAGCTTCATAGAAGCTAGAGAAGGCTCCAGCCAGCTCATACAGGTAAGCACACAGCAGATGGGGTTGGCCTTTGTCGACCACGCGTGCCAGTACTTCACCAAATTGTGCCAGCTTAGTGCCGAGTTCTTTCTCTTTCTCTTCGTTGAGTTCGATTTTGGCGTTGCTTAAATCGATATCAGCCGCTTTCTTGAATATGCCGACAACACGGGTGTAGGCATACAGCAAGTATGGTGCGGTGTTACCTTCAAAGCTGAGCATTTGATCGAAACTGAAGATGTAATCACTGCTGCGGTTTTTCGAGAGATCCGCGTATTTCACTGACGCTACACCGACCACACGGGCGATTTCTGTCAGGGTTGCTTCATCCATTTCTGGGTTTTTGCTACGTACCAGTTCAATGGCGCGAGTGTAGGCTTCATCGAGCAGGTCGACCAGTTTCACAACGCCGCCAGAACGGGTTTTGAATGGACGTCCATCTTCACCGTTCATGGTGCCAAAGCCCATGTGTTCCAGCGTCATCTCTGGACGGACAAAACCTGCGGTGCGGGCGAGACTGAACACTTGCTGGAAGTGCAGCGCTTGGCGCAAATCAACAAAATACAGTGCGCGATCGGCATTCAAGGTGCCCGAACGGTAACGCATCGCTGCTAAGTCGGTAGTGGCATACAGGTAACCGCCATCGGCTTTTTGGATAATGACAGGCAGCGGTTCGCCTTCTTTATTGCGGAACTCTTCTTGGAAGACCACTTTGGCACCATCGCTTTCAGACAGCAGCCCTTTGGCATCCAAATCCGCTACAACTTGCGCTAAGTCATCGTTGTAGGCGCTTTCGCCATGCACGTCAGCGCGGGTCAGGCTGACACCTAAACGCTCATAGACTTTATGGCAGTGGCTCAGTGAAATATCGTTAAATTCGCGCCACAGTTTGTTGCAGTATTCGTCGCCCGATTGCAGCTCAACCACCAAGTGGCGAGCGCGAGTGGCAAAATCTTCTGATTCATCAAAACGCACTTTGGCGGCGCGGTAGAAGGTTTCCAAATCTGACAGTTCAATCTCAGTCGCTTCGCCATTGGCCGCGCGCAGCTCTTCCATGTAGGCCAGCAACATACCAAATTGCGTACCCCAATCGCCCACGTGGTTTTGGCGAATCACCTTATGCCCCATGAACTCCAATGCGCGCACCACGGCGTCACCAATAATGGTGGAACGCAGGTGACCCACGTGCATCTCTTTGGCGAGGTTAGGTGATGAATAGTCAACCACCACGGTTTGTTCTGCAGGCAAATTAATGCCGAGATGGGCATCGTTTAACGCGGCTTGTAGTTGATTTGCCAGCGCATTTTCATCGATAAAAAAGTTGATAAACCCTGGGCCGGCAATGTCCACTTTGGTGACGTTGGCGGACGCAGGTAGATTGTCGATGATGATGTTAGCCAGTTCGCGCGGGTTTTTACCCGCAAGTTTGCTCAGCATCATTGCCAAGTTAGTGGCTAAATCGCCATGTGTTTTATCCTTGGTGCGATCGACCTGAATCCTTGGTGCGGCATCTTCGGGAATGATCCCTTGTTGTTTCAAGGTGGCTACGGTTTGTTCGAGCAAAGATTGAATATGTGCTTTCATTGGCGTTTTATCGACACTGACGACTGAAATAGGTGGATAACGGAATAACCGTACATTCTAGCGGTTATAGCTATATGAAAGCTACGGCAGGGATGATTTTTATCGCGCTTTTTGCCCCTAAATTGTGCAAGTTACAGCAGATCTTGCGGATCGCGATCGATGCTCCACCGGCAACGGCGTGCCTGCGGTAGCTGCTCTAACAGTGGCAGAGCATGTTCAAACAGTTGTTGGATCAACCGGCGGTCGGCGGCTTGTACCAACAGATGGCGGCGATGAAATCCGGCTTTTCGATCGAGCGGCGCAGGCATCGGACCAATGATCTCTAGCGATGGCTGCTGGCCGAAATGTTCGGCAAACGCCCTGAGAAAGTTTTCGGCATCTTCTGCGTGATGGGCTTCGGCACGTACCAGCACCATATGCCACACAGGTGGTAGCAGGGCGAGCTTACGTTCCTCTAACTGCGACCGTGCGAATTCGCTGTAGCCGCGTTGCAGTAGATCTTGCAGCAACGGGTTATCACTTTGATGGGTTTGCAGCAGTACAGTCCCCGGTTTGCTGGCGCGGCCGGCACGGCCTGCCACTTGGGTATACAACTGGCCAAACCGTTCCGGCGCGCGAAAATCTGCGCTAAACAATGCGCCATCCACGTCGAGCAGGGCAACCAAGGTCACATCAGGAAAATGGTGGCCTTTGGCGAGCATTTGCGTGCCAACCAAAATCCGATAGCTGCCGCGATGAATTGCATTCAGTTGTTGCTCCAAAGAGCCTTTGCGGCTGGTGGTGTCGCGGTCAATCCGCACCACCGGGTACTCTGGAAACTCTTTGCTGAGAATGCCTTCGAGCTGCTCTGTGCCAATCCCTTGCCCTTGCAGCATGGTGCTGCCGCAGTTGTGGCACTGACGCGGAATTGCATACTGATTACCACAGTGGTGGCAGCGAATTTCACCCAAAGATTGATGCAGCGTAAAAAAGGCATCGCAGCGATCGCATTCGTGCAGATAGCCACATTCATGGCATAGCAGCGCAGGCGCAAAGCCACGGCGATTGAGAAACAGCAGTACTTGGTTACCAGCTTGCAGGTGCAGCCGCATCTCGTTAAATAGTGCTTGCGATACGCCGCCACGCAATGGCTGATTACGAATATCAATCACCCCTTGGCGGGCTTTGACCGCAGTACCGGCGCGTTCGCTCAGCTGCAGGTGATGGTAGCGTCCGGCAATGGCGTTGTGCAGCGACTCCAGTGACGGGGTTGCACTACCGAGCACCACCGGAATGTTTTCAAGGTTGCCGCGCATTACGGCTAAATCGCGGGCGTGGTAACCCACCCCTTCCTGCTGCTTAAAGCTGCTATCATGCTCTTCATCAAGAATGATCACTCCCGGCCAGCGCATAGGGGTAAACAGCGCCGAGCGAGTGCCGATGATGATGGCTGCTTCACCACTGCGGGCTTGGCGCCAAGCATCGAGCCGCTGTTTATCGGTCAGGCCAGAGTGCAGCACTGCAATCGTCACATGAAAACGATGTTTAAAGCGGTTGATGGTTTGTGGGGTTAGGCCAATTTCTGGCACCAGCACCAAGGCTTGATGACCCGCTTTCAGCACGGTTTCAATCAATGCCAAGTAGACTTCAGTTTTGCCAGAGCCTGTCACCCCTTCAAGCAAGGTACAATTAAAGCCTTGTTGATGATTCAGTGCTGCCACAGCAACGGCTTGTTGTTTGTTGAGCCGATGTGGCGCTTCGCCCATCTTTAACTCATCACGCCAACTGATATCGGTGGTCACCGGTTGTTCAAATATGTCAATCCAGTCGCGCTCGCGCAGCGATTTCAATGCACTGGGGCTGAGTCCTAATGCTTGCGCTTCTTCAACGGTGACTTCGCTGCCTTTGAGCAGCTCGACAATTTTTTTCTGTGCGTGGGCGCGGCCAAGACTGTTGCTATCTGCCTGCTCGCCTTTTTCAGTCAAGGCGTAATAGCGGATGGTTTCTGGCTGGGCACTGGCGCCTTTGCGCAACGCGACTGGAATCGCTTGCGATAACATCATGCCGTGACTACAAAAATAATATCTTGCTGCCCACTCGGTGAGTTTATAAAGTGGTTCACTGAGCAAAGATTCGCCATCCAATACTCGGTTGATATTGCGAATTTTTTGTGGCGGTAGAGCGCAACTGTCGGTTAATGCGGTCACTAGGCCAATCATTTTTTGTTGGCCAAAAGGCACTTCTACCCGCACCCCTTGGGTGATTGCGGTGGTGATGGTGTCAGGAATGCGATAGCTAAAATTTTGCCGTAATGGGACTGGAAGGGCGATTTCGGCAAATTGCGGCATGGAGAACGATATACAGTTGTGGACGGATACTGCTGGCCAGTGTAACGACTGAAGTATGCTAGAGCCAGTGGATTAAACAGAAAATCAGTGCTAAGGAATCGTATGAAAAGCCAAACTAAGCGATTGAGTTACCTCATCGTGACTGTTGTGATGCTGTTTAACAGTGCTTGGGCTGGCACCTCGCATGTTAGTATCAATCAGCGCTTATTCGATTTAGGCAAAATCCCGCTGATTAAACTCAATATTGTTTCCGACGTGACAGACACCGAGCGACTGCAATTTATTGTGCAGCAACAAAGCGGTGAAGAGCGGTTGATGGTTGATCGTATCAACGATTTTATGTATTTGCTGCAAGGGATTGATGAAGTGACTGACCCTGACGCCAAGCTGGTCGTGAATGAATATCTGCAGCAACGTTGGTTGACGGTGGCAAGCTTGCCGCTGTTTGCTGATTCGGTTCCCGTTGCCGACCCGCCTTCCAGCAAAAAGCTGTCGTTATATCGCCATATTGAGCCAAGTGTTGCAGTGCCAGCGCTTGAAGCTACTGCGGCTAAATCGGCACCAACGCCCAATGCTGCGAAGACCGCCAGCCCGCAAAAAGCCATTAGCGCAGCGCCCGAGAGTGCCGCGGTGGCAAGCGTAAATTCAAGCGTAAAATCAAGCGCCAACTCAAGCGCCAACTCAAGCGCTTACATGGATGGTTGTCGTTTGGACTATAACGGTAGCCAAACCTTATGGCGCTTAGCCAATCGTTACGCAAAAGAGTGGAATACAAATGTGTATGCGGCGGCGTTGGGGATTTTAGAGGCGAACCCTAAGGCGTTTTATCGTGGTAATCCGTCGTCACTTCGACGTGATGCTCAATTGCGCTGTCCTAGCGCGCAGTTATTGGCACAATATGCGGACAAAAAGGTGGCAGAGAAAAAATTTGATGCGCTGCTTTAGCGCTTGAATTAACAGTAGCTATCCAGTAGAATCCTGCGCCCTAACACATATTGTATTAACCGCATGTGGTGCTCAACTTCGGGTTGGGAGAGCGACATGGCCTTAAACTTGAGGTAATCCCTATGAAACCAGGTATCCATCCTGAATACGCTGAAATCACTGCAACTTGTACTTGCGGTAACGTGATCAAAGTACACTCAACTGCTGGTAAAAACCTGCACTTGGACGTATGTGGTGCATGTCACCCATTCTACACTGGTACTCAGAAAGTTGTTGATACCGGTGGCCGCATCGAGAAGTTCAACAAGCGTTTCGGTGTACTGGGCAAGAAATAATTGCCAAGCGACTGATTCTGAAAAAGGCGTCCTCTGGACGCCTTTTTCTTTGCTCAATCAGCACGGTTACGCCGCTGGCAACATTGATGCGTTAGGCTGGTTTTGAGCTTGGATGATGTTCATATATCAGCAAATGTGCGTTACGTCACAATATGGCATTATGGAAATGCAAAGCTTGTCAAATTTGCCAAATGAATGTTACTCACTAAGCTCTGTAATTAATTTAAATCTTATATTGAATAAGCGCCATTTTTCTATTTTAAAGACACAGTTTTTTGTAATCCGATTTCATCTTTGATGGCTTGTTTCATTCTTATTTCCGTTATGTAACTTTTGAAAATAATGTATATAAATCGTTGTCTTGGGTGAACGCGAAAATTTCGGAAATAGTGTTTGATTAATGGTCGATATCAAGTATCTTTAGCGACCCTATTTGTATTTGGTCACACTTCTAACTATTCAAAATGTGGCGATAAATTCAAATGTAGTGGGCACTAATATATTGGCTTGAACTTAGGAAAGAAAGATGACCGATTTCCGTCAAAAAGCACTTGATTACCATGAATTCCCTGTACCCGGGAAAACCGCTGTTGCACTTACCAAAGCTGCTGAAACCAGTATGGACTTGGCGTTAGCTTATAGCCCAGGTGTGGCAGAGCCCGTACGTGAAATCGCTGCTAATCCTGCAGATGCATACCGTTACACCAACAAAGGCAATACTGTTGCTGTAATCTCAAACGGTACTGCAATTCTCGGATTGGGTAATCTTGGTCCTTTGGCTTCTAAACCTGTAATGGAAGGTAAAGCGCTATTATTTAAACGCTTTGCTAACATCGATGCGACCGATATTCAGGTTAAACATCGTACAAACGAAGATTTTATTAATACTGTTGAAGCTATTGCCGATACTTTTGGCGGTATTAACCTCGAAGATATTAAAGCACCTGAGTGTTTTGAAATTGAACGTGAATTAATTTCCCGTTGTGCTATTCCGGTATTTCACGACGACCAACACGGCACCGCCATTGTGACGGCTGCAGGTATGATTAACGCACTGGAAATCCAAGGTAAAAATATTGCAGATGCTGTATTTGTTTGCTTGGGTGCTGGCGCTGCAGCGACCGCCTGTATGAGCTTGTTGGTGAAGTGTGGTGCACAACGTGAAAACATCTATATGTTGGACCGTAAAGGCGTGATCCACAGTGACCGTACCGATCTCAACGAATATAAAGCCTTGTTCGCCACGCCAACGGAAAAGCGTACGCTGCGTGATGCGATGGAAGGGGCTGACGTATTCTTGGGGCTGTCAGGTGCTAACCTGTTGGGCGCGGAAGAGTTGGCGTTGATGGCTGACAACCCAGTGATTTTCGCTTGTTCAAACCCTGATCCAGAAATCAACCCAGCGATTGCCCACGCTACCCGTAGCGATCTGATTATGGGTACGGGTCGCAGCGATTATCCAAACCAAGTGAACAACGTGTTGTGTTTTCCATTCATTTTCCGTGGTGCGCTGGATGTGCGTGCCCGTGAAATCAATGATGAAATGAAGCTGGCAGCAGTGTATGCCTTGGCTGAGTTGGCGAAAGAATCAGTACCCGCGTCAGTATTGGCGGCTTACCCGAACATTACTGAGCTGACATTTGGCAAAAACTACGTCCTGCCAAAGCCAATGGACCCACGTTTGTTAGCGCGCGTAGCCAAAGCGGTTGCGATTGCTGCGATTGAATCAGGTGTGGCTGAAATCAATACAGTACCAGAATACCAAGAGTAAGCGGCTACTGTTATTTCGCCTCGATTAACGCCCTCTTCGTGAGGGCGTTTTTGTTATGGGTGTGCGGTTGCGTTTTGGGGCTAACTGCTTAATAATCAAAAGCCTTATAAGTCGGTTTTTCGGAATATCTAGACTAACGAAGGCTTGGGTAAATGTGGTTATGTTGGCGGGATTTGTTTATGCGTTCGCCAGCGTAAATTTGCTTGTGTTGTGACTAGCTTGACCGACAATTTCGGTGATCAGGAACGCCACATTTATGGAATTAACTCGGCTTCTCACCATTCGTTTATCGCGCTTTTGGCTATTGTCGCTGAGCATCACCTTTTTGGTGGGCTTATTGATGGCGATTATGGCCTATTCGCAATTGACCTACCGTTTTCAACAGCATCATATTGATGTTATTGAACAATCTTTAGCATCTCATCTTCATCAGCAAGAGTTACCTCAAATCAATTTATGGCTGCCTGATCTAATCCGCTCCGCCGATGCGTTAGAAGCACGGGTCTGGAATGGCCAAGAACTGCTGTATGAATACGTCAGTGGTCAACTCGCTGATATGCCGAGGGTGATTGATCTGCAACTGCCACAGCAACCCAAAGTTCGGATGCAACTGTTGTTGCCGCAGCCCTTGTGGCATTACCTGCCGAATAAATTTGAAATCTGGATTGTGCTGATGGGTTTTGTCGGCGTGCTTATCACCGCGCGCTTAGGGTATCGCTGGTATGCCGATCAGCTCGCTGGATTAGAAACCATCGGTGAGCGTTGTCATTTGATCCTTAAAGGTCGCTATGAACTGGCGCGCAATCGCTACAGCAAAGGCCACCCTCGCTTTATTAATCGCGCCATTTCGCAGTTGCTTGATCAGCTCGCTGAAGCCAAAAAGGAGCGGGCGCGGTTTGATACCTTTATTCGCAGTAACACTTTTCTTGATCATGAAACCCGTATCGGTAATCGGCTGCTGTTTGACAACCGCCTCGATGCGCTCAGTGGCAGCAGCGGCATGATGTCTCACGGTGCGTTGTTACTGTTGGAATTTGAAGAGCTTGAGCAGTTGCATCAACTATTAGGCGATAACGGCTTGCGCGAATATCTGTTGCTCAATGTCGATCATATCGGGCGCATGCTGCAGTCGGTGCCTAACAGTGTGTTGACCCGCCGCAGTCATAGTCAGTTCGCAGTATTGGTGACGCAGATCAGCTTAGCTGAAGCAGAACAGTTAGCTTCACGCTTAGTGAAGTTGTGCGCCAGCCTAAAACCAGACGAAGTGGCACAACACGATGCCTTTTGTCATGTGGGCTGCGCCTATTTTAAGTTGGGTGATGAGCCCAATCAGTTGTTAGAAGAAGCTGAAATGGCGCTGCGGGCGGCACAGATGCAGGGCAATAATAACTGGTTTATGTACGACAAAGGCGCCGTGGATGCAGAGTTTGCCCGCGGCTCTGTGCGTTGGCGTACCTTCTTAGAGATGGCTTTGGCCGACAAGCGTTTTGTGAATTTCGCGCAACCTGTGATTGATGCCGATGGTTTAGTCCATCACCGCGAAATTTTTACTCGAGCGCGCGAAGTCGACGGCAATTTAGTGCGCGCGACCCTGTTTCTGCCGATGGCAATCAAGTGTGGTTTAATTCCACAAATCGAGCGTTTTACCTTAGAGCGGATTATTTATGATCTGCTTCCTAGTGGCCATGGCGCGGATTATTTCAGTATCAATTTGGCACACGATACGTTGATGAATAACGACTTTTTCCGTTGGTTAAAACGGATCATGTTAGAGCATCGCGACCTGATGCCGCGGTTGATCGTGGAAGTTGATGAGTCATTCACCGTTGAGGCTTTAGTGCAACTGCAGCCACGATTACAGATGATCAAAATGATGGGCGCGCGTTTGTGCGTTGATCATGTGGGGCAACAGGTGATTAGTACTCAATATATTGTAGAAGCCGGTTTTGACATGGTGAAACTGCACCGTTCGTTGGTGAAGCAGATTCATTTACGTCCTGAGAATCAGCTGTTTATTCGTAGTCTAATGGGGAGTTTACCGCTGACAGATATTGACGTTGTGGCAGAGGGGGTTGAGCTATTAGAAGAGTGGCAAACACTGAAAATTTTAGGCATTAGTGCGGCTCAAGGCCCGTTATTTAGTGACCCAATTTCAATAGATTAATCACTATTGTTGCGACTTAGCCCAAAGTCACAGCACAGCTTTACATTTTTCACCTATTATTCTCTGTAGAATTAGTTAATTAGCGTATAACATCCATTTAAATTTGTAGATGCGCAGTGCAGCAGCGCTCACGTTTTTAAGCTTGTAATGACTCGATGAGAACTTAAAAGCAATATGACAGCAGCCCTAAAACGATGGCAATTTTGGCGTGCGAAACGACCAGAACAACAACTCGGACTCTTTGTCAGCGCCAACGCTGCATGGGCGTGTAAGGCCACGGCGGAGCATGACGTGCGTTTTTATAGCCATCAAGGCGACTGGAGTGCGCTATTTAGTGAACTGGCTACGAATTACGGTGCTGCCACGCTGCAATTGGTATTAGCAGCTGGGCGTTATCAAGTGCTGACAGTCGACAGGCCCAATGTGCCAGAAGATGAAATGCAGCAAGCCTTGCTGTGGTCGGTAAAAGATATGGTGCAAACACCGGTTACTGACATCCATCTTGATTATTTTGAATTCCCTTCAGCCTCAGCCAGCAAGATTCAAGTGGTGATTACCGATCGCAGAGAATTGAGCAAGATGGCGCTGGCGGCTCAAGCGCAAGGCCTTGAAATTGTGGGGATCAGCATTGAAGAGCTGATGCCAGCCAATCTGTTTGAGGCCGATAACCAGGCCCGTCTCGTTGTAAGTCATGTGCCGGGTGAAGATGTGTTTCTAACCGTGGTGAAAAACCGCGAACTGTGGATGTTTCGCCGCGTGCGTGGCTTTAGCGCGCTCGATAGTTATACCGAAGATGATTTGCGGGGGCGAATTGCTGACAGTCTTAGTTTGGAACTGCAACGCTCGATGGACTTTTTTGAAAGCCAGATGCGCCAAGCGCCAGTTAATTCTATTGAATTACTGTGTTCGGGCGAGCGTCAATTGTTGGGCAAATTAGTATCGGCTAACTTCAACCAACCGGTTAATTTGGTTGAGGCGGCTGATATCTGTGCCAAATTTGCTGAGCTTGGCTGCTTAGAATTGTCACGGGAGGAAGCATGAGTAAGACCCGTGTTAACCTCTTTTCGGCGAGTTTATTGCCGCCGAAGCAGCGGCTTACCTTTACTCGTTTGGCTGCGCTATTTGGGCTGATTATCTTGCTCGGCGCTGCAGCTAACGGTTTGCTTTGGTATCAAAATCAGCAACTGCAGACACAGCTCGCACAGTTGCGAACTCAGACTCAAACTGCTGAACAACAGCGAGATGGCCTGCAGCTAAAACTTCAACAACATCAAGCCGATGCTGCCCTGCAAGCGCAGGTTACTGAACAGCAGCAGGAGCTGCGACTCAAAACCTTGTTGCTGCATGAACTCAAGCAACGCGAACAGTTAAAGTCGGTAGGATTTACCGAAAAGCTGCAAGAGTTGGCTGATGTGTCTGACGGTAAGATTTGGCTGACACGGTTACGATTTGACGAGCAAGCACTGCGCTTTGAAGGTTACAGCGACAAGCCTGCCGAAGTGCCCGCTTGGATTGGTCGACTATCACAAACCGAGAGTTTCAAAGGGAAGTCGTTTGCTTCAATGACCATGGAACGCGGCGAGCAGCAGCCATTAGCCTTTGTGCTGACCAGTGAGTTAGGGGAGGCAACCAAATGAAATACTTTGAAAAGCTTGCTGGCCTGTATAACCCGCTGTCACAACGTGAACGGCAGATGGTGGCCTTGGTTTGCTGGTTGTTAGCTGCGTCGATTGTGTATGTTCCCTTTGATGCAATGTGGACGCAGCATGGTAAGTTACAGCAGCAACAGCAAAGCGCAACTAAGTTGCTGCGTAATACTAATGACCAAATCGTGTTATTAAACCAGCGCCTAGCGCAAGATCCTAATCAAGAGTTACGTCAGCAACAGCAGCAATTCATCGCGCAGATTGCTGACATCGATCAGCAGCTTAACCAGCAAACTTTAGATTTGATCCCTGCCGATAAAATGCCGATGTTATTGGCGCAACTGCTGGAACGCAGTAAAGGTGTCACGCTGTCGAGCTTTAAATCAGTTGAACCCAACCCGCTGCTGAAAGTGGGCGATGAAGCATCAGGCGGCGAGATGAATCTCTATAGCCATGGCATAGTGATGACCTTTGAAGGGGATTACTTTGCGGTGATGAAGTTTGTCCAAGCGATTGAATCTATGGAGCACAAGCTATACTGGAAGTCATTGGATTATCAGGTAGATAAGTATCCGCTGGCACAAGTGGAGTTGTCACTCTATACCCTAAGTATCAATAAGGATTTCATCAGTGTTGCTAACAACTAAGCGATTACTTTGGGTGTTATTGGTGGCTACGCTACCCGCGAGTGCTGCCAGCTTACGTGATCCCACGATGCCACCTGCGGGCGTACGCATGGGCAGTGCGGCGGAGGCCTTGCCGAGTGCAGAAGTGCGCTTGCAACTTAACAGCATTGTTACGGGGGCAACCGGTAAACATGCTGTGATCAATAATCAGATTTATCACGTGGGTGATAGCGTTAACGGCGTGGTGATTAGCGCCATCCACGATAACCAAGTTTCGCTGGCGGATGGGCGTCGTTTAAGCCTGTTTCCTACTGTGACTAAGCAGAACAAGAAGAGATAACAATGAATAAACTGCCTTTCCTCTTTTGCTGTCTTTCTCTCGCTCTTGCCGGGTGTCAGGCGACGGATAGACCCAATCCGGCGGCATCAAAACAAGCACTGAATGAGTCGCTTAAGCCTGCCGAGCAAAAAGCGGTACCGCCCGCAGCGCCTATGCCTGCGAGTCTGCAGCAAGAGTTGACGGGTGGCAGTTTATTATCGGGTGTCAGCGCAGCGCCGGTTGAGAAGCGCTTTAATGTGTCAGCGCATGATGTTGATGCCAAAGTGTTTTTCAACAGTTTGGTGGAAGGTACTCCGCTGAGTGTGGCGGTTCACCCCAATGTCAGCGGTACGATTTCGCTGTCGTTAAAAGGGGTGACCCTGCCGGAAGTACTGAAGGTAGTTCAAGACCTGTACGGTTATGAAATCGCTCGTGCGGGTAAAGTGCTGCAAATCTATCCTGCAGGCATGCGCAGCGAAACATTTGCGGTGAATTACCTCGATATGGAGCGCGATGGGTTATCACTGACCTCAGTCAGCTCTGGTCGGATTACCGACAACAATAGCAGCAACCGTAATGGCAGTAATTCCAATAGTAATTTCCAATCCAACAATAATGGCGGTGGCAACAGTTCTGGTAATTTCAATCAAAATAACAGCAATAACACTACCAACGGCACCTTTATTTCATCGCGAACCAAGACCGATTTTTGGGGTAAATTGCAAGAAACCTTAGTCTCTATTATTGGCGCTACCGGTGATGGTCGCAGTGTGGTGGTGAGCCCACAAGCGGGTTTGGTGACCGTGCGGGCGTTCCCTGATGAACTGCGGCAAATCCGTCAGTTTTTAAATCAATCGGAGCAGCATCTGCAACGGCAAGTGGTTTTGGAAGCCAAAATTGTTGAAGTGCAGTTGTCTGATAATTATCAGCAAGGTATTCAATGGGATAACGTGCTAGGTACCGCGTTGGCGAATGGCAATACTGCATTTAACTTTAGTACGTCTGCCGGTGCGGTTGGTGACAGTATCAGCCAAGCGATTGGCGGCGTGACCTCATTCACCTTCGCGCAAAATCGTGCCGATGGTAGTTCAGATTTCGGTGGTTTGATTAGCTTACTGAAAACTCAAGGCGATGTGGATGTGCTATCGAGTCCACGGGTAACCGCATCGAATAACCAAAAAGCGATTATTAAAGTGGGGACCGATGAGTACTACGTGACCAACGTTTCTGCCTCAACCGTGGCAAGTGCCTCAACGTCGGTCACTACCCCAGATGTGGAGCTGACACCGTTCTTCTCCGGTATTGCGCTCGATGTGACACCGCAAATTGATGGCGATGGTAATGTGCTGTTACATGTGCATCCCTCAGTAACTGATGTCAGCGATCAGCAAAAGAACATTCAAGTGGGTAACGACTCATTAGAACTGCCTTTGGCACAAAGCGAGATCCGCGAATCCGACACGGTGATCCGCGCCCGTTCTGGCGATGTGGTGGTGATTGGTGGTTTGATGAAAACCAGCAGCTCAGATCGTGAATCGAAAGTGCCGCTACTGGGTGATGTGCCGTTATTGGGGCAATTGTTTACCAATAAAGTGAAAGCGGTAAACAAAACCGAACTGGTCATTTTAATTAAACCGACTGTGGTGGGCGCTGACACTTGGCAGCAACAGCTGCAGCAATCACAATCCTTGTTAGATCGCTGGTATCCACAGAGCAACTAAGCCATGTATCAGCAACATTTTGGTCTGCAAACTTTGCCGTTTGCGCTCACCCCAAACACCGGATTCTTTTTCGGACTGGCGCCTCATGTCGAGGCGCTGCAAGTACTGCAAGTAGCACTGCAATCGGGTGAGGGGTTCATCAAAGTCACTGGTGAAGTTGGGACAGGTAAAACCCTCATTTGCCGCAAGTTGCTGAACGAATTACCCGATTCATTTGTGTGCGCTTATTTGCCTAATCCTTATCTAAATCCGATGGAATTGCGATTAGCTGTGGCGGAAGAACTCGGCATTGCTACGGCCGATGTGCACGATCAACTGCAGCTGACCGGCTTGATCCAGCAGCAGCTGCTAAATCTTGCTGCCGATGGCAAGCAAATTGTGCTGGTGCTGGATGAAGCCCAAGCTTTGCCCGATGAGAGCCTTGAAGCGCTGCGACTATTCACTAACCTTGAAACTGAGCAACGCAAATTGGTGCAGGTAGTGTTATTCGGCCAGCCTGAGTTGGATCAGCGCTTAGCGCAAGATAATCTGCGCCAGCTACGGCAGCGCATCACCTTTAGCTACCAGTTGCGGCCATTGACCTTAAATGAAGTGGCGGCCTATGTGCGCCATCGTTTGGCTGTGTCTGGCTATCAAGGCCAACCTTTATTCCATCCTGCTGAGGCTAAGTTATTGTTTAAAGGTTCACGGGGTATTCCGCGTTTGATCAATGTGCTTGCCCATAAGGCGCTGATGCTAAGTTTTGGTGAGGGACTGAGCTGCGTTAACCACAAGCATGTGCGTGCGGCAATTAAAGACACCGAAGATGCGAGTCAAATTAGCCAAACTTGGTTGTGGGGGCTGCTGTTGATGGCATTAACATTGGCCGGTGGCGCCATGCTGTGGCGAGGTCTGTTATGAGTGTCGTCAATCAAATGTTAAAAGACCTTGATCAGCGCCAACAACAGCATGGTTTTAGTGCTGCAGCAACTGCACAGTTGTCGGTCACCCCCGCCAAATCGAGTTGGAAGTTATTAATGCTGGGGTTGATGCTGGGCGTGTTAATGGCTGCCCTTGGCTGGTGGTTACTCACTCAAGCGGATAAACACGCCAACCAACCAGAGCTAGTGCACACGGCATCGTTGGCAGCTGATGCGCCAGCTGTTGCTCTCGCCGCGCAAGAGACAACCGCTGCCGAAAATGTTGCTACTGAAACTACTGCAGAAACGGTCTCTTCGCCTGCACCTACTGCCACATCTACGGCCGTAGAATCTCAACCCGCGCTTTCCGTGGATGTTGCTGCTAAAACTGCTGCGCAGCAGCAAGTAACACCCACAATACCGACAGTAACTCCGGCCAATCCTGCGGACGCTGTTGCTCATCTTGAGTCTACTCCAGCGCCAAACGCCACTGTCACTCAGTCCGCAGTGATGGCAACGGCAGTTGCTCCAACCTCAGTGGTTGAACCTGCTGCCAGGTTAACTGAACAACAACGCGAGGTTTCGTCTGCGCCAGTGACGCAGCCGTCGACCAGTAACTCGCGAGAGAAGCCTGCAAAAAACGTCACTAGCAGTAATCAGCTGCAGATCACCGAAGTTGAGTTAACTCCAGCGCAATTGGCGCAAAAGCAACTGCAGCAAGCCAAGGTGTTGCTGGCCGACGGTAATCGTCAGCAGGCGGTGGTGGAACTGAATCAAGCATTACGTAATAACCCCAGCTTGCATGAAGCAAGACGGCAACTGGCGGCACTTTATTACGCTGAAGCCAAATTGGATGATGCCGAAGCCGTACTGCAAATTGGCGTAGCGAACTATCCTCAATATGACGAGTTTTGGCTGTTGCTGGCGCGGGTGCAGATTGCTCGTGCCCAATGGCCACAAGCCGCTAACAGTTTGGAACGCATCAGCGATAACTCCGCGCTGGCCAATGAAAAATGGCTTGCAGTGCTACGTATTGCGCAGCAACAGCAGGATTGGTTGAAGGTGGCTCAAGGTTATCAGCAGTTGTTACTGCTTGCGCCAGATGATGGCCGCTGGCGTTTTGGCTATGCCCATGCATTAGATGCCCAAGGCAATTATGCAGCGGCTGTTAGCGAATACCGCCAGGCGCTCACGATGAGTGGACTATCGGTCGATGCACGCGCGTACATTGAAAGCCGCTTATTGCAGATAGGAGAAGTACGTTGAAACCCAGACTCAAAATGCGCCTTGGTGACTTGTTGGTACAAGAGCATATTATCACTGAGGAACAACTCGTCAGTGCGCTGGCGGAACAACGCAAGACTGGGCGTAAGCTTGGCTATACGCTGATCAATCTCGATTACATCAGTGAAGATCAGATGCTGCAATTCTTGTCGCAGCAGTTAAGTATTCCGATGATGGATATCAGCCGTCGGGTGGTGCCACAAAGTGTGGTGACCTTGCTGTCTGAAGTACAGGCGCGACGGTTCCGTGCTTTACCGATTGAAGCTGATGCGGATTCCGTGCTGGTGGCAATGAGTGATCCCGCTGACTTGCAAGCGCTTGATGAATTAGAAATTTTACTCGCACCGCGACAGCTCAAACTAGCGGTTGTTAAAGAGCAACAGCTGTTTACTGCGTTTGATAGCTTGTATCGCCTCACCAGCCAGATCGAACAGATGGCGGGGCAGCTGGAGGAGGAATACTCCGCTGGTGAGCAGTTTGACCTGAACGCCATCACCTCAGCCGATACCGACAACGAAACCACGGTTGTGAAGTTGCTGCAGTCTATTTTTGAAGACGCAGTGCAAATTCGTGCCTCAGATATTCACATCGAACCTGACGATAAAATGCTGCGCATTCGCCATCGGGTTGACGGTTTACTGCAAGAGACGCTGTTAAAAGAGGTCAACATTGCGTCGGCACTGGTATTACGTTTAAAGCTGATGGCTGGGCTCGATATTTCGGAGAAACGTCTGCCGCAAGATGGCCGCTTCCATATTGATGTCAAAGGCCACCCTATCGATGTGCGTATGTCGACTATGCCAATTTATCACGGCGAATCCGTGGTAATGCGTCTGTTGGACCAATCTGCAGGTTTGTTAACCTTGGAGCAGACAGGGATGCCCAATTCGCTGCTGATGCGGATTCGGCAACAGATCCATCGCCCTCATGGGATGCTGTTGGTGACCGGTCCAACCGGTAGCGGTAAAACCACCACCCTGTATGGCATTTTGAGTGAACTGAACAAGGCCGAGCGCAAGATTATTACCGTAGAAGATCCCGTGGAATATAAACTGCCGCGGATCAACCAAGTGCAGGTTAACCATAAGATTGGGCTCGATTTTGCCAGCGTACTGCGCACCACCCTGCGTCAAGATCCGGACGTTATCATGGTGGGGGAGATGCGTGACCGCGAAACCGTAGAAATCGGCTTACGAGGCGCATTAACCGGTCACTTCGTTCTGTCGACGTTGCACACCAACGATGCTATTACCAGTGCATTGCGTTTGATCGATATGGGGGCGGCCAGTTATTTGGTGGCAAGTGCGTTGCGGGTGATTATTTCCCAGCGATTGATCCGCCGAATTTGCGAGCATTGTGCTGAGCCTTACATTCTTAATACACAAGAGCACGCATGGTTATCCAGCGTTTCAAATATCGATTTTGCCAGTGCCAAATTGCGCAAAGGCAGCGGTTGTCAAAGTTGTTCCGGCACTGGTTATCGTGGCCGAGTAGGTGTGTTCGAAATTCTAGAGTTAGATGAGCCGATGATTGAAGCGATGCGTTCGGGCGACCCAGAACGCTTCACCTTAGTCGCGAAACAGTCACCACTGTTTAAACCTTTGCTGCAATCCGCGCTGGAATATCTGCACAGTGGCATCACCACGTTGGATGAGGTGGCGAACCTTGTCGAAGATGTGTCAGATGCACAAATCCCCGTGGCTGAACTGATGGGTTCCGGAGTTTAACTATGCCGACATTTGAATACCGCGGCAGGGATGCATCAGGACAAGCCGTAACCGGCAAATTGGACGCTGCGAATGCCAATGCTGCAGCTGATCAACTGATGGCGCGCGCGGTTATTCCACTCGAGCTGCGTGAAGCCAAAGCGCGGCAAAATGTCGATTTCGCCGCGTTGTTTCGCAGTCAAATTAGCTTAGACGAGCTGCAAATATTTACCCGGCAGATGTATTCCTTGACCCGCAGTGGTATTCCGATGTTGCGAGCCATTGCTGGGTTAGCGGAGTCGACCCATTCGAAGCAATTACAAGCGGCGTTAAATGAGGTGTTGGTGCAGCTGACTGCCGGTTACTCATTGTCGTCGGCCATGAACCAGCATCCTCATATTTTTGACCCGCTGTTTGTTTCTATGGTGCACGTTGGGGAAAACACCGGCCGCTTAGAAGAAACCTTTATGCAGCTGTCAAAATATATTGAGCGCGAGCAGGAAACCCGTCGCCGCATTAAAGCCGCAGTGCGATACCCGATCTTTGTGCTGTTGGCGGTGGTGATTGCCTTGGTGGTGATGAACATTTTTGTGATCCCCAAATTTGCCGATATGTTTAGCCGCTTTAATGCCGAATTGCCTTGGGCGACTAAACTTTTGATAGGTACCTCAAGTCTGTTTGTGAACTATTGGCCGCTGATGATTGTCGGTGTTGGTGCCGCATTTTTTGGGATTCGTTACTGGCACAAGACCGAAAATGGTGAGCTCCAGTGGGATAAGATGAAGCTGCATCTGCCCGTGGTGGGCTCGATTATTGAGCGTTCGACGTTGGCGCGCTATTGCCGCAGCTTTGCGATGATGTTGGGTGCCGGGGTGCCGATGACCACTGCACTTAGCCTTGTGGCTGATGCGGTCGATAACCGCTTTATGCACAACCGTATCGTCGGTATGCGCCGTGGTATCGAGGCCGGTGAATCTATGTTGCGGGTGTCGCGCAACAGTAAGTTGTTCACGCCATTGGTGTTGCAAATGGTGTCTGTCGGTGAAGAGACAGGCCAGATTGAACAGTTGTTAAACGATGCTGCTGATTTCTACGAAGGTGAGGTGGATTACGATCTTAAAAACCTCACTGCACGGTTAGAGCCTATTTTGATCGGAATTGTGGCGGTGATAGTGTTGATTTTGGCGCTGGGTATCTACCTGCCAATGTGGGACATGCTCAACGTGGTCAAAGGAGGTCGCTAATGCAACCTCAAGAGCAGGGCGATTTGAAATCACTCGGGCTGTTTCGTATCACGATCGCCTTGCTGGTGTTTCTGCTGTTGATGTTGGTGTTAGCTAATCGTTATTTTAATGGGATAAATACGTTGTCTAGCAATGGCTTAGCGTTGGAACATAACCGGCTGCTGAATGTGCTTGCTATGGTGCGTTCGCAATGGCAAAGCTTAGGTAAGCCGCAAAAGATGACCGCCGATTGGTTAATGTTTGAGAACGGCCAAGCGACCAATACCATTTTAATGGACAAGGGGGGATGGCCGACGATTGTTACTTGGAATACAGCAGGGTGTGAACAGCTTTGGACAGAGTTGTTGGGCATGTCGGTGCAACAGGCGGAGATCAGTACCGACTTTGATTCCACGCAGCAGGTTTGCCAATTCCGTAGTGGTGCTGGACAGCGCATTAGCTATCAGATTAGTAGTGGTCGAGTGACTTTTTCTGGAAATGATTCAAATTAAAGTATTACATTAGATTTTATATAGTTAACTGCTAAAATCGGATACAGCCAAAGGAGAGCAGTATGCAACGCAAGGTAACAGGTTTTTCGCTGATTGAGTTGGTGATCGTGATTATGATCCTCGGCTTATTGGCTGCCACCGCGATTCCGCGGTTTTTGAATGTGGCTGATGATGCCGAAAACGCAAGCGTTGAAGGTGTGGCTGGTGGTTTGTCTACTGCGGTGAGCTTTGTGCGTTCTCAGTGGGAAGTGGATGGTCGGCGAAATAGTTCGGTGATTTTGGATGGTACGCGGATCGCACTTGACCCACGTTTTGGTTTTCCGACGGGGTTGACTAACACCTCTGCGACCACCATGACCGACCAAACTTGTCAGCAAGTGTTTGAAAATGTGCTACAAAGCGCACCAAAAAATGTAATTTATACTGCAGATGCGCGTGACCAACGCTACACTGTGAGAGTACTGGATAGCCAAGGGGGAAGTGTCACTACGCTTAATGGCGGCTCAGTCAATGGTATTGATTTATGTGTGTATCATCAGGTTGCGTCATTAGTGATTGATCAGGACACAGGTATTGCCAGCCCAGTACCAACTATGGATACACCGAATGCGAACGGCATTGTGTACAACCCAGCGACGGGTCAGGTAACTAGCTTTACTAACTAACAAAAATCGTTTTAACACCGCTTGAAGGAAAGTGATATGCAAAAGCAACAAGGCTTTACCCTGATTGAATTAGTGGTAGTGATCATCATCTTAGGGATCCTTGCCGTGGTCGCAGCGCCTAAATTTATTAACCTGCAGAGCGATGCGCGAGCCTCAACGCTGCAAGGCATGAAATCAGCGATCGATGGTGCAAACTCGATGGTCTATTCCAAGGCGGTAATCCAAGGTTCTACATCAGGTGATGGTACAGTTGATATCGCTGGTACGGCAGCAACGACAGATGATGTCGCGGTTGTTAATGGCTATATCGCAGCGACTCGAGATGCACTAAATGCTGCTCTTGATGCCCAAATAGGCGCTGCGAATGCAGATCCTGCAACCGATTGGATTGGCACAGTTAGTGGGACCTCAGTTACTATTTACCAACAGGGCGCACCAAATAGTGGACAAACTTGCCATGTATTATATGTAGCTTCTGGTGGAGTTGGACAACGTGCTACAGCTACAGTAGTTGATACTGGCTGCTAACATTAGCGGTTAAATCCTAAACTATATGCTCAAATATCAGGTTTTTAGATGTTTAAGAGCATTCACTCTCATCGAACTGGTCGTCACTATTCTGTTATTGGCGATCATTTCGGTGGTGGTATTACCCCGTTTCTTTGGGGCATCTTCCTACAGTGCCTTTGCCCTTCGGCAAGAGATCATCGCTGAGTTGCGCCGTGATCAAATGCTCGCCTTTAATAATCCTGATCGATGTTTTCGACTGAATGTTGATACAGTTGGCTATCAGCTCACGCATTTGACGGCAGATTGCAGCGGCGTCATTTTCAACGAGCCACAGCAAGGTTTTCCTCGTGGCGCAGCCCTGACGCTTGCTGACGGTAGGGGCGTATTCTCCATCGGGTTTGACCACTTAGGCCGCACCACCATAGGCTGTGCTGGAGATTGTTTGCGGGTGGTCGCCGATGAAACCCTCGCGATTGCCATTGAGTCGCAAGGATATATCCATGAGGGCTAATCGTGGCTTTACGCTGATTGAACTGATTGTCGGCATGGTGGTGTTTAGCATCTCCATTGTGCTGCTTACCAGCGTGTTATTTCCGCAGAGTGATCATGCGGCCAACACCATGCAACGGGTGCGCGCTGCAGAATTAGGCCAGAGTATTCTCAACGAGATTTGGGGCAAAGCGTTTGATGAGAATACACCGATGAATGGTGTACCTCCTTGCGGTTCGCCGAGTGGCGTTGCGTGTAGTGGTAACATCGGGCCGGAAGAGTCATCTCGTAATGATTACGATGATGTCGATGATTATCACGGCCTTACCCAAGACTCGCCGATGTTGAACAGTAGTGATAGCTATGCCAGCAGTTATCCAGGCTATCAATTTAGTGTCTCGGTGTCGTTGCTTGATCCCAACAATAAGTTGATTGAAGTAGTGGTCACTACGCCTGCGGGTGAGCCGATAGTGTTTGATCTGGTCAGGAGTAATTACTGATGCGGCAAGCGCGTGGATTTACCTTAGTCGAGTTGGTTACTGTGATGATTTTGCTGGGGATCCTTGCTATTGGGGTTAGCAGTTTTCTGATTTTTGGTACCCGCATTTTTGTCGATTCATCCGCAGTTGATCAGGTTATTGGCAGCAGCCGTTACGCGGTTGAACGTATGACCCGCGAATTACGCAATGCGGTGCCGGGCAGCTTACGGTTAACGCCGCAATATGTTGATCCTGCAACCCCTGCCAGCCAACAGTGCATTGAATTTGTACCAATTGAGGCCAGCGGCAGCTATCTTGACATGCCGTTTGAAAAGCCAGCGAAAACGGGCACATTGTTTACTCCCTCTTCGGCATTGCAACCTGACTGGCAACTGTTTATCTATCCGCTCGCAAGTAACGACATTTATCATCCAAGCATTAGTAAACGGCAGAAAATAAGTAGTGTTGCTGTTACGGGCGATAGCACCACGGTGACGTTTTCGGCCAGTGTCCGTTTTAGCGAGCATTCTCCGGCGCAACGTTTTTATGTGGCATCAGCGCCCGTCAGTTATTGTTTTTTTGCTACTGGGCAGATCTACCGTTATCAAGACTACGGCTATACTGAAAATCAGCAATTGCGCCCAAACCTTGTTGGTGTACTAATGGCGGAAAACTTGGTGAATGATTTCAGCCAACAGTTACCTATCTCAATTGCGCCTGCCAGTTTGACCAATAATGCGATCGTGCAGTTATCACCAACCTTTGAGGTGGCGGGTTCATCGTTCACTTATCAGCATCAAGTGCAGGTGTTCAATGTCCCGTAACAAACATTTTCAACTGCGATTAATTAACACCCAGAAAGGCAGTGCATTGATGATTGCGCTGTTTATTATCGTGGTGATTGCTGTGCTTGCCGCGAGCTTGATACGTATCGGCACTGATGCAGATGAAGGGGTTAACCTTGAGGTGTGGAGCTTGCGAGCGTTCAATGCCGCTAACAGCGGTGCCGATGCGGCGTTAGCGCAGCTGTTTCCGCTCAATGGTGGCACCGTGAGTTGCAGTAATGTTGCCTCAACTTGGACACCACCCAATGTGACGGGGTTTCATGGTTGCGATTCAATTACGCTGAGTTGTACCGCATTTACTGTGGGCACCGCACACTTGTATCGGATCACCAGTCATGCAGTTTGCCAAACAGGGAATTGTGATAGCGGTACTGTTGATGAGCGCCAATGTCTGAGAGTTAGTCGCAGTGTGGAGGTTGAAGCACGTGAGTAATACGAGTTCATTATTAAAATTGACCACTAACATACTGGCAACACGTTTTTTCTTGTTCTTCGCGATTGCCGGATTTTGTCAATTGACCTTTGCTTTTGACACTGTCGATCTTAATAAAGTTTTCCCGGATGTGGCTCAAGGCACATCAACAGATTACAGCAGTATGTGTGGAAGAAAAGACACACAATTAGCCATGTACGGCGAAAGTAGAATGTACGGCGATAATGGGCGTCCGTTGGACTTTTGTACATCGAGTCTAGGAAGTGGTATGCCAACGCAAGCGTGTGATAGTGTCACTGGTGGAAGGGATTATTGTGCGATTACCAACCAAACATCCACCGCGCTATCCTTGTCAGGTAGTAACAGCTATCGCGTATCTTCAGGCGACTATTCGATCACATATTGTCAAGATAACGATAGCATAACTTTGGGTAATAGCAGCCAAACGCAATTTGCTAATGTTAGTTTATATAGCCGTTGTTCACTGTCTTTTGCATCACAACATCAAGAGTATCGCTTAAAGGCTGTTGCTGTTGGTGGTGGAGCGACCGTGACTTTGTCGAACGGCGATTATTGGATTGAAAGTCTTGCACTGAACAGCAATGGACATATTTTGATTGAAGGTAATGTTCGTTTGTTTGTTAAGGATGGCGCGCTTAGTTCCGGTGACATTCTATTTAAGGACAGCAATAGTGCATTGCTGGTCGTTGCCTACAATACGTTTGCAATGCATGGATCAAGTAAAGTTGACGGTGACGTCTACACGCATCATCAATTGCAGTTGGACGATACATCGTCGATTTCTGGACGTGTCACTGCTGGGAGTTTGGTTATGACGGGGACATCGTCGATTAATTATGTCACTCGACCACCATCACTTACCTGTTTTAATGATGATTTTACTTCTGCTTTGCAGAGCGCACGTTGGGTGGTTGCGCGAAGTAATGGTAGCTTTACTCCCTCCTCGATTAATGGGCGTTTGAGGTTAACTGAAAATGCAGGTAACCAAGCGACGTCGGCAACTTTCCAGCGTTTATTCCCAACCAATAATAATCTTATCACTATTGAATTTAATCATTACGCCTATGGCGGTAATGGTGCTGATGGTATTGCGTTTGTTTTGTCTGACGCTGCTGTTACGCCTCAACCAGGAGCATTTGGCGGTCCGCTGGGGTATGGTTTTAAACCGGGAATCGGAGGGTTTGCGGGTGGTTGGCTCGGTGTAGGCATAGATGAATATGGTAACTTTTCCAATGAAGGTGGTTCGTACAATATTGGGTATAGACCACAAACTGTTGCGATCCGTGGTTCTGGACGTGGCGTTAGCGGCTACCGATATTTGCATGGTGCATGTAACGACGGACAATATTGGAACAGTTACGGTCATTGCTTAGCTCCGAAAGTTGATGACAACAACAATGCTAATTTTAAATATCGAATGACCTATGATTCACGCACATCAGGCAAAGCCTTGGTTCAATTGGAACGGGATTCTGGCAGCGGTTACCAAACGCTGATCCCAAGCTTTGATGTAATCTCACAATCTGGTCAAGCACCGTTACCGGCTAGTTTTATGTTGTCATTAACGGGGTCAACAGGTGGTTCAAACAATATTCATGAACTCGATAATTTTAAAATTTGTGCTGCGGACTCGACAGCTATTTCCTCAACGATTGATCATTTTGAATTTGAGTATGCTGGGTCTCCGTTGACCTGTGAACCTTTAGCCGTAACGATAAAAGCATGTAACAACCCAAGCTGTAGCGAGTTGTACACTGAGCGAGTGACGGCAAGATTATCTCCTTCAACTGCAGCGGATAGTCATTGGGTGGGTGGCAGCACGGTGACCTTTACTGGTGGCGTCACTACGGTTAGCTTGAAACATACTACAGCAGGCATTGTTACTGTAGGTGTAGACGGTTCTGAGCCATTAACAAAAGCCTTCAGTGAAACATTATGTAAACGCAGCGGAGCCGGGCTAAGTCATGCCGCATGTAGTATTAGTTTTGCAGACAGTGGCTTCGTGTTTGATGTGCCGGACAAGCTTGCAGGAAAGCCTGTTGATGTACAGATCAAGGCGGTTAAAAAAGATGATGTAACTCAGCAATGTACAACCTTATTTAAGTCTACAAATAAAGACATTAATTTTTGGTCATCGGCATTAGAAGATCCCATTATTTCAAATACACAGGTAATGGTGAATAACGCGCCAGTTTTTAGAAACGCCGCCAATCCAACTGAAACATCACTTTCCTTTAATGCATCCGGCATTGCCAATATGACGGTAAATTTTGACGATGCAGGTAAGCTTGAATTACTGGCCAGATACACTGGCTCAGGAGATGAAGCAGGTTTGGTACTTGAAGGGCGCGACAGTTTTGTGAGTTTTCCCGTTGGATTATGCGTTTCTTCCTCTGAAAGTGAGACAGTCTGCCCCTCTAGAGACGCAACTTGCAAAGGATACCGAGCAACCGGAGATGCATTTGGTCTTAATGTACGAGCGAAAAGCTGGCAGAGTGATAATGATCAAAATATTTGCGATAATCCTGATACGCCGTCTTTCGCTATGAACAATATCTCGCTGTCGCATCGGCTTATCGCTCCGAGTTCTGGGGCGTTAGGGGAGCTAAGTGTCAAGACGTACAACCAAGTTGCTTCTTTAGAGGGTACATCCATTACCCAGCAAGCGATTTCAGAAGTGGGTGTATTTGAAATTGCAGCCAGCACTAACAGTCAGCAACTTTACCTTGGAAGCAATGCCTTTAATTTACCAGCGTATTATTCTGATGCTATTGGGCGTATTTACCCTAAGCAGTTTGTGGCTGAGAGTGTAAGTATGGCGCCGAGTTGTGGCAGTTTTAGCTATATGACACAACCAATCGCCACCAGCTTGACCTTAAAAGCGCTGGATCACCGCGGCCACATTACTCAAAACTATAGCGGAGCGTTTGCCTTTGGTGTGCCACAGTTGCTGGCTGAAAATGGCAATGATGGCGTCGACCTATCGTCGCGCTTAAGCAGTATTAGTGGTAGCTGGGTTAACGGCCAGATGGCGTTCTCAAATGTGTTATTTACCTTTGCACGTGATGCGGCGCCTAACGCGGATGGGCCTTATTTTGCCTTGGATGTTGGGGTGGCGGTGAATGATCCCGATCGAGTGCCGATGTCGTTTGCCGATATGCTGGTGACTGCTGCGACAGACTGTGCGGCTGATAGTAGTTGCACCGCCAAACGCTTAGCGACACTGGATATGCGCCTTGGACGAGCGGTGCTAAATAACTCCTACGGCCCCGAAAATCAGCCAGTATTGATGAGCGGTGAAACTGAGTTTTGGAATGGTAGTCAGTGGCAAACCAATGTGGCTGACAGCTGCTCGGTGATTACGCCAACCATGCTGAGTCAAACCTCGAATGCCTCGCTTGGCTATCTGTTTGAGCCTGAACTGAGTAGCGGCCAAACGATTTCGCGTTTTGGTGATCCCGCAGCGGTCTCAGCAGGGCGTTTTGGTTTGCGTTGGTTGTCGTCTGGAGAATACCGCGGTAAAGTGACCGCACCTGTAAGCGTGTCACCTTGGTTATTGTGGTATTGGGGTTTTGATGGTGCCACTGAAGCACTGCAGGAGCCCAGAGCCAGTGCTTACTTCGGTCGCTATCGTGGCAATGATCGAGTGATCAACCGTCGCGAGCTGCACTGACGTCATTTCGCTAAGATTAAAAAAGCAACATATTCCGGTTAATTTTGCCGCCAATAGTCTGACTTCCGTCAGAACGCAATTATTCGTCTCAAAAAAATGCCATTCGTCAGGATTTGTTAGGCTTTGCAGGCTTGTGGAACTGGGGTGGCATTGATAAAGTTAGCTAATTTTCAAATCTTCTTCTCCGACTCCACAGAATACAGGCTAGTTAAATGTTGAAAAAGCTGCGTGGCATTTTTTCCAATGATCTTTCGATCGACTTAGGTACCGCCAACACCTTAATTTATGTAAGAAACGAAGGCATTGTGCTCAATGAACCTTCGGTTGTTGCCATTCGTGTGGACCGAAATAACGGCGCGCAGCGATCAATCGCCGCAGTCGGTATGGAAGCAAAACAGATGCTGGGGCGCACACCTGGCAATATTCAAGCGATTCGCCCAATGAAAGACGGCGTGATTGCAGATTTCCACGTCACTGAAAAAATGCTGCAGTACTTTATTAAACAAGTACATAACAACAGCTTTTTACGTCCTAGCCCGCGTGTTTTAGTCTGTGTTCCTGTAGGCGCAACCCAAGTTGAGCGTCGTGCGATTAAAGAATCTGCGATGGGTGCTGGTGCGCGTGAAGTGTATTTGATTGAAGAGCCAATGGCGGCAGCCATCGGTGCTGGCTTGCCTGTATCTGAAGCGACCGGTTCTATGGTGGTGGATATCGGTGGTGGTACGACTGAAGTGGCCATCATCTCGTTGAACGGTGTGGTTTACTCATCATCAGTGCGTATCGGTGGTGACAAATTTGATGAAGCGATCATCAACTATGTGCGCCGTAACTACGGCAGCTTGATTGGTGAAGCCACCGCTGAACGCATCAAGCACACTATTGGTACTGCGTATCCAGGCGATGAAGTGCTGGAAATCGAAGTCCGTGGCCGTAACTTGGCCGAAGGTGTACCAAGAAGCTTCACCCTGAACAGCAATGAAATTCTGGAAGCGCTGCAAGAGCCGCTGTCAGGTATCGTCAGTGCAGTGATGGCGGCGCTGGAGCAATCGCCACCAGAATTGGCTTCTGATATCTCTGAGCGCGGTATGGTGCTCACCGGCGGCGGCGCCTTGCTGCGCGATTTAGACCGTCTGCTGATGCAAGAGACTGGCATCCCTGTGATGCTGGCGGAAGATCCATTGACTTGCGTAGCCCGTGGCGGCGGTAAGGCGTTGGAAATGATCGACATGCACGGTGGCGATCTATTCTCTGAAGAGAATTAATTCTAAGGACTATCCAATATGGCGGTGTAATGCCGCCTTATTTATTTTATGCAGCCAATTTTTGCCCGTGGTGTTTCCGTTCAGTTTCGTTTGACACTGGCAGTACTTCTGTCGGTGGCATTGTTATTTGCCAATAAAAAATTAGAGCCAGTACGGGAGTCACTGGCATCGTTGTTAAGCCCGGTACAGTATATCGCCACTGCACCCGGTGAGTTTTTTGATTGGAGTGCTGAGAACCTTGCCTCGCTCAGCATGTTGAAGAAGCAAAACCAAGAGCTCTTACGTCAGCAACTACTGATGAGTGAACGTTTGCAACGCTTTGAGCATCTGCGTCAAGAGAACGAGCGTTTGCGGGCGCTATTGGGGTCACCGCTGCACATGGATGCCCGCAAAATGGTGGCTGAAGTGATTGAAGTGGCCAGTGATCCTTTCCATCAATATGTGGTGATCAATCACGGCAGCAATAACGGTGTGGTGGTTGGGCAACCTGTGGTCGATGCGCAAGGCGTGGTCGGTCAAGTGGTAGAAGTAAATGCTTTAACCGCGCGAGTACTGCTGATATCTGATCCGAAGCAGGGCATTCCGGTGCGGATCACTCGTAACGATGTGCGTATCATCGCCAACGGTAACGGTGAACTCGACCAACTCGATTTGAAATATGTGGCGAAGAGTACCGACATCAAAGTCGGTGATTTGCTGGTGACTTCGGGCCTCGGTAACCGTTTTCCTGAAGGCTATCCGGTGGCGCGGGTGATTAATATCAATCGTGACGATGGGCAAAACTATCTCAAAGTGACCGCACAGCCGATGGCCGCGCTCGATCGCATTCGCTATCTGCTGCTGATTTGGCCGGAAACTGCAACCGATGCTGGCGCGAAGCCGGTTGCGAGCCCAACCGAAGACCCACAAGCAACGGAGGTGCCTAAGTCATGACCTTAGATCGTGCCAGCGGACGCCTTATCGTTTGGTTTTCGCTGTTAGTTGGCTTGTTGTTTGAGTTGATGCCAGTGCCAGATACCATAGTGCCATTTCGTCCGGATTGGCTGCTGTTGATCCTCATCTACTGGTCGATGGCGCTGCCGCATCGCTACAACATTCTTACCGCCTTTGTGATGGGCACTTTGTTGGATGTGTTACTTGGCGCGCATCTCGGGATCCGTTCATTGGCTTATTCGTTGGTTATCTATCTGATTGTGCTTAATTTCCAACGATTGCGAACCTATTCGTTTTTGCAGCAAACAGTGTTGATCGGCATTGTGCTGTGTATTTATCATTTGATCGTTTTTTGGCTGCAATTTTTGCTCGACCATTCAGAGTTTTCCAATCAACTCTTATGGCCTGTCGTTTCCGGCATGATTTTGTGGCGTTGGATTTATTGGTTACTGCGACGTATCAGACGTCGATATAAGGTGCGTTAACAATGAAATTGGTACTGGCATCAGCCTCTCCGCGTCGACGTGAATTATTGGCGCAACTTGGATTGGGCGTGGCGGGTTTCTCCTTTGACGTGTTAGCCACCGATATTGATGAGTCAGCGCGCGAGGGTGAATTGGCAGCGGATTTTGTCACCCGCTTAGCGTTGCAGAAAGCGCAAGCTGGGTTGGCGTTAGTGGCCGACAACAGTGCTGCGGTACTTGGTTCAGATACTATCGTGGTAGTCGGCGAGCGAGTGTTGGGCAAACCGCAAACTGCGCAGGATGCCTTCACCATGTTGCGCTCGCTCAGTGGTGCGACTCATAGGGTCATGACCGCGGTGGCGTTAGTTTCTGCGACTCAAATGCTGCAGACCCTAGTCACCACCGACGTTACCTTTACCGAAATGACCGACGCCCAAATTCATGCTTATATCGCCACTGGTGAACCAATGGATAAAGCCGGTGCCTATGGTATTCAAGGCTTAGGCGGCAGCTTTGTTAGTCGCATCGATGGCAGCTATTCCGCCGTGGTGGGGTTACCGCTGGTCGAAACGCGTAGTTTGTTACAACAAATGCAGCTGGTTTAAGCATTAATTCGGCTTTAACGCGTTTCGGGTGCAGATTTCATCTGAAGCAACCGATAAAATCAAACGATCAGCATTCAGCAGGGGTACATTGTGAGTTCCAATGGTTTCGTCAATAGCAAGGCTGCACCGCGTAAGGCAGGTTCAGAGCTGTTGATCAACGTGACTCCCACAGAAGCTAGAGTTGCTTTGATCGAACATGGTGTATTGCAAGAGGTCCACATCGAACGCCGTATGAAGCGGGGTTTGGTGGGTAATATCTACAAAGGCAAAATTAGCCGAGTGTTACCCGGCATGCAAGCCGCATTTGTGGATATCGGCTTAGATAAAGCCGCCTTTTTGCATGCGTCCGATATTTTCCCGCATACCGAATGTGTTGCCGACATTGAGAAAGGCAACTTTGTGGTGCGCGATATCGCCGAATTGGTCCGCCAAGGGCAAGACATTATGGTGCAAGTGGTGAAAGACCCTCTCGGCACCAAAGGCGCGCGTTTAACCACCGACATCACGCTTCCCTCGCGTTATTTGGTATTTATGCCGGGCTCTAGCCACATCGGTGTGTCGCAGCGGATTGAGTCTGAAGAGGAGCGAGTACGCCTCAAAGATATTACCGTGCCGTTTGTGGATGAAGATGGCGGCTTTATTATCCGCACAGCGGCAGAAGGCGCGGGCGCCGATGAACTGCGCCAAGATGCGGCATTTTTACGCCGCGTGTGGGCCAAAGTCAGTGAGCGGCGTAAACGCCCGGGTACTATGTTGCTCTATCAAGATCTCGCCTTGCCGGTGCGGGTGGTGCGTGATTTTGTTGGGCTCGATCTCGATAGTATTCAAGTGGATGCCAGTAGCACTGTCGAAGAGCTGCAGCAGTTTGCACAAGAATTTATGCCCGAGGTGGCAGGAAAGATTGAGCATTACGACGGCCCGTCGCCGCTGTTTGATCTGTACGACGTTGAAAATGAAATCCAGCGCGCACTGGAACGTAAGGTTGAGCTTAAATCCGGCGGCTATCTGATCATCGATCAAACCGAAGCCATGACCACGGTAGATATCAACACCGGTGGCTTTGTAGGGCATCGGAACCTCGAAGAAACCATCTTCAACACCAACATGGAAGCCACCTTAGCGATTGCGCGGCAACTGCGCTTACGTAACCTCGGCGGCATTATCATTATCGACTTTATCGATATGACCAACGAGGAGCACAAGCAACGGGTGTTGAACAGTCTGGCTACCGCGTTGTCCAAAGATCGGGTGAAAACCAATATCTCCGGCTTTAGTGGCTTGGGCTTAGTGGAAATGACCCGTAAGCGCACCCGCGAAAGTTTAGAGCATGTGTTGTGTGGCGAATGCCCAGCATGTCGTGGTGCCGGTTCAATGAAGACGGTGGAAACCGTGTCGTACGAGATTTTCCGCGAAATTATCCGCCTTGACCGTACTTATAAAGCCGATGAGTTTTTGATTTATTGCGCGCCCGCAGTGTATGAAAGTCTCGCTGCCGATGAAGCACATTCGCTGGCTGAGCTGGAAGTGTATATCGGTAAGCGAGTGCGGTTGCAGTGTGAACCTATGTACGTGCAAAGCAAATTTGATGTGGTGATGGTTTAGTGACACAACGCCTAACTTACAAGATTGGCCGGCTATTTTGGCAAGTTTTAGCACTGATTTTGGTGTTATTCGCGCTAACGGTCAGTCTTATTCGCGGCCTACTGCCGCAGCTCGATGAACAGCGTTTAGCGCAATACGTTGAGCAGCAGTATGGGGTGCAACTGAAGTTAGGCCAACTGTCCGCCAAGTGGCAAGCGTATGGCCCGTCGGTCAGCGTCGCGTCTGTGTCATTGCCGCAGCAATCGCAGCTACCGCTCACCTTTGCGGTGCAAAATGTGCAGATTAAACTCGATTTCTGGCAAACCCTGCTAACCCTTAAACCACAGGTTGAAAACGTTAACTTTGATCATGTCTATCTGACGCTCGATCTCGACAAGTTGACTCGCCCGGCTGCTGCGTCTGCTGCGACCACCGCAAAAGCGGCTTCTACTCACACGAATCTTGATTGGCTCTATGCCTTGCTGTTAGAGCAACTCGAACAATATGCGATTGATGATGCCACGGTGCAGTTGGTGTCCGCGGCGCATCAATATCAACCCATCCATCTGCGCCAATTGCGTTGGCTCAATCACGGTCAGCGTCACCGCGCCAGTGGCGCACTGTATCTGGATGAAACCCCTTTGGGCGGTGAGCACTTAAGCCTCAATGTCGATCTTGCAGGGGATGGTTATGATCCTGACAGCATTAAAGGCCAGCTCTACCTGACGGCTAATCAACTTAACCTAGGCGCATGGGCATCTGAGCGCAGTAAAGCGCGAAATGAGCCGCTGTCGATTCCGGTGCAAGGGGTGGTTAATCTACAAGCTTGGTTTGATGTTAGTCAGCGCAGCATTGGCAGTGGTTTGATTCGGCTGGGGCAGAGCGCATTAGATTGGCAGCAGGAGAACGAGCAGCAAAGTTTCGCCATTGATGGCGGTGATTTTGTGTGGCATAGCACCGCAACTGGCTGGCAATTTAGCAGTCAGGGGCTGGCATTTCGCAGTAACAAGCAGTCGTGGCAGGATTTTAGCGTACAGGCCGAGCGCCGTGGTAAGCAGCTGTATGGTCATGTGTCGAGCATTGAGCTGTCAGCGTTGCGGCCACTTATCCCGTTAATCCCGGGCATTAGTCCGACCGCGCTGCAGCAAGTGTTGGATCTCAATACGAGCGGGCAAATTAGCGCGCTGAATCTCTATCAAGGTGATGATCAACAACTGCAGTTGAGCGTGCCGATTAAACAGGTCAGTTGGCGGCCATCGGCAGGCGTACCGGGCAGTGCTCCGCTCGATATTACTTTAGCGTTGCATGGCGGCTTTCTGTCTGCCGAGCTTCCAGCGCAGGCCTATCAGTTAGATTTTGGCGATCAATTTAGCGCACCGTTACAATTTGACGGCGAGGCAATGAAACTGGGGTTTGATCTGGCGGCGCAGCGATTAATCGTGCCTGCACTGGCGTTAGCTAACTCAGATTTAAGCTTAAACGCCAGCGCCGCGATGGATTTTAGCGAGAGTCCACAACTGAGTTTGTCAGCAGCACTGCAACTGCATGATATGGCCAAAGCGCATCGTTATTTTCCGATCAAAGCGATGGGTAAAGACCTTAGCAGCTATCTGACCAACGCCATCAAAGCGGGGCATACCGATGATGCCGCCGTGGTGTGGCGCGGCGCCTTTGCCGATTTTCCTTATGCCGAGCAGCAAGGGGTATTTCAAGCAGGCTTTACTATGAAGCAAGGGAGCTATGCATTTCAGCCGAACTGGCCTGCGGTGACGCAATTAACCCTCGATGCCCTATTTGAAAACGCCGCCATGAAGCTCCATGTGCAGCAAGGGATGCTGCGCAAAGTGGATATTAGCGGCGCCGATATTGTGATCCCAACTATGGCTGAGCATAGCCAGTTGTTGGTGGATGCCAAGCTCAATGCCCGAGGCCAAGATGTCACCGAGGTGATGAAACGTTCGCCGCTGACCAGTGTCAGTTCCACCCTCAATATCGTGCAGATCCGCGGCGCGATTGAAGGCGAGTTGCATCTGGACATTCCGCTCTACGAAGGTGGTCAAACGGATGTGCGGGGTCAGGTCGCATTTAACAATACGCCAGTGTACGTCAGTAAACCTGGGGTGTTCCTCAATAAGCTGAATGGCAATGTCAGCTTTGTCAATGAATTGATTAGCTCCGAAAAACTGACCGGATTCATGTACCGTCAACCGCTGAGCTTGAGTTTCAATACTGGCCGCGTCAATGAGCACTTTGGTGTCAATGTGAAGCTGAACAGTCAGTGGGATCTGAGTCGCTTGCCCGATGAACTCAACAATCCGCTCAAACCGTTTTATAGCGGCAAAATGGGCTGGAACGCTAACTTACGGCTGATTTTTGATGACACAGGTTTTCGCGTGCAAGCCAATGCCGATGCCGATTTAACCCAAACCGCGTTAAATATGCCGGCACCATTTAATAAGCTGGTCGGGCAACCACTCAGCGCCTCGGCTGAACTACTGGGTGACGATAAACAGGCATCACTCGATATCCGCATGGCCAATCTCGCCGAATTCTGGGGCAGTTTTGATGTCGATGCCGACAATCTGAAAAGCTACGATGTCATGCTCGGTCGCCCTTTCCGCAGCGGTGATAGTCTGACGAAGCAAGATGGTAAGTTGTGGCTGGCGTTAGGCGAAACCCAATTTAATGATTGGCAACCAGTGATTGAAGCCTTTGTTAATTATGGCAAAGTGCAAGCGGATCGCCAAAGTGCTGAGCCCGTGGTGAATGCTGATGTGGCAGCAAGCACCGCAGCAATGGATGCGACGGCGGTCCCCGCCACTGATGTTGTCGAGCTGATAGACGCGGCAAAACCGCGAGGCTTCTTCCCTCCATTAGCGGCGATCGGCGGTAACGTGGCACAACTCGCCATGTTGGGTCATCAATTCACCAACGTGAATCTAGACGCGCATGATACTGAGCAGTCTTGGCAGTTTAATATCGACGCACCGGAATTTAACGGCAGCGTGGAGATCTTCCCCGATTGGTGGAATCAAGGCTTAAAAGTGGTCGCGAATCACTTGGCATTGGTAGCCGTCCCTGCAACCGCTGCAGACTCTGCCGCTACCGTTACTGAACCATCGCAACTACCGCCATTAGCGGTGGATATTAACGATTTTAGTTACCTCGGACGCGGTCTTGGTCACCTAGTATTACAAGGCGCACCGTCAGAGAGTGGCTATCATATCCAAACCTTTTCGTTAAGCTCGCCAGCAGGTGAGTTGCAAGGGCAGGGCGACTGGTTAACCAAAGATGGCGAGAACCTCACCAAGGTCAACTTTGCCGTAGATTCGGCCAATTTTGAACAACTGGCGGCCATTTTTGACGTCAACCCAGGCGTGAAAGAATCGGCGTTAAAGCTCAACGCTAACCTTGATTGGCACGGCAGCCCAACCGCCTTTAATCTGCCGACCTTAAACGGTGACGTGCGCTTTGATCTTGGTAAAGGCCATATGGAGCAGCTAAGCGACAAAGGTGCGCGCATTTTCTCGCTGTTTAGCTTGGATTCGCTGCTGCGTAAACTGTCGCTCGATTTCTCGGATGTGTTTGGTAAAGGGCTTTATTTCAATAGCTTTGGTGGCGACTTGCGTTTGAATAACGGACAGTTACAAACCACCAATACCGAGATGGATGCGGTAGCGGGCAACATGAATGTGCGCGGTTACACCGATTTGGTTAGTCAAAGCCTCAACTATGACATTCGTTTTGCGCCAAAATTGGCCTCAAGTGTACCAACGGTGGTACTGCTGAGTACCAGCGCGTGGACGATGGGCTTGGGCGCGTTCGCCTTAACCAAGGTGCTCGAGCCAGTGATTGAAGTCATCTCGGAAATTCGTTTCCGCCTCACTGGCACCATGGCGAATCCTAAGTTGGAAGAGCTTGAGCGTAAAAGCAAAGAGATAGAGATCCCGAAGAGTATTCTGCCGACGGATAACGCGGTGGATGCCAATAATACAGAGGCGGAACTACACAATGGCGGTGATGTAAACGCCACTGATGCCACCGCGCCAGCGGCAGTTGAGGTTGCTGTGCCAGCAGCAAATGATGCAAGCCAAAAGACTATGCCAAGCAATGTGGTGCCGATGCCAACATCTCCTGCTGCGCAACCCTCGCAACCGAAGCTTGAGTCGCAGGTTGAGCCAGCCGTTGAACCAACAGCTGAGCAATTGCCCCCTGCCATGACATTGCCACAACCCGAGCCGCCAGCGACCGAGGAGCTACCCCATGCAAGTCAGCCTGTTACAGTGCCAAAGCAGCCGCAAGCCGCTTGAGAATCTCGCGTTTATTGAGCAGCAACTGGCGCAGTTACCGCGTCAGGCCGCTGAGCCTCAATTGGTGGTATTGCCAGAATGTAGTTTGTTGTTCGGCGGCCACGAAGGTGAGCAGTTAGCTTGGGCGTCAACCAGCGGCGATGATTCGCTCAAAGCCCGACTCGCCACATTAGCTAAACGTTATCAAGTATATCTTGCGGCAGGGACGATTCCAGTCGCCAGTGGGGATGGCCGCGTGTATAGCCGCAGCATTTTGTTTGACGATCAAGGTGTTGAACTCGGCAGTTACGACAAATTGCATCTGTTTGATGTGAATGTCAGTGATAACACTGGCGCCTATCGTGAAAGTGACACCTTTTGCGCGGGTGAGCGGGTATCGGTGATCCCCACGCCCTTTGGCAATCTGGGGATGACCGTATGTTACGATCTGCGCTTTGCCGATCTGTTTCGAGCACTGCGGCTGCAGGGAGCTGAGCTGATTATCGTTCCCGCGGCGTTTACTAAAGTCACGGGGGCGGCGCATTGGGAAGTTTTACTGCGCGCCCGCGCCATCGAAACCCAGTGCTATATTTTGGCGGCGGCACAATGGGGCGCCCATAATGAAGGCGGGCGTCAAACCTGGGGGCAGTCGATGATTGTCGACCCTTGGGGCAACATTGTGGCGCAGTTAGCCGAGGGCACCGGCTGGGTGCAAGCTAAGCTAGATAAACAGCTAGTTGCGAAAGTTCGTCAAGATATGCCAGTCTGCCAACATAATCGCTTTGCGGCACCGCAATTACAGGCGGCGTCGAAAAAATAATTATCAACCAGAACCTGTGTTCTAGTGAGAGTGTATTCATGCCATTTTTAACTCAAGTTGGGGACAGCCTGTTACAGCAAGGACTCGATCTCGAAGATCTGCAAGGCTATCTGAAACGCATCCATCAGCATCAAGTGGATTTTGCCGATCTGTATTTCCAAGGCAGTCGCCACGAGTCATGGGTGCTGGAAGACGGCATCATCAAAGAAGGCAGTTTTCATATTGAACGGGGCGTGGGTGTACGCGCCAACAGTGGTGAAAAAACCGGATTTGCTTACGCGGATGAAATTACTCCGCACGCGTTAACCGCAGCAGCTGAAGCCGCTCGTGGTATTGCCGCCAGTGGCGCCCAACACAAGGTACAGGCGTGGAAACGTCGCGGCGTTAAGCCGATATATGCCGAGCACGATCCAATCGCGGCGCTCAACGAAGCCCGCAAAATTGAGCTGCTCAAACAAGCTGATGCCTATATTCGCAGTCTTGATAGCCGCATCATTCAAGTGGTGGTCAGCCTTGCTGGGGTTTACGAAGAGATCCTCGTCGCCGCCAGTGATGGCACTTTGGCTGCCGATATTCGGCCACTGGTGCGGTTTAACTGTTCGGTGATTATTGAAGACAAGGGGCGCCGTGAGCGCGGTGGTTCAGGTGGCGGTGGTCGTCACGACTACTCAGTATTGATGGCTAATGGCGATGATGGTTTGCCCATGTGCTTTGCCTTTGCCCGTGAAGCGGTGCGCCAAGCGCAAGTCAACATCACGGCCATTGATGCACCTGCCGGTGAAATGCCGGTGGTATTGGGTGCTGGGTGGCCAGGCGTATTGTTGCATGAAGCCGTTGGTCATGGCCTTGAAGGTGACTTTAACCGTAAAGGCAGCAGTGCCTTTAGTGGGCGTGTGGGGCAACAAGTGGCGTCAGAACTGGTCACTGTTGTGGATGATGGCACTCTGCCAAATCGTCGTGGCTCGCTCAATATCGATGATGAAGGCACACCAACGCATTACAACGTATTGATTGAAAACGGCGTGCTCAAGGGCTACATGCAGGACAAGCTCAATGCGCGCTTGATGGGACAAGCGCCGACCGGAAACGGCCGCCGTGAATCCTATGCCCATCTGCCAATGCCACGGATGACCAACACCTACATGCTGGCGGGGCAGAGCGATCCAAAAGACATTATCGCCTCAGTTGAAAAGGGGATCTACGCGCCTAACTTTGGTGGCGGCCAAGTGGATATCACCTCAGGTAAATTTGTGTTCTCTGCCTCAGAAGCTTATCTGATTGAAAACGGCGAAATTACCCAAGCGGTCAAAGGTGCCACCTTGATCGGTAACGGCCCAGAAGCGATGAGCATGATCTCCATGGTCGGTAACGATCTGGCGTTGGATAAAGGGGTTGGCGTTTGTGGTAAGGATGGCCAAAGCGTTCCCGTCGGCGTTGGCCAACCTACGCTGAAACTCGACCGCATGACGGTAGGCGGCACAGCTTAAACCAGTTGGGTTTAATGTCGCCTTTGTTGGCTTGCTGGCATCTCATAGGTGCCAGTGATATTATCTACATGGAGTTAGAGTAAATACTCTAGAGGTTTGGATGAAGCGCAACAAAATAGTGTGTTGGTTAAGTTTGCTGTGGTTGCCGTTGGCACAGGCAACGCCAGTGAGTTTGGCTGATGCATGGCAACAGCTACAACAAGTGAGCGATAAGTTAGCGGCGGACGGCCTGCAAATGGTCTCTGCCGAAGCTGAGCAGCAAGCAGCCAAAGAGCTTTACTTGCCGTCACTTACCCTAAACGGCAGTTATACTCGGCTGGAAAAGCCGCTCGAACTGGATATCACCCGCTTAAATCCATTGGCATCAATGGATCTGTCCTCATTACCTGCACAGTTTGCCCAAATTTTTGCCGCCATTCCCCATGCGATGTTTATTACGCCGTTCACCGAGCAAGAGGTCTTTAACGCCAGCTTGCAGGCGATGTGGCCGATTTACACCGGTGGCCAAATCACTGCGGCACAAGGCATCCGTAAGGCGCAGCTGGCCGAAAAACAACAGCAACATGAGCTGACTCGGCGTGAGCTATTTACCACGCTGATCGATCGCTATTTTGCCGTGACCGTGAGCCAGTCGTTAGTGAGCACGCAACAGCAGTTGGTCGCATCGCTGACCACCCATTATCAGCACGCGCTAAAAATGGAACAGCAGGGGCAGATAGCCAAAGTTGAGCGACTCAACGCTGAAGTGGCGCTCGACGATGCCAAGGTGACGTTGGCGAGTGCCACGCGCCAATTTGAGTTGGCGCAAATCGCGCTGCGACGTTTACTGCATCAAACCGACGCCAATGCCAGCACGCCGATGTTCGTGCTGCAGCAAGCGCCGTCACTGCCGCAAGTGACTGAATTAACTTTAAGCCAACATCCAGCGCTTAAACTGCTCGCGGCCAAAGAGCAACAAGCCAAGGGTTTGATTGATTTGGAAAATGGCAAATTTAAGCCCACAGTGTATCTGTTCGGTAATTACACCCTGTATGAAGACGATAGCTTACTGTCGCAGATGAGCCCGGATTGGATGGTGGGCGTAGGGGTGCGAGTGCCGATTATTAGCCGCGATGGCCGCAGTGGCAAAGTGTTGGCGGCGAAAAGTGCGTTATTGCAAGCCCGTTATACCAAAGCACAAACCACCGAAGATCTGAGCCTGCTGGTGGATCAGAGTTACCGCCAGATGCAACAGGCCGCAGAGGAGATCCACTCGCTGAATACCTCGCGGGAATTAGCGGTCGAAAATCTGCACCTACGTGAATTGGCATTCAATCAAGGCTTGGCGACCTCGGTGGAGCGCGTTGACGCTGAATTAAAACTCAGTGCAGTCAATACCAAGCAGTTGGCGGCGCAATATCGCTATCTGCAAGCCTATGCACACCTGATGGCAGTTAGCGGGCAATTAGATGATTTTATTGGATACAGTAAACAGCAGGAGATAAGGAATGCGCGCTAATTCGGTACTAGCGACGGTCGCTTTAGGTGGCATTGCTGCCGCGCTGATCTATGGCTTGGTGTTAGCCTACACGCCCACGCCACAACCGCTGCAAGGACAGATGGAAGCGCGTGAATACAACGTCTCGTCTAAAGTGGCGGGCCGAGTAGAGCAAGTGATGGTGCGTCGCGGTGACAGTGTCCAAGCAGGTGATCTGCTGTTTGCTATTGATAGTCCTGAACTCAATGCCAAGTTGCTGCAAGCCAGTGGCGCACTGCAATCGGCGCAAGCCTTGCAGCAAGAGGCAGACAACGGTGCCCGTAAGCAACAAATTGCCGCAGCCCGCGAGCAGTGGCTCAAAGCCAAAGCGGCTGCTGAGCTGGCGAAAACCACTTATGACCGTGTGGAAAACCTTCACCATGATGGGGTGGTCGCACGCCAGAAACGCGATGAAGCCTATACCCAATGGCAAGCGGCCAAATATACCGAACAAGCAGCGAAAGCGATGTTTGATATGGCACAAGAGGGCGCCCGTAGCGAACAAAAAGTTGCTGCTGCTGGGAATGCCAAACGCGCCGAGGGCGCTGTGCAAGAGGTGAATGCGGTACTGGCCGATAGTCAGATGCGTGCACCAAAATCTGGTGAAATTACCGAAGTGTTATTGCAGCCGGGAGAGCTGGCTGGTAGCGGTTTTCCGGTAGTGAGCTTGATTGATATGCAAGATAGCTGGGCCATCTTTCAAGTCCGCGAAGATGCGCTAAAGCAGTTCCATCAAGGTGATATTAAGCAACTACGCATTCCCGCATTGGGCAAGTCATTTGAATTTAAAGTGAGTTATATCAGTGCGCTGGGCGATTTTGCTACTTGGCGTGCTACCGAAAGCGGCCATGATTTTGATCTGCGCACCTTTGAGGTCGAGCTACGGCCTACCACGCCGATTGCGGATCTTCGCGCTGGAATGACGGTGCTGCTGGAGGAGATGGACTAATGTTGGCGCTGCTGCGGCGTGAGCTTCGCTTACTTAAGCAGGACAACTGGCAGCTGGCATTAATCAGTTATATTCCGCTGCTCGGCTTTCTAATGCTGTGGTGGCTATTTTCTTCGGGACTGCCGCGGCAATTGCCGGTGGCATTGGTGGATCAGGATAACTCCAGCGTTAGCCGAATGCTGAGCCGTTCGTTAGACGCCAGCCCGGTAAATCAGGTAATTAGCTACACCAATCACGCTGACGCCGTGGCGGCAATGCGCCAAGGTGAGGTGTTTGCCATGGTCACACTGCCCAATGGTTTACGCCGTGAGTTGCTACTGGGGCAACAGCCGCAAATTGATATTCGTTACACCGGCCAATTTCTGTTGGTGGGTAAGCTATTATCGTCGCAAATCAGTTTAGCGCTGGCGGACGGCTTACAGCATTTGTCACGGCAGTCGCTGCTTGCTCATGGCGTTCCAGCGAAGTTAGTGACTACCCACATTGCCCCCGTCACGACTCAAACCACCGCACTGTTTAATCGCAATACCAACTACGTTGGCTTTTTAGTGCCGCCGATTTTGGTGGCTTTATGGCAACTGCTGGCGATGTTGATCTTTGCCAATGCCCTCAATCGCGAACTAACTCCAAGCCATTGGCAACAAAGCTATCAAATTGGTTGGTTGAAGCTTATCGGTGCCAAATTGGCGCTCTATTTGCCCATCTTGTTGCTGCATGGTCAATTTATGTTAGCGCTGCTTTATGGCTATCTCGGCTTACCTGCCGCGCAGCTGTTATGGTTGCTGCCGGTGCAGTTGTGTTTGTTACTTGCAGTTGGTTTGTGGGTGATGACCATCTTCTTTTTACTGGCCGATAGTGCGCGGGTGATCAGCTTTTCGACCGCGTTGTTTGCCCCAGCCTTTGCCTATATGGGGATTACCTTTCCTACCTCCGAAATGCCGACGATCGCTAAACTATGGCGTCAATTGATGCCATCAAGCCATTACATGGAAGCGCAGATCAGCCTCGTCAGTTATGGCAATGTGCCCTTGATGTGGCAACACTGCGCGGGGATGGCGGGTTTTTTACTGCTGTTGATCCCAGCACTTTTGTTGGCTTATAAACGCCGCCCCAACCCGGCATTGATGGTAACCGAGGTGGCGCCATGAGTTACTGGGGTTGGATAGTCACTGATCTACTGGCGATTGTGCGCGATCGTGCTATCGCCTTGACCTTGTTTGGCGGTGTGCTGTTTTACTCAGTGCTCTATCCGTTGCCCTATATTCATCAAGTGGCCACTGACCAAGCTGTGGTGGTGGTTGATCTCGATAACTCATCGTTATCGCGGCAGATGATCCGCTATGCCGATGCCAACTCACAAGTAGCTATTATCGCGCGAGCGGGCTCAGTGGCGGAAGCGCAGACAATGATCGACCGTGATCAGGCCAAAGGGCTGTTGCTGATCCCCGAAGGCTTTCGACGCGATCTTTTACGCGGTCAGCAAGTCACCCTAGGTTTTGCCGGAGATGCCAGCTACTTTCTGATCTATTCGGCGGTGGTGCGGGGCTTAACCGAAGCCGGGCTCGATATTAGCGGCAAGTTGCAGCTGCAAGGGTTGTTGGCCAACGGCATTCTACCTGCTGCTGCGGCGAAGCAGGTTGCACCAATAGCCTTGAATGAAGTGGCGGTATTTAATGCTGGCTTGGGTTATCCCGGCTATGTGGTGCCAGGGTTGTTTTTGCTGATCCTGCACCAAACCCTGCTGATCGGTATGGGGATCTTGGGCGCTGGGCAATGGCGTCAAACAGGTTACTGGCAGCAGTTTTCGCCGTTAACCACTGTGTGCTTACGCATCGCGTCCTTCACACTGCTGTATGCTTTTTTCAGTGCTTTCTATGTCGGCTGGTGCTTCTACGGTTACGATGTCGGGCGTTTGGCGTCCCTTGGGCAAGTATTACTGCTGATGCTACCATTTTTGCTGGCCACCGCAGCGGCGGGCATGGCACTCAGCACCTTGTTCAATCGGCGTGATTTGCCCACCCAAGTGATGCTGTTAACCTCGATGCCAATCCTATTTGTGGGCGGCTTTGTGTGGCCACTGACGCTAATCCCTGAGCCGTTGATTTGGCTTTCGCAACTGGTGCCTGCCATTCCGGGCATGATGGCGATGTTGCAACTAAATCAGATGGGCGCGGATTGGAGCCAAATCATGCCGCAGTGGTTGCAGTTATGGGGTTTGGCGTTGGGGTATCTGCTATTAGCTGTGTGGGGTGTACGTCGTCGGCAACTCGCGTTGGCCGATGCTATCCATTTGCCATAAAAAAACGCCATCAGCAGTGAGCCGATGGCGTTTCTTGTTAGCCGAAATCCGAAAATTACGCTGAGGTTTCTGCCAACAGATATTTAAACAAGTTGCTGGCTGCGGCTGATTGGCTCAGCTCCACTTTGGTCAACTCTTTGCTGGCTTGACGCAGCATTTGGCGCAATTTTTGGCGATCCAATGATGGGTATTGTTCAACCAATTCTTGCACCGCAGCATCACCTTCCGCTAACAGTCTGTCGCGTAATTTCTCAGTCAACTGCACTTGCGCAGCCACCTGATTTTTACGGTTCATGATCTTGTCTAGTGAGGCTTTAATCGGCTCAATATCAATATTACGCATCAAACGGCCGATATACTGCACCTGACGGCGGTGAGCATCAGTATTCGGCTTGATTTTTTTAGCCAACGCCAACGCATCCAGCAGCGAATCATCAAGGGTGATACGGTCTAGCTGGCTTTTGCTAAGTGTCAGTAACTGCGCACCTAGGTCTTGAGCAGCAGTACTTTCGCGTTTTAATGCGGACTTACTAACATACTCGCCATCGTGGTCATAGGGTTGTTTTAACAGCTCGGAATCGTCGACGATCTTCATAACTCTGGTTTCCTGTGAAATCGCGCAGATTGTAGCATTACAAAGCGATTTCGTCTGCATCGGCGCCGATTTTCATTCGCTTTCGTCAGTTTTGTATATGAGAACTCAGCGCGGGTTTGTTATGCTTAACGGCATAATTTTCTTGAGTGAGTTGCATAGTGTCAGTTCCATTCATCGATTCCGAGCTGTCGGCACTGCAAGATGCGGTAGCCACAGCACTTGAATATGCCCGCAGTTTAGGCAGCAGTGCCGCCGAAGTTGCCATCAGTAAACAGCAAGGTTTGAGTGTTTCTTGTCGTTTAAAAGAGGTGGAAACGGTTGAATTTAATAAAGATGGTGCCTTGGGGATCACCGTCTACCGGGATGGGCACAAGGGCAACTCCTCAACTTCAGATCTCTCTCCTGAAGCGATTCGCCAAGCAGTAAAAGCCGCCGATGGCATTGCGCGTTATACCAGTCAAGACCCTGCTGCAGGGTTAGCTGACGCCGAGTTGATGGCGACCGAATTCCCCGATTTAGATCTGTACCACCCACGCCATAGTACCGCTGAAGAGTTGGCTGAATTAGCCATTGAAGCCGAAACCGCTGCGCTGGCATTTGATCCGCGGGTGACCAACTCCGATGGCGCAACGGCGAATTCGCACAGCAGTATTAAAGTGTATGGCAATAGCCACGGTTTTTTGCACGGTTACTGCAGCAGCCGTTACAGCTTGAGCTGTGTGGTCATTGGCAGCGATGAAGCGGGCGATATGCAGCGTGATTATGATTACGCTGTGGCGCGCCAATATGAGCAGCTGTTGTCTGCCGCTGAGATTGGCCGCAGTGCCGCGAAGAAAACCATTAATCGACTTGGCGCGCGTAAATTACCTACTGGCAAACTGCCGGTGATTTTTGCACCAGAGTTGGCCACGGGTTTGCTGGGGCACTTTGTTGGCGCGATCAGCGGTTCAAGTTTGTATCGCAAATCCAGCTTCTTGCAGGATTCGCTCAATCAACAGCTATTCCCTGAATGGTTCAGTATTCAAGAGCAACCGCACTTACGCGGCGGCTTGGCCAGCGCCATGTACGATAGTGAAGGGGTGGCGACTCAAGACCGCGCCATCATCACCGATGGTGTGCTGCAAACCTATCTGTTGACCAGTTACTCGGCGCGTAAACTCGGTATGAAGAATACCGGTCATGCTGGCGGTATTTACAACTGGACTGTGTCCGACAGCGGTAAAACCTTGGAACAACTGTTAACACAGATGGGCACTGGCTTATTAGTCACTGAAGTGATGGGGCAAGGCGTTAACGCAGTGACCGGTGATTACTCGCGCGGCGCGGCAGGTTTTTACGTCGAAAACGGTGAAATCCTCTATCCCGTTGAAGAGATCACCATTGCCAGTAATCTGAAAGATATGTACCGCAATATGGTGGCGGTCAGCAGTGATCGCGAGTTGCGCTCTTCAATTCGTACCGGCGCCATTTTGCTCGATGAAATGAAGATCGCCGGTAACTAATCGCGGACATCTTTACTCAAATATCCATAAAAAAGGCGCCAGTGGCGCCTTTTTCAGTAGGGCGAATGTTGCCCCTGTTGTGCCAACGGCAGTAACTGCCGGGTGTAATGTTCGGTCACGGCACTAAATGGGGTTTTGTCGCTGCGATACCACAAGGCTTGATGTTGCAGCACAAAGATTGGTAGGGCGCCTGTCTCTGGCCATAATGGGCGATTACTCAAGCTCTGCCGATAGAACCCCAGCTGGCGGAGTTGGGCACCGAGCTGGAGGTCGGCTTGTTGCAGGTTATCTTTTAGCTCTGGCGGTACCAGACTCGGTACATACCAATGTTCATAAACTGCCACCACTTGGCGATTGCACTGATAACTTAACTTGAGATAACTCAGTTCAGTGTCATAGGTTACCTGCAGCAGTTGTCGAATTTCGGCACTGGGTTGTGGTGCTGCGCCATTGGTTTGGCTGACGCGAATTCCTTGCTGATCGCCCAACACATTTTTGCACCAAGCATTGAGTCTTCGTGGGGCATTCTTGCTGAGGATAAGTTGTTGGTTAAGCTGCATCAGCATCTCGGGTGCAGTCATTAATGGGGGAATACTCAATGATACCGCTTGAGCTGGATCACCGCTCTGAGCAGCGAGTAATCCGATAGAAATCAAGCCTGTGCGAATCAATCCTTTTGCGCCAACAGTCATGAAAAATGTGTCTCGATTATTGTAGTTGTGATGATTAATTGTGGTGTCGGACAATTAATAGCTTTGCGTCAATGTATAGCATTGTGGCGGGGAAATACAGATGAAAATTGCTGGACTTTTAACCCGCTTGGCGTAGTATTGCGGCCGATTTTTTGAACATCTGCTGTAGATGGATGTCCAATCATCGACGCTAAATCGCGTCAGTTAATTCAGTCGTACAAACCGAAGGAGTTGTTATGGCAAAAGCTAAGCTGCGGTCGCAACCGCAACATGAATTTGGGCGCGGAGATATTATGGATAACGCGCTTAAAGCCGCCGTCACCAGTCCGCTGTTTCGCACTCGCACTGAGTCGGCGAAAAAGGGCAAAGGGGCGTTTCAACGTAAGCAACGCAACCAAAAGGGGCAAGCACACAAGGGCTTTGCCCCTTTTGATTTTTATGGATTAGCTATGTCTGTAGGCTGTTAACGCGGTAGCGAAAAATGTTTGGCGCATAAAAAAGCGCGCCATGCGGCACGCTTCTAAACACGTTTCACGCGAGCTAATTAATCCTGCTCAGCTTCATCTGGCATATCTACCAGTTCTGCCCACATATCGTGTTCATCAGAGTGAGTAATCACTGCACGTACCAGATTGCCCGGTTCCAGTTCAGTTTCACCATTGATAAACACCATGCCGTCGATTTCTGGCGCATCGGCATAGCAACGGCCAATTGCACCTTCTTCATCTACGTCGTCGATCAGAATATCCAACTCACGGCCAACTAAACGCGCTAAACGTTCAGCACTGATCTCCGCCTGCACTTCCATAAAGCGCATATAGCGATCTTCTTTTACCTCTTCGCTGATCATCTCTTCACCCAGTTCGTTGGCGGCAGCGCCTTCAACTTCTGAGTATTTGAAACAACCCACGCGATCCAAGCGCGCTTCTTTGAGGAAGTCGAGCAGGATTTGGAAGTCTTCTTCCGTTTCGCCTGGGAAGCCTACAATGAAGGTTGAACGGATCACCAAGTCAGGGCAGATTTCACGCCATTTGCGGATTGCTTCTAATTGACGGTCGATACGGCCCGGACGCTTCATCAGCTTAAGTACCCGTGGGCTGGCATGTTGCAGTGGCAGATCCAGATACGGCAGCACTAAACCTTCCGCCATCAGCGGGATCAACTCATCGACCCAAGGGTATGGGTAAACGTAGTGCAAGCGCACCCACGCGCCCATCTGCCCCAGATGACGCGCCAACTCGGTGATGTTTTGTTTCACTGGCATACCGTTCCAGAAACCGGTACGGCCACCTAAATCTTTACCATAAGCTGAGGTGTCTTGGCTAACTACGAGAATTTCTTGTACGCCACTTTCAACCAAGCGCTTGGCTTCATCCAATACGCTGCCCACTTCGCGGCTGTCGAGGTCACCACGTAGCGAAGGAATGATACAGAAGGTGCAACGGTTGTCGCAGCCTTCAGAAATCTTCAAATAGGCATAGTGCTTAGGGGTTAACTTCACACCTGTTTGTGGGATCAGTGAGGTAAATGGATCGTGCGCTGGCTTTGGCACATATTTGTGCACATGCGAGAGCACAGCTTCGTAGCTATGCGGGCCAGTAATTTCCAACACATCTGGGTGTACTTCACGGATCTGGTTCTCTTTGGCGCCAAGGCAGCCAGTGACCAATACTTTGCCGTTTTCTTCCAGCGCTTCGCGAATCGCATCCAAGGATTCTTCCACTGCGGCATCGATAAAACCACAGGTGTTGACGATGACTAAGTCAGAGTCTTGGTAACTGTTGGTGACTTCATAACCATCAATGCGTAGTTGGGTCAGAATACGTTCTGAATCTACCAAATTCTTGGGACAACCAAGGCTGACAAAGCCAATGCGGTTACCGCTGGCCACAGCGTTATTGCTGTCTGCTGTTTGCGCGAGGGTTTTCTCGGCCGTCTCCAGAGTGGTGGTCTGTTTCGGGTCAAAAGTCTCAACTGAATTTTTCAAGATAGGCGTTCCGCGATGCTATTAACGGGCTGGGCAGTTAGCCCAGAAAAATAAGGCCGCGATTATACCGCAGCCAGCTAAAAGGTACAGCGTCGTTGGCTAAAAAACATCCTGAAGCGCGCCTGAACAAAGGCGGAGTAGTGCTTGCCAATTCGGGCTGCATCTCCTAGCGTAATCGCTGACGTTATGGCGCAAGGAATATCAAATGAAATTTTCTCCGTTAACTCGTGTTGTGCTTTGTGGAATGCCTGCGTTATTGGCCAGTTATGCGCTGCAGGCGGCGGATTTACCCTTGTTAGAAACCGTTGGCGTCAGTCAGATTGAGGCTGAACCTGATCAAGCGCAAGTCACTGTGGCGGTGGTGGTAAAAGCCGATACCGCAGCCGCCGCTAAAGATCAGGCAGACACGGCTGTGGCGGCGTTTATCGAGCGCTTGTTAAAAACCGGCGTGGCGAAACAAGATATCAGCAGTGCCAACTTAGCTTTGGCTCCACAGTATCGTTATCCCAAAGATGAAGAACCTGTGCTGGTCGGTTATCGCGCCAGTCGTGACGTGACGCTGACCTTGCCGTTAGCGCTGTTAAATCCGGTGTTAGATAAGGCGTTAGCGGAAGGCTTGAATAGCGTACGGGCGATTAATCTGAAATCCAGTAAAGAGCTGCAGTTGAAACTGCAAGCGCGTGATGCGGCGATTGCGGATGCCAAGCAAAAGGCCAAAGCGTTAGCCAAAGGCTTTGATGCGAAGCTCGATGGGGTATGGTCGATTCGTTATTTTGAGCAGACACCGGTCGCGAGTTTACGCTTCAGTACTGCGGAGTTGAAGCAGGCATCAAGCGATCAAAGTTATCAGTATGGTTCGGTCACCTTCTCTGATCGCGTTGAAGTCAGCTATAAACTGAAGCAGTAATTATCCGTCAATAGGATGCGACGGCGTTGGCAGGATCAGTTGATAAAACGCCAGATCCAACCAGCGCCCGAACTTAAATGCCACCTGCGGCAAGGTGCCGGAATGTTGAAACCCGAGGCGTTGATGCAGCTGAATACTGGCTTGGTTGGTGGCATCAATCGCCCCCACCATCACATGCAGTTGTTGCGCGGTTGCCGCATCAATCAATGCCTGCATCAAGGCTTTTGCCACGCCTTTGCCACGATGTTCTGCAGCAACATACACTGAGTGTTCCACCGAGTATTTATTGGCAGGATAGCCACGAAATGGGCCATAGCTGGCAAAGCCAAGCAGTTGTTGTTGATCGTCTACCATGCCCAATACTGGAAAGTGTTGCTCCGCTTTAGTGGCAAACCATTGCGCAATCCGCGCCTCATCACGCGGTGCGTATTCATATAAGGCGGTAGTGTTGGCGATGGCATCGTTAAAAATCGCCAAAATGGCAGCGCCGTGCTTTGCGGCGGTACAGTTGATAATGTGCATATTCAGCAGCGACCAAGATTGAATTGGCGTGAGTATGCCACAGACAAGCGGGCGCGCGAATCACCAGATTGTAACTGGGTTAGATCGTGGCCACGATTTTGTCACGTCCTTGTTTTTTCGCTTCAAACAGCATGCAGTCGGCACGCTCAAACGCTTTCAAAAGCGTGTCTTCTGCCAGAATTTCTGTGACCCCAGCACTGCATTTGAGCTGAATATCTAACTGCTCTAACTTCAGCGCGATCACTTTCTCGCGCACCAAATACAGCAGCTTTTGGGCTTGTTCAAGGTCGCTGCCAGGCAGCAGCAACATAAACTCATCACCGCCAAAACGCCCTAACAAATCTGCCGGGCCAAGCTCAGAGGTCACGGTTTGGCTGAGCTGCTTCAATGCCAGATCGCCCACGGTATGGCCGTAGGTATCGTTAATGCTTTTGAAGTGGTCTATATCAAACACTACCAAACAGATGGGTTGATGGTAGTAACGGGCACGTTGTAACTCTTGCGCCGCGAGTTGGAAGAAATACTGCCGTGCCAACACCTTGGTTAGGCCATCTTTATGGGCGATCTCTTGCAGGCGTTCGTTGTTGGACGCCAACACCGGAATCAACAAGCCAAAATAGGTACTGGCGGCGAGCACACTGATGGAAAACTGATAAATCAGCGCATCGTCACCGAGCGTCAATTGCTGCACCAGCAAAGCGGTTAACGCACTGAGAAAAGCGATACTCACAGCGCTCCTCAGCGGGGTTTCGGTGTAGACAATCCACATCTGCACCACGCCGATAAAGAAAATCCCAAAGGCTAATTCACGCACTTGGAAAAACGCTGCAGTAAACATGATCAGCGTGGATAAAAACGCCGCCAACAGCAGTTTGCCAAAAAATGGCAGGTTGGGGCCGGGCGACTGCCGCAGGCCAATCTCGCTGAGCCACACGCCACTATTAGGGAAAATCCGACTGACCAGCCCAATCGATAATGGTGTTAACACCATGACCCCAATCAAATCACCCACCCACAGCGGGATCCACAGGAAATTGGTGCTGTCATTAGCAGAGATGGCACCGCCCAACATCAAAGAAATTTGAATGCAGTAACTGGCACTGAGCGAACTGAGCGGGCCAATAATCACAAATGCCAGCATCAGCCTTGGCAGCTTTTGCTCATCGCTGTGAATAAACATCCGTAAAATACTGGCGCCTGCGTAATAGGGCAAAATATGGGCGATGGCAAACAGGCTGCCGATGCTAAGCAATTGTGTTGCCGACATACCCGTATGATAGAGATAACTTTCCCAGAAAGTCACCAGAATACTGCCAATGGCAATCGCCGGCACTGCGCGCAGCCCCAGCAGTAAAAATGCCGCGAAGCTGGCACCTGCTGGCGGAAACCAAATGCTGGCGTGAGGTGCGTATTCCATCAACGCTGCAACCCGCCACAGCAGCAGCCATAAGACCAGCAGCAGCAGATCGCTTAACAGAGGAATGCGCATCAGCTTATTGCTCAACCACAGTGGCAAATTGAGTGCTGTTTCTTGGTCGTTTTGAGGCGTTAATGTTGGCAAGTTATCTCTCTATGCTTCGGCCGACAACAGATCGCTGGTCGATGTGTTATGGTAACCAACCTTATGGCTGATTTTAGTCTGAGATATCTCATTTTTGCTAGCTTTCAGCGCTCAACCGCGGCGTCTGTTGTACCTAATCACACGGTCGTGGCTGCTCATTGAGGGACTCGACGATTTGAATCTGCTAATCCTAAAAGTCACGAGGTAGAAAATGCAGTTGATTGCACCAGATAGCGCTTTTCAAGCAGCATTTTATCGTTTTTATCAGGACTTTGTGCAATGGGACCCCAGTAATGCGGGCTACTATGCGGCAGGTGTTGAGGATTTCGCCAGCTATTTACAGCAGCTGCATGCCGAAGCGCGCGGCGAGCAATTAATGCCTGAGCAAGTGCCTTGCAACCATTATTGGCTGGTGGACAATGGCGAGATTCTCGGCGCAATTCGCTTACGCCACCATATTGAAACTCCCTATCTGAATTGGGAAGGCGGCCATATTGGTTACGATGTTGCACCGTCGCAGCGCAGTAAAGGCTATGCCACCATGATGTTGCACCAGGTCTTGCAACAGGCGCGGGCACGCGGCTTAACCCGTGTATTGTTGGTCGCGGAAGAGCAAAACAAAGCGTCGCGGAAAGTCATTGAAGCCAATGGCGGTGAAGTAGACAAGGTTATTGTGGGCATGGATGACCCTGAGCCGTTGGTGCGTTATTGGATTAACTTAGCCTAGCTTGGATTTATTCGATAAAAATTCACCGCAGTTCAAGGATTGAAACCCGCTGCACTGCGGTGAAAGCTACCTCAATGAGTTAGTTCACTTTAAAGCGTGCTACCAAATTTTTCAGTTGTGTGGATTGGCGTAACAGTTCCGAGGCTGATTCTTTACAGGCCATGGCGTTTTCGCTGTTGCGCTGGGTGACACCATCTACCTGATTCAGGCCAGTTGTGGTCTCGTTAATCCCTTGTACTTGCTCCTCTGAGGCCACTGCAATATTGGCCACCAACGCCGATACCTCTGCGGTAGAGGCGCGGATTTGGGTGAGGGCTTCTGCAGTACGCTGTGAAATGGCAATCCCAGACTGGGTATTGGCCGAGCTTTCATCAATCAACTTGGCGGCATCACTTGCTGCATCAGCACTGCGTTGCGCCAACTGGCGAACTTCATCGGCGACCACCGCAAAGCCTCGGCCTGCATCACCTGCGCGCGCCGCCTCGATTGCTGCGTTCAGTGCCAGCAAGTTGGTTTGTGCAGTAATTTCATCAATCGCATTGATGATCTGATGGATCCGTTCGCCGGAGTCGTGGATCGCTTTCATCGCGGCGACCATCTCTTCCATATGGCTTGCGCCTTTTTCTGCGGCGGTTGTGGATTCATTGGAGAAGCGGTTGGCTTTGTCGGCGTTATCGGCGTTGGCGGATGTCTGGCTAGATATTTCTACCATCGCCGCGCCCATCTGGGTTATCGATGATGCCGACTGCATGGCGCCATCGGACAACACTTCACTGAGATTTGACACTTGGGTGGAGTTGTCAGCAATGCTTTGCGAGGTGTCTTGGATCTGTCGCACCAACTGGCTTAAATGTGCCACCATCTCTCGCAGCGCTTGCCCCAGTTGGTCATTGCTGGAGGCGAGTTCTACATTAACGGTCAGATCCCCTTCGCTGATCCGCTTCGCTAATCCGGCGCGATCATTGAGGCTGGCGCTCATCTCATTGAGTGCATCGGCGAGTTGGCCGACTTCATCCCCTGACTGATATTGCATCCGCTTGGAAAAATCGCCAAGGCGAATGGTGCGGGCGACACTGGCGGCTTCACTGATCGGCCGGGCGATGCTACCTGCTGATAACCATAAGGCGACGAGTGCCACTACGGTCACCCCAATACCCACGGCAAACTGCCAAAAAACATCACTGCGGCTGTTTTCAGCCAGTTCATTGCTCAAGGCCATTGCTTCAGCCAGCACCTGTTCTTGAGGCACATTGATCATTACTGCCCATGGTTTACCTGTATCACCGAGGGTGATTGGCGCTAACACGCGCATCTTTTTCGCTTCTTGGTCGTTTTCAAGTAAGGTTTCACCTTTTTGAATACGTTCAATCGCTTTTTGCGCGCGCGCATCGCCCACAACTTGGGCTAATGGCTGGCCAATTTTGTCTGGCTGCGAGCTACTTGCAACGACCAGCCCCTGATAACTCACAATGGTGACCTCAGCGGTAGCGTTGTATAGCTCTTTTTGCAGATTAGTCGCCAGTTGTTGTACAAACGTCAGGTCGTAATCGGCACCTACAACCCCATAAAACTTGCCGTTTTCGACAATCGGCGCAGAGATTGTAGCCAACCACACTTGTTTGCCTTGTACTATGTAAGGAATGGGATCGAGTACGCTAGGTTTTAGGGTGTTTTTCGGGCCTATGTACCAGCCACCTTTGAGTACGCCATTCGGGTGCTTGGTATCCGTGTCGTATTCCACAAGGGGTTGTACTGCAATATGGCCCGCGGCGTTGCGGGTCCAATAGGGGGTAAAGCGTCCCGTTTCTTTATTATTTCCATCATTGGCCCCAACGAAGTCGGCATCTCGGCCATCTAGGGCATTGGGTTCCCAGCACGAATAGGTGCCGTTGAGGTTGGTGTAGCGGGTCAACACGTTGTAGAGAATATTGTTCACCTCTGCGCGAGAGATATTCACTGGTCGTGTCTCTGAATGCACCAAATCAAAGCTGTTAGCCAAGGTTTTGGTGATATCCAGAGCGTGACTAAACTCAGTGGCGATACTGCCGGCTCGTTCCTGTGCGAGGGTAAGCAAGGCGTCGCTGGCCTGCTTCTCGACTAAGGTGCCAACGCGATTAGAAACTAACGTTTCGTTTTCATTGGCGCTAAACAATGCGTATCCGATAAGTGTTACTGCTGATATTAAAAGGCATATCCCTGCCACAGCGGCAATTTTCCCTTGAATCGATGCAATTTTCATTAATGAAGTTCCTTGCACAGAGGACGAAGCCGAAGCATGTGTGGTGTTACTAAAAATTCTGGTCGATTTTTAAGTGAATGCCACCGCAAAAAGAAATTTCTATTAAAAATGGGGTGTCTTCAGGCGGAATATTCCTGATTAAGTGAGTTCTTAATCGAGAAAATGCTCGATTGTGATGATAATTTCGCCGAATGTGGCAAAAGCCGCTGTAAACAGCTGGTGGTGCGGGTTGTTAACTGAGGGTAACCAGGCTAAGTTTCCCGGCGAAAAATGACGCCAAGGTCAGTTTTTTCTTAGAGCAATCAGCCTGCTTTGCTATAGTGCCAATACAGCATAAATCTTATTTGTTCCAAAGGAATGAGCTTATGATTGCCTCGTTTGACGTGGATGCCCAGCGTACCTTCACTCCACTGTGCCCGAATGAACTACCGGTCAGCGGTGGTGATGAAATTGCCGCAGAACTCAATGCTCAAGCCGCACTTGCCGACTATCGCATCGCCTCAAAAGACGCCCACAGCGCCAACGCAAAATGGGTGGTTGATGCACCCGAAAAGATGTTACAACCGCTGAATTATGCCGATGCGGATCTCACTTGGGTGCGCCATGCTGAGCCGGGCACCGACGGCTTTGAACTCATTCCGGGGTTGCCTAATCCTGCCGAGTACGATTTCCTTGTCTACAAAGGTGTTGAAGCGGCAATGCATCCTTATGGCGCTTGCTATCATGATTTAGGCAATCGCATCTCTACTGGGGTGATTGAATGGCTGCAGCAAAAAGAAGTGACCACTGTCATTGTGGGCGGGTTAGCACTCGATTTCTGTGTTAAAACGACCGCGCTGCAATTGGCAGATGCGGGCTTTAGAGTCTATCTCAACCTTGCTGCTTGCCGCGCAATCAGCGAAGCGGGCGCCAATGCCGCCTGTGATGAGATGCAAGCTGCTGGCATTATTTTAACTCAGGATGCGGCAGTACTATCTGCCATGCTCGGCTAAGGAGAGCCATATGTTTCAATCGCTTGCCGTTCAAAGCTTATTGGACACCGACTTCTATAAACTCACCATGCAGCAGGCGTACCTGCACCAACAACCCAATACCCGCTCGCGGTGGACCTTTCGTTGCCGCAGCAATGAAGACTTAAGCATGTATGTGAAGCCGCTGCGCGAACAGTTTGATCGCATGGCAGAGTTCAGTGCAAGCGATGAACAACTGGCACATTTGGCCAAGTATCCCTTTTTGAAAAGCGACTATTTGGAGTTTTTGCGCCTGTTTCGCTTTAACCCCAAGTTTATTGATGTCAGCGCCGAAGATGGTCAATTGGTGATTGAGGGCAACGGCCCGCTGCTGCATGTGTCGCCGATGGAGATCCCCGTGTTGGCCACGGTCTCTGAAATTCGTAACCGCTATCGTTATCCGCAAATTGATTGCGACAAAATCTATGCGGCGACCCAGCAAAAAATTCAGATTCTGGAACGCTTAGGCGATGAAGTTGATTTAAGCGACTTCCTGTTTACCGACTTTGGCACTCGGCGTCGTTTCAGTTTTACTGCGCAAAAGCAGATCCTGACCCAATTGAAAGATGCCTTGCCGGATCACTTTGCCGGCACCTCGAATCCCCACTTGGCGATGGAGCTCGGGTTGCGTTGCCAAGGCACCATGGCGCACGAATGGCTGCAGAGTCACCAAGCCTTGAATTATCGCTTGGTGGATAGCCAAAAAATGGCGTTGGAAAACTGGGTGAAGGAGTACCGTGGTGACTTAGGGGTGGCGTTGACCGATGTGATTGGGGTGGATGCATTCTGCCGCGATCTTGATCGTTACCTCGCCAAGCTCTATGACGGTTTCCGCCATGATAGTGGTGACCCGATTGTGTGGGGCGAAAAGATTATTAAGCGGTTAGAGGAATTGGACGTTGATCCGACCTATAAGCGCTTAGTGTTCTCTGATGCGCTCGACTTTGAACGCGCGGTACATATCTATAAACATTTCCGTGGCCGGATTAATACCTCGTTTGGTATTGGTACTTGGTTGATGGGCAATATGTTTGAAAACGAGCCGATCAATATCGTAATGAAACTGACCAAGCTCAACGGCATGCCGGTGGCGAAAATCTCCGATACGCCGGGCAAAACCATGTGTGATGATGAAAACTTCCTGCGTTATTTGATGCAGGTGTTTCAGGTGGAAGACAGCGCGCAACAAAAGGTGCTGCAGCAGTTCTATGATCGCGACAAGTTAATTGATGATCGCGATCCGGTATATACCAAAGGTTAACCGAACGTTTTGCTTAGTTAGCAAAAAGCCCGCAGCGCGGGCTTTTTTCGTTCTCTCGAGCGGTTACTTGATGAAAGCAAAGGCATCGCCATAGAGATGGGCTTCTTCAACGCCCATTTCACGGAACAACTCGCGGGCAGCGCCCACCATCGGGAAGCGGCCTGCAATATAGATGTCGTAGCCGTTAACGCTGACAAAGTCTTGTTTGATCTGATCCAGCAAGCGGTTGATGCGACCATTCCAGTCGGCAGGGGCTTCTTCTACCACAGGTACGAAGTGCAGCCACGGGTGTTGCTCATGCCACTGACGAGCGATCGACTCGTAATACATGGCTGCGGGCGTGCGGCAACCCCAATAAAGGGTGGTTTCCACGTTTTGCCCTAGCGCAATTTGCTGTTCCACAATGCTTTTAATGTAGGAGAACCCTGTGCCGCCGGCGATTAAAATGCGTGGGCGATGGCTTTCATGACGTAAAAACGCATTACCCGCTGGCGCTTCAATCAGTACTTCGCCATGTTCACGCATTAGGTCAACCACCTGCATCGGGTAGCTTTCGCTCACTGCCGCACCAATGTGCAACTCAAGTAGCTCGCTGCCTGGCGCAGAAGCAATAGAAAATGGGCGTTTGTCCTTTTCACCCATTATGATGCTGAGGTATTGGCCAGCTGCAAACTCAAACGGATGCTCAGGGCGCAAAGTCACTTGATATACAGCATCATTAAATGGCGCTAGTTGTTCTACTTTACAGCGAATGCTGTTCATGCGGTTTCCTCATCAACTCGTGTGCTGGCAATAGCGTTCAGCAAGAAACTAAGGGTTACAGTGTCGGCGCGTCATCAATGCCGAGTTTGTCCCAAATCTGGTCAATCTTCTGTTTAACAGCGTCATCCATCTTGATTGGTGTACCCCATTCACGTTGGGTTTCACCGGGCCATTTGTTGGTGGCATCAAGCCCCATTTTCGAGCCTAGGCCAGCCACGGGTGAGGCAAAATCAAGATAATCGATAGGGGTGTTGTCCATTAACACCGTATCGCGGATCGGATCCATGCGAGTGGTAATCGCCCAAATCACGTCTTTCCAATCGCGGCAGTTCACATCATCATCCACTACCACAATAAATTTAGTGTACATAAACTGGCGCAAAAACGACCATGCGCCCATCATCACCCGTTTGGCATGCCCCGCGTATTGTTTACGCATCGAGATCACCGCCATGCGATAGGAGCAACCTTCTGGCGGCAAGTAAAAGTCGACAATTTCTGGGTATTGCTTGCGCAGAATCGGCACAAATACTTCGTTCAGTGCCAAGCCCAACATCGCCGGTTCATCGGGTGGACGGCCGGTATAAGTGCTGTGGTAGATCGCATCTTTACGATGGGTCATATGGGTCACAGTAAAGACCGGGAATTTATCGGTTTCGTTGTAGTAACCCGTATGGTCGCCGTAGGGGCCTTCCACCGCCATCTCGTCGGGATCGATATAGCCTTCGAGAATGATTTCGCTGGTGGCGGGCACTTCTAAATCACAGGTGAGTGATTTAGTCACTTCGGTGCGTTCACCGCGCAGTAAACCCGCAAACGCGTATTCACTCATGCCATCGGGCACAGGTGTCACAGCACCCAGAATAGTGACAGGATCGCTGCCCAGTGCCACCACCACCGGATATTTTTCGCCGGGAAATTTCTCTTTGAAATCTTGGAAATCGAGGGCACCGCCACGATGGGACAGCCAACGCATGATCAGCTTATTTTTACCCAACAACTGCTGGCGATAGATGCCGATATTTTGCCGCTTCTGCCGCGGGCCTTTGGTGATGGTTAACCCCCAAGTGACCAAGGGCGCAGCATCACCCGGCCAGCAATGTTGTACTGGCAGTTGAGTGAGATCGACATCATCACCACTGATGACCACTTCCTGACATGGCGCTTTGCGCACTGTTTTCGGTGGCATGTTTAGCGCTTGCCTAAACAGTGGCAGCTTTTCAATGGCATCTTTAAAGCCGCGTGGTGGCTCAGGTTCTTTCAAAAACGACAGCAGTTCGCCCACTTCACGCAGGGCTAACGGGTCATCTTTTCCCAGCGCCATTGCCACCCGTTTTGGCGTGCCAAACAGGTTGAGCAGCACCGGCATCGATTTGCCGATGGGGTTCTCAAACAGCAACGCCGGACCACCGTTACGCAAAACGCGATCGCCAATTTCTGTCATCTCTAAGTGCGGATCGACAGGGTGGCTAATACGTTTTAACTCTCCCTGACTTTCTAAGTGATTTAGAAAGCTGCGTAAATCCTTAAAACTCATGTGGATACCGGTTTGAATATGCAAAAATGTGATGTGGCGCACTATAGCATTTTTCTGGCGCACGGTTAACCATTTAGGCTCGCAAAAGCAGAAAGCCAATCCGTGCTTGTTCGAATTAATTATGCGCGCAAATATCAATCGCGCTAAAATAGTGGCCGAGCTTGAACGCGAGGTGATTTATGAAGTCGCAACTGATAACCCATGCCTTATGCGCCACCGTGTTGCTGGCAAGTGCCAGTGCACCGGCAATGGCGGGACATCGAGATAATTTCTATCCACGTCACCATAGCTATCGACATCATCATCACAGTGATTGGGGTTGGTATTTAGGGCTCTCCACCTTACTGGTATTGCCGGAAATTATCCGTCAGTCGCAAGCGGATTATTATCCAACCCCATATGCCAGCAATCCTTATTACACCCCTTACGCACCGAATGTCAGTTTGACGCCAGTTACTACATCGTTGAATACGCCGATATATTCGGCAACCTTTGAGCATGAAAATGCGTTAGCGGCAGAGAACAGTGCCGATGCTTATGCCAACGAATCAGTGGCACAACAGGTGTTACGCATTGCCGATAGTGAAGAGGCAGCCAAGGCAGCACAGGCGATGGCATTGCCGAGCGTGCGAAGTTTGCCCGCAAATGCTCGGGTGATTCAAACCGAAAATGGCACTGAGTACGAGTGGCAAGGGCAGCGTTATCGCTTTGATTGGCAAACGGAAATGTATCAACCATTGAACCGCTAAGTGGCAGTTCAATGGTGTCTTTTGAACAGGATTAGCCTGCTTTTTTCAGATGTCGCATCGCGGCAGTGAGCGCAAACTCGTACCCTTGTGCTCCTAGGCCAGCAATGACGCCCAGCGCTTTATCGGATAAAAATGAGTGGTGGCGGAACGGCTCGCGGGCATGAATGTTAGACAGATGCACCTCAATAAAAGGTAAATCCACCCCCAAGAAAGCATCGCGTAATGCCACGCTGGTATGGGTTAAACCGCCTGGATTGATGACCGCAATCGCCGCATCGGTAGCGTGAATGGCTTCAATCAATTCGTATTCTGCGTTGGACTGCAGATGATCCAGTTGAACTCCACCACCAGAAGCTTGGGCATGCAGTAAACCTATGATGTCGTCTAGCGTTTGGCTTCCATAAATCTCTGGTTCACGGCGACCTAACAAGTTGAGGTTGGGGCCATTGAGCAGCAGAACTTTTCCTTTATTTCGCATGATGTTATTGCCTTAGCACTGTGGCGGGTGCTTCTGATTTGAGCACTTCCCACCGGCTTTGTCGATGATCAGCCGCTAAATTTTTGCTGCCGTAGTGCCTTAGTGTTGCCATGCTTTTTTTTGCTGTCGATGCGTCGTTGTTGGCTGGAATAGCTGGCTTTGGTGGCAATGCGGCGCTTTTGCACCAGCGTCACCGATTGTAGCAACTCAACAAATTGGCTTAACGCTTGTTGTCGGTTGGCGTCCTGGCTGCGGCTTTGCTGGCACTTGATGATCACCTTGCCACTTTGGGTAATACGATGGTCGTTTAAGGTCAGCAGCTTTTGTTGATAAAACTCGGGCAGGCTCGAAGCACGAATATCGAAAATCAGCTGCACCGCGGTGGAGACTTTATTGATATGTTGACCACCGGCGCCACTGGCTCGAATAAACTGCCATTCGATCTCATTTTCTGAAACTTGCACACGGTTTGATATGGTAATCATTGGCAAACTACCGCCAGTTAAAGTCATTCATTGGAACATCGGCAATCGAACGATGTTGTTAGCAAGTGCAGTCTAACACTGTTATTATTCGCCCGGTCGCGTTTCCGAGTTTTGGAGCCAATCTATATGTTGTGTCAGATCCCTGATATCTCCAAAGGGATTATCAGTTTATTTGCCAGTGGACGTATCTCTGCGCTGGATTATCGCACCAAACTACAACCTGCTATTAAAGGCTATCGTCAAGATTGGGGACAAGTATGTCTCTATATTGAAGCTGACGTATTGCTGGAAGGTTGGGATATGCAGTCGCTTTCAGGGGTTGGTGAAGTGCAGTTGCCCGCATTTGATGCATTGGTATTTGTGGGTGGCCCTGATTGGGTGGGCAATGCGGTGCGCTTGCTTGGCCCGTTCGTCAGTGGCGAAATTGCATGGTATCCGCTGGAGCGCAAACAAGAAGCGATTAATTGGATTTGTAAGCGCTCTCACGTTGAGTAATTACAATCAGACTCTCACAAGGAATCTAGGTCATGAAAAAATTCGCAATGTTGATGCTGAGCCTGTGTGCGGTAACTTGGTTGAGCGCCTGTGCACCTGAAGTGGGCAGTGATGCTTGGTGCAAGCAGATGAAAGAAAAAGACAGTGGTGATTGGACCGCCAATGAAGCCAAAGATTACGCCAAACACTGCGTATTTAAATAATACTGGCTTAGTCGTTGCTGGTTGGGAAACTTGCCAGCAACATGCTTGTTTTCTTCTCAGCGCTTCTTAGTGCATCTGCATCCCAGTACATCGTTTCTTTTCCCAATCAGCTTTTGTTCGTTCTCGCCGTTGTTCATCCCCCTTGCTGGCACAATCACATCATCTGCCATTGATAGCCACGGCGCTCATTCCGTGAAAAAATAGCGGCTTAACTGCAGTTGAAAGGACAAAAGATGGACATTGTCAGTTGGTTTGATATCAACAATACACTGGTGACTATCCCGCTTGGCGGCGGTTATGCCATGTCATGGATTGAAGCGGTCGGTACGGTATTTGGCTTGCTGTGTATCTGGCTCGCCAGCCAAGAAAAGACCCTCAATTATCCTTTTGGTCTGATCAACGTTAGCCTGTTTGCGGTGATCTTCTTTCAAATTCAGCTGTATGGCTTGCTACTGCTGCAGCTGTTTTTCTTCTGCGCCAATGTGTATGGCTGGTATGCCTGGACTCATCCGAGTGACGGTGGCAAGCCGCTGAAAGTGCGTTGGTTATCACGCCAGTGGCTGCTGTTGACGGTAGGTATCGCTATTGCAGCGGTGGGATTGCTCAGCCGTTATATCGATCCCGTGTTTGCCGCCTTGGCTACCAGCACGGTAGAAGCACTCAATCTGCTCGACGCGAATATCGCCATGCCTGAATTGGCGCCCGACGAATTCCCGTTATGGGATGCGATGATCACAGTGTTGTCACTGATAGCTCAAGTGTTGATGACCCGCAAATACGTGGAAAACTGGTGGCTGTGGGTATTGGTGAACATCATTAGTGTGGGGGTGTATGCCGCCCAGGGCGTGTATGCGATGGCAATTGAGTACACCATTTTGCTGTTTATCGCTGGCAATGGTGCTAGAAGTTGGATGGCGACCGCCAAACTCAACGGTAGTCGCTTTGCACTGAGCCCCCAAGTCGCAGACTGAGCTGGCCACAGCTGAAAGGCGCATATAACCCAAAGGAGCCAGCATGACACTTCAAGCGCATATTCAATTAACCCCTGCACAGGTCAGTGAACGAGTGATCCTTTGTGGTGATCCCGCCCGAGTTAACCGCATTGCAGTGCTGCTTAACGATGTTAAGCAGCTTGCCAGCCAGCGTGAATTTACCAGTATCACTGGTGAGCTACAGGGCAAGAAAATCACGGTATGTAGTACGGGGATCGGTGCGCCATCTGCCATTATCGCGCTGGAAGAGTTAGTGCAGTGTGGGGGCTAAGTATTTGGTTCGCGTTGGCTCGGCGGGCGCGTATCAATCGCATATTGCGCTCGGTGATCTCATTATTGCCGAAGCCGCGGTACGGGATGATGGCGGCAGTGCCAACTATGCACCAATCAGTTATCCCGCGCTGGCTAATCGGCAGCTGGTTAACGGCTTAATAGATTTCATGCGTCAGCATCAGCACGGTTACCACTGTGGCGTGGTGCGTTCCCATGACAGTTTTTATGTCGATAATGAGCTCGATATTTGCCGCAAATGGCATCATCTCGGCGTACTTGGCGCTGACATGGAAACCGCGGCATTGCTGACGGTTGGAAGGCTACGTCATGTGGCCGTTGCGTCAATACTCAATAATGTGGTGCGCTACGGCGAAGATGTTGCTGCAGGGGTGAGCGATTATGCCAGTGCTGAAAAGGCGATGATGCATGCAGAGTTGTTAGCCGCGAGAGCAGCATTAACCGCACTCATTAATCTGTAATGGCTGGCGCAGGGCTCAAAGTATCCCTAGCTTATGTATGGACTTTTCGAATAATTTGCTCAATATGCCGACTTACGGCGGTACATTTGATGCTTATAAATAAGTGATCGTTTAAGTAGGTTTCAAGGTCGATGTCACGCCAATCCCGTTAAAATTGCCGAATAACTTTGGCAAAAATGAAGCTTAAGCAGCTCAACTGCTACTCAACATGTTAAATAACAAGAGTTTTAGTCCGACATTTCGTTGTTGTGCCCCAAGCAGTAAGGCGTTCTAGCAACGCTGTCCACAGTGCTGCGATCAAATCACGTGCGTCAAATTTACTGGGTAGGTGTTTCGCTGACGAACTGTGAGCGAACGGCCATTTGTGTTATTTTTCTAAAAATTAGAAAGGTAGTGGGTAAAAAACGCAATATTTTTCTCGTCAGCTCAGCGTTATTTTTGTGACCAAGTTAACAAAAATGCGCTGCCTGGGCTGAATACTCCTGTCAAAGTAGCAACTGAGCGGCGCATTTCTTCCGCTTGCAATCGGCTATGGGTTGGAATGCTTTCTCAGGCTAATACCAAGGCTTTCGCCTTACTCCTTGCAAGCACCGATTTTTCCTATTTGCAGTCAAGGAAGGTGCCACATGAGTTCTCCTGCTTTTTATGATATCCGTGCCGCGGTTACCCGCGAACAAAGCGCGCCGTTTGTGATTGAAAACGCACGTATTCGTGCGCCTAAGAATGATGAAGTGTTGGTTAAAGTGCTGGCTACCGGCATGTGCCATACCGACATGATTGTGCGCGATCAATATTATCCAGTGCCATTGCCTGCCGTGTTAGGCCACGAAGGTGCTGGTATCGTTGAAGCGGTTGGTCCGTTGGTGAAAGACATTGAAGTGGGCGACCACGTGGTGTTGACCTATGGCTATTGTAGCCATTGTCATCAATGTTCTGATGGTCATGCCGCTTATTGTGATGAGTTCTATCCTCGTAACTTCCAAGGTTCAGGCACTGACGGCGAAACCGCCTTGATTGATGCCCATGGCGAACCTTTGCATGACCACTTTTTTGCTCAGTCTTCCTTTGCAACCTATGCGTTAAGCCTTGAAAACAATACCGTTAAAGTGCCTGCTGATGCTCCACTGGAGCTGTTAGGCCCATTGGGGTGTGGTATTCAAACCGGTGCAGGCGCAGTGATTAACTCGCTGAAAGTCACCCCAGGAAGCAGTTTTGTTTCCTTTGGTGCTGGCGCAGTCGGTCTGTCTGCCGTGTTGGCCGCTCGTGTTGCTGGAGCCACCACCATTATCGCGGTAGACGTGGTGCCATCACGCCTCGAATTAGCGTTAGAGTTGGGCGCAACTCATGTGATCAACAGTAAAGAGCAAGATCCAGTTGCCCGTATTAAAGAGATCACTAACGGTGGTACTAAGTTCGCGCTGGAATCTACCGGTCGCCCACAAGTGTTGCGCCAAGGCATTGATTCACTTGGCTTGTTAGGTGCTATCGGTGTTGTTGGTGCGCCTAAACTGGGTACTGATTCAACCTTTGATGTAAACGATGTATTGCTTGGCGGTAAAACCATTCGCGGTATCGTGGAAGGTGATTCAAACCCTAAACAATTTATCCCATTGTTAGTGGAACTGTATCAGCAAGGGCGTTTCCCATTTGATAAGTTGGTGAAATTCTACGACTTCGAGCAAATCAACGAAGCCGCTGCTGACAGTGAAAAAGGGGTTACCCTGAAACCTATCGTGCGTATCGCGCGCTAAGTATTATCGCTGATGTGATGAAGGAAGCCTGCGGGCTTCCTTTTTTGTTGGTTGTTCTTTCCCGTCTCCCACTTTTTTCATTCCTCCTATTACTACACGTTTTGTTCAGCGCGATCGCGATAGACGTGAGATGGATCGCGATTAGTGCATCTTTCACAAAAAAGTATTTGGCATATGCAAATTATTGGCGGTATAAATAGCATATGCAATTTACTGGCATTGCTTCAGTGTTAGCCGCAGCGCTTATCACTCAGGAGATTGAAGATGATTACCGCAATTCCAATGTCGCGCGACAAGATCGCCGCCCATTTCAGTAAAGCTGATAGCTTTGTTTTTATTAATGAACAAGGAACGTCGGTGGTGCAAGCGCCGAACCCCGGCTTGGAAAATGGCTGTGCCGGTAAGGCGAACATCATCACCTTGTTGCAACAGCAGCAGGTGGATCGGGTAATCGTGCGTAACATAGGTGAGCGTTTCTTAGCGCGCCTGCTTGATGCCAAATTTCAAGTATTTCAAAGCGGTAGTAGTCACTTTGACAGTGTGCAACTGCAGGATAGCGTGCCACGTTTTCTGTTACCGCTGACGGCTGCTGAACAAGGCCGACCCTCGGTTAACTATCAGAAAAAGCAGGCAGCGGGTGGCTGCGGTTGTGATCATGATGCTGAACATGGTCACTGTTGCCATGACGACAAAGGGCATGCCGACCAACACGGCCATGCAGCAGATCATGTGCCATGTTGCCAACGTAAAACGGCTGCGGGTGAACGCTGCGGAGGCTGTTGCCGTCATTAAAATTCCCTGTGCATTTGCACGCTTGTGCGGTCATTCCTTCGGTGGCCGCACTTTTTTAGGAATGTATGTTAGTCATCCATAAAATAAATCTAATGTAGAAAAATCTTTTGAATTCTGCCAACATCGACCCTTCAAAAATGTGCTGTCTCGCTAGTTTCTATTTTGTGTTTCATGGCAAAAAGGCGATTAAGCCGCTACAACTCATTCAAGATGGAACAGCATTAACTATCAAACAGGAGTGCGTATGACTCGAATCGTCATTATTGGGGGGGTTGCCGGTGGAGCTTCAGCGGCTGCGCGTGCCCGTCGTATGGATGAACATGCTGAGATTATTATGCTGGAGCGGGGTGAGTTTGTATCGTTTGCCAACTGCGGCTTGCCTTATCATATTGGCGGTGAAATTGAATTGCGCAATGCCTTGCTGCTGCAAACGCCTGATAGCTTCAAACAACGTTTTAATGTTGACGTGCGGGTGTTTAGCGAAGTTACCGCAATCGATCGACAAAACAAATCTGTCGCCGTGCAGCCACAACATGGCGGCGAAGCTTACCAGCTCAGTTACGACAAGTTACTGCTCAGCCCTGGGGCATCGCCCATCAAACCACCTATCTCCGGCATTGATCATTCGCACGTATTTAGCCTGCGTAATATTCCCGATATGGACGCCATTTTGGCGGCTTTAGCTACCTATAAACCGCGACATGCCACTGTGGTTGGCGGCGGCTTTATTGGCTTAGAGATGGCCGAAGCACTAAAACATCGGGGCTTGAACGTGGCGCTGGTTGAGCTGTCACCCCAAGTGATGGCGCCGGTGGATATCGAAATGGCCAACATGTTGCACCAAAAGCTGATCAGCCAAGGGGTAGATTTGCGCTTGAAAACAGGCCTTGAGGCGATTGCACCTATTGAGTTGCATCCCGCTGAAGCCGAGGCGATGGATCAATATGATGTGGCGAAGAAACCACATCACGAACTGCAACTGACGCTGTCCAATGGGCAACTGCAAACCGACATCGTCATTATGGCGATTGGCGTGCGCCCTGAAACCTTGCTTGCAAGCTATGCCGGATTAGCCTTAGGTGAGCGCGGTGGCATTAAGGTTAACAGCGCTATGCAGACCTCAGATCCCGATATCTATGCCGTGGGCGATGCGGTTGAAACCCCAGATTTTGTCGCTGGCGCACCGAGTTTAGTGCCTCTGGCAGGCCCCGCGAATCGCCAAGGGCGGATTGCCGCTGATAACATGCTCGGCGGCGATAAACATTATCAAGCCACCCAAGGCACCGCGATCTGTAAGTTGTTTGATATGGCGATTGCCAGCACTGGACTCAATGAGAAAACCCTCAAGCGTCTGGGGATGGATTACGAGAAGGTCTATGTTCATGCTGCCAGCCACGCCAGTTACTACCCGGGAGCCCATCCTGTCACGTTAAAACTATTGTTCACGCCTGACACCGGCAAGATCTTAGGCGCACAAGCGGCTGGGCTAGACGGTATTGATAAACGAATCGATGTGTTAGCGGTGGCGCAACGGGCAGGGCTAACGGTGCGCGATCTGCAAGATCTGGAGCTGACCTATGCGCCACCGTTTGGCTCCGCACGCGATGTGATCAACCAAGCAGGGATGGTGGCTACCAATATGCTTGATGGTATTGATCCTGTGTGTCAGGTGGACGATGTACTGCACATGACCGATGAGCAGATATTATTAGATGTACGCAATCCGCCTGAGCTAACCAAAATTGGCGCGTTTCCGAATGCGCTCAATATTCCGTTAGATCAACTGCGTCAGCGGTTAGATGAGTTGCCAAAAGATAAAGAGATTTTAGTGACCTGTATGGTAGGGCTCCGTGGCCATGTCGCCAGCCGGATGCTGCAACAACATGGGTTTAAGACTAAAAATTTAACCGGTGGTTATAAGACGTACCATATGGCTACCATTGAGTACTAAGTAGCGATTAGGGCCGATAGAAACAGCTACTCAATGGGGTGGCTGTTTTTTTAGGAGGGCATGATGAAAACCAAGCGCGCTGACAGTCACCATCAATGCATTGTATGTGCTGCACCGGAACAAAACCCGGCCTCTTTGGATCTGCTGTTTACCCAGATGCGAGCGCAGCAAGTACAAGCCCGCTTTATGGTTGATCAACGTTATCAAGGCTATCAGGGTGTGTTGCATGGTGGAATTGCGGCCACGCTGCTTGATGCCGCCATGACCCAGTGCCTAGTGGCGCAGGGAATTGAGGCGATGACCGCAAGCCTTGATGTGCGCTTTCACATGCCGATTGCTATTGGTAGTCGGCTCACGGTGATTGGGCGGCAGTTGGCGCAAAAACGCAACATATACCTGATGGAAGCTGAACTGGTGGCTAACGGCTTGTGCTACGCCAGCGCAAAGGCAAAATTTATGTTGCCCAAGCAGCCGAAGGTAGCACCATAGCCTTATGTTTTAGATAAATAACGCAGACATCAGTTATTGTTGAGCTAAATCCACCACATCCCAATACACCAATGCCCAATCTTTGGTGGGGGTCACCAGTACATCGCCATGACGTTTCTGAGTTTGGTAGTAATCAAATAGCCGCTGTTGTTCATCGTCGGATAAGCCGCTCAGTGACCAACTCACGCTTTCCGCAAAGGCTTCGTAACTGCTGGTTTGATTACGACAATTTGGCCCACGAATAAAGTCGACTTTTGCGTAAATTCCCAATTGATAGAGAATATTCACCGCAAAAATATAGTTAGGCAGCTCCACCACTGGGCGGCCTATGGCACGCTGAATCGCCACATCCACAAATGAGGTTGCTACAGTATGGGTGGTGTAAACCCGTTGCTTGGCTTGATTATTCAGTTTGATCATCGCTGCCTTTAAGTCAGCCACTAAGGTCGATCGTGAGGCAACCGCAATGTCACATTGGGGCAGATCGTGCCAATCATCTTCCCATGCACGGCGAATGAACTCGACATTAGACAATTGCTGTTGGCTGGCATAGCGCTGAGCAACCTCAAGCATGCCGGTACTGTAGTCAATACCGCACACATGGTTGAGCTTGTCGGCCACATTAAGGCTGACTGTGCCGGGGCCACATCCCACGTCCAGTAAACTTTTGGCGCCAGTGAGATCGATTTTGGCCAGCAATTGCTGCAGATAGGGATCTTGTTTATTGGCACAGAGTTCCGCCATTTTTTCTGCGCGGCTATCCCAATGCTCAGGGGCTTTGGTGGTTCGGCCGGCTTGCTGCATCTGTTGGTGATAAAGGGCGGCGAAATCTAGCTCGTCAATTAACATGCAACAGCTCCTTGGTTGATTAGCATTCCTTGGTGTAAGTGTGCGCTTTATCTGCAGGATTTCCTAGTGAGCTGATTATTTCAAATTTGTCTGAATCGCCACTACTTCACTAGACGACTTTTAGCCTCATTAAAATACTGACGTTCATACTCTAACGGTGATAGCCCATCATTGGAACTATGCTGTCGTTTTGGGTTGTAAAACATCTCAATATAATTAAACACATCTATCTTTGCGTCGTCCCTTGTCGCATAGATTTTTCGCTTAATTCGTTCACGTTTCAGCAGTTGAAAGAAGCTCTCAGCTACGGCGTTATCATGGCAATTGCCTCGACGGCTCATGCTACCTTCCAAGCCATGAGCACTTAAAAATTCATTCCAATCATGGCTGGTGTATTGGCTTCCCTGATCTGAATGAACCAGCACTTTGCCATCAGGTTTACGACGCCATACCGCCATTAATAAAGCATCTAGCGCGAGCTCTTTGGTGATACGACTGCCCATTGACCAACCAATAATGCGACGTGAGAACAAGTCCATCACTGCGCCAAGATAGAGCCAACCTTCATGTGTTTTGATATAGGTAATATCCGTCACCCACGCCTTGTTCGGCGCTAAGGGGTTAAATTGCCGTTCTAAACGATTTGGTGTTACAACATGCTGCTCACCACTACGAGCTCTAGGCTTGCGATAACCAACTTGTGCTCGCAATCCCGCTCGCTGCATCAGGCGATGTACGCGATTAATACCGCATTGCTCACCAAGATCACGCAGATCTCGATGAAGTTTGCGGTATCCATAGACGCCACCAGACTCAAGCCAACAATGTTTGAGTTGACCTGTCAGCCGTTCATTATCTCGTTGTCGCTTCGACTTGGTGCAACTTCTCCACGCGTAATACCCGCTCGGATGAACATCAAACAGCTGACACAGTTGTCGCACAGAGTGGCTGTGATGATGTTCTTGGATAAAGGCGTATCTTACTCGGGGTGGCTTGCGAAGTACGCCGCGGCTTTTTTTAACAGGTCACGTTCTTCAGTAACGCGCTTAAGCTCTTTTTGTAGTCGTCGAATTTCGGCGGACTCAGCAGACTGCTGAAGGTGTTCCTCGGAATCTGGACCATAGCGCTTAATCCAAGCGTAAAGACTGTGTGTGGTGGTACCTAAACGCTGAGCAACGTCAGCAACAGAATGGCCGGCAATAGTGACTTGTTTCACTGCTTCGATTTTGAATTGTTCGGGGTAACGTTTATTGCTCATGGACACCTCTTTTTTAGCTAGTTTATCTAACTAAAAGGTGTCTAGGAAATCAGTGGCTATTCAGTCAGCCTGTGAGTTGCCACCTCAATTTATCAATAATCTATATATAAAACAGTGAACTATTGCTGATTCGTGTAGCAGAGGACACTGCAACAAACGTCTAAATATAACCTCATGAAATGTAAGTAAATTATCGATAGTTTTTTATATGTGTTTAAAAAATATACTGAAATTAACTTGTGGAGTGAAAATGTTCTGCAATACTTTATTGACGATATTTTGCACATCTTATGGATGAATTATTTACATGTTGCTATGGATAGTTGTGACTGTTACAGCGCCTCTGATACTTGTAGGCATTGCGCTGGCCGGATTTGGATTAACTGGTAGTGAATGGATCGCATTTGCTATTGCCGCAGCAATAGGCGCAACGATAAGCAGTTGGGCAATTCAACGTATTATTCATCTAAGCAACAACCTCGACCTTGCAGATCCTGCTAACCAGTCGCAGTCCAATACCGCCATTTCCGCTGAATTGCCGTTAGTTTCTTTGCTCGAAAAAACATTACCGATTTGGCAAGGCCATATTAACTACGCGGATAAACAATCGGCCACCGCTGTCGCCGGGCTATCCACGATGTTTGGTCAACTTGCTGAGCGTTTATCTCATGCCGCTGCGTTAAATTCTAACAATAGTGATGTCCACATTGTCGATGTCATTCGTAGCAGTAGTAACAGCTTAGCTGAAGCCGTATCAGCGCTTAGAGAAACCCAAGCCACTCGTGCCGCGATGTTAGATCAGATGCGCCATCTCGAAACGTATACCACCGAACTTAGCGCCATGGCGGCAGGAGTTGTGGTTATCGCCAAAAATACTAACCTGCTGGCATTAAATGCCGCCATTGAAGCCGCGCGGGCGGGCGAATCTGGTAGAGGATTCTCCGTGGTCGCTGATGAAGTGCGTTCGCTGTCAATTCGCTCGCAAGAAACCGCCTCCAAAATGACCGAAAAAGTCACCTTGGTTAATGAGGCAATAGAGAGCACGTTTAGTACTGCCCAACATGCTATGGATGTTGAGAATGAGCAACTTCAACACACCGAAAAATGTATTGATGCGGTGATATCCCATTTTACCGACGTCGTTCAAACGATGGAGCAGCAATCTAATGCGCTGCTTGAAGATGCTGAGCAAGTCCGCCATTCCATTAGTGGTGTGATTATGGAACTGCAATTTCAAGATCGTGTCAGCCAAGTACTGCAAACGATCGATTCTAATTTGGATGATTTACATCACATGGTGGGGCAGTTCAAAGATGCACCGGCACAGGTTCTTGAAGATTTTAATGTGGACGTATGGTTAGACAACATGAAGCAGCGTTACACCATGATCGAGCAGCATCATATTCACTCAGGGGGTAACACTGACGTACAGGAAGATGATGGTGTGACTTTCTTTTAGCACGCTCCAACAAAAATAACTGTTTTTACCATGAGTTAAGGGATACGCGTATGAGTAAAACAATCTTAGTCGTGGATGACTCAGCGTCAATTCGGCAGGTGGTAAGCATGACATTAAAAAGTGCTGGATATGCCACCATCGAAGCCTGCGATGGACGTGATGCGCTAAATAAACTGACGGGAGCTCGCGTACATTTGGTCATTAGTGACGTAAACATGCCCAATATGGACGGTATCACTCTGCTTAAAGAGTTAAAAGCTCGGCCAGATACCAAGTTCACCCCGGTCATCATGCTGACAACTGAATCAGAGGCTGCCAAAAAGGAACAAGGACGAGCCGCGGGCGCTAAAGCATGGGTCGTAAAGCCATTTAATCCTCAGCAACTTATGGCAGCGGTTGGTAAGTTGATCATGCCCTAAAAGGAGCTGTCTATGCTGAAACATGACGTTGACCAAGGTGTGAATGTAGTGCTTCTCGAGGGGGAGATGACCATTTATGACATTGAAGCACTCGCGCAAGCGCTATTGCCGTTAATAGGCAGTGCTGAACAACTGGTGATTGACCTTAACTCGGTGAGCGAAATCGATAGCAGTGGGGCGCAACTGCTGATGTTGGCTCGTATCGAACGTCAGCGTTTAGGTCGACCTTTTAGCATGGTCAACCACTCTGCATCAGTGCTGCGGCTATTTGAGTCGTTGGGATTATTGAATTGGTTTGATGACCCTGTAGTGCTGTCAGGGAACGTATAGCTGCTTTTTGCGAGGAAACAGCAGAATGAACATGGATGCTGCACTGCAAACGTTTTTTACTGAAAGTCGCGAGCTGTTGGAAGATATGGAAACCCAACTGTTGCAACTGGAGGGTATTGAAGAGGATTCACTACAGGAAAGCCTGAATGCGGTCTTCCGTGCCGCTCATACCATCAAAGGCTCTGCTGGCATCTTTAATCTTGATGTAATTGTGGCGTTTACCCATGTGGTTGAAAGCGTCTTAGATCGCATGCGTAATCATCAGTTGCAGGCGGATGATGCGCTGGTCTCATTACTGCTGCAGTGCCGTGATCATATTGCCATTCTGGTGGATTGTGCAGAGGCGGAAGAGGAGGTGGATGGTGAGATTAAGCAGTCTGGGTCACAACTGTTAAGTCAATTGAATCAATACCTCGTCCAGCCTGATGCTGCTGACAAAGCACCTGCAAAAATGGCGACTGAGCTTGCGAATGTCTCACCAAAATTTGAGCGAATGACATCTGATGCGGTACACAATGAGTGCTGGCATATTTCCGTTCGATTCGGTCTAAATTCTTTTCGTGATGGCATGGATCCCTTGTCATTTATCAGCTTCCTCGGTTCTCTCGGAAAAGTTCAAACCATCACGCCGTTGTCTGAGTTTATTCCCCCCATTGAACAATATGACAGTGAAAGTTGCTATCTGGGGTTTGATCTTCAGTTTGCATCTTCAGCAAGCAAGCAAGAGATCGAAGATGTTTTTGAATTCGTTAAAGAAGATAGCGAAATTCACATCATCGCACCGAATAGCCAACTCACTGAATACATTCAACTGATTGAATCTATGCCAGAAATTGATCAAAGGCTAGGTGAAATCTTAGTGGAATGTGGCGCATTAACTGAGGCGGAATTAGCGCGTGCACTAACGACGCAACAGCAGGTACAGAATGCTCCTATTGGCGAAATCATTGCACAGCAAGATGCATCACTGAATCCGGTGTTAGATGCCGCATTAAACAAACAAAGCAAAGTGCGTGAATCACTCGCGAAAGAACAAAAGAGTCTTCGGGTTGATGCTGACAAGCTTGACCATTTGATCAACCTCGTCGGCGAGCTTGTGACCGCAGGTGCTGGCACCTCGTTGATGGCTGAAAATTTTGGTGACTCTTCATTATGTGAGTCGGTTTCCATTCTCAATAATCTACTTGAAGAAGTTCGCGATGCCGCGCTCAAACTGCGAATGGTGCCCATTGGGGCAACGTTTAGTCGTTTCCAGCGAGTCGTGCGAGATATTGCCAAAGAGTTGGATAAAGAAATTGAACTGCAAATTAGCGGAGCTGATACGGAGTTAGATAAATCAGTCGTGGAAAAGATTGGCGATCCGTTGATGCACTTAGTCCGCAACGCCATTGATCACGGCATCGAATCACAGCAACGCCGTTTTGAATTAGGCAAGCCCGAATGTGGAGTCATTTCTCTGCATGCATTCCATGACTCCGGCAATATTGTGATTGAGGTAGGCGATGACGGCAAAGGATTAGATCCACAGGTGATCCGTCAAAAAGCCATTGAAAAAGGTCTACTGGAAGAAAACGCAAATCTGAGCGATGAAGAGCTATTCAACATCATTTTTGAACCCGGTTTTTCGACAGCCGCACAAGTGTCAAATTTGTCGGGGCGAGGAGTAGGGATGGATGTGGTTAAACGTAATATCAGTGACTTACGGGGCCGCGTCGAAGTGCTAAGTGAGCAAGGCGTTGGTTCAACGATGCGCATCATTCTGCCGTTGACCTTAGCCATCATTGATGGATTCGTTATTGGTGTTGCCGACGAACAATATGTGTTGCCGCTGGATTTAGTGCAGGAATGTTTAGAGCTTAACGGTTCCGCGATTGCGCAAGACGACGAGCCTTATCTGAATTTGCGAGGGCAAGTCTTGCCGCTCATTTTTTTGCGGGACTGTTTGGAGATTAGTGGCCCACGCCCTCGGCGCCAAAGTGTCGTTGTTGTGCAATCAGCTGGGCAGTATGCCGGTATCGTTGTAGATAGATTATTTGGGGAATTTCAAACAGTTATCAAGCCATTAGGCAAATTATTTTCTCGAGTAGGTTGTATTAGTGGTTCCACCATCATGGGCAATGGCTCGGTGGCATTGATTCTCGATATTCACGGATTAATGAACTCTATCATTGAGTGTGAACAACTGCAGTACAGGCGTTGATAGTGCGTCAATAAATAGCAAACAGCGGTTTTGAAAAGGTACAGGGATATGCTGAAAAACATGAAACTTGGCGTAAAACTCGGGGGCGGATTTGGGATTGTGTTACTACTTCTCACATTGGCCGTGATTATCTCTTTTAATGCGCTGTATACCGCAGATAGTGGTTTTAACACTTATCGAGGTTATGCGCGCAATGCTGTCGAAGCAGGCAGAATTCAGGCCAATATGCTATCGATGCGCATCGCAACGCTTTATTACTATTCAAAACCTTCTGAACAAGCACTGCAAGTCCAACGGCAACGTTGGACGGAGCTATTGGAGTTAATTCCTAATGCGAAGCAGATGGTTGTTGAGGACTCTCAGCTTAAACTTTATGCACAAATGGAAAAAGAGCTTGGGCTATATGATGAGGCGTTTAACAAAATTGTGGCGCTCGCGAACAAACGCCAAGCGCTGGTAAAAAGTCAGTTAGATCGTCTAGGGCCGGAAATGGAAGGCCGGATGACAGCCTTGTTGAAATCGGCAAAAGACACCACGAATGCAGAACTTTCTTATAACGTGGGGGCAACCTTGCGCAATCTGCTGTTAATGCGTTTATACGTTGTAAAGTTTCTTGACGAAAACGTTGACGAAAACGTACAGCGAGTTGAGAGCGAACACATGAAATTTGACGGTGACCTACGCCAATTGGAATCGCTAATGACCTCTGCCGAAGAGAAAGAAATCTTGCGCGGTATTGAAGCGTCCAGTGACCTTTATATTAAAACGTTCAACGACCTAGTAGAAACCATCAATCAGCGCAATAGCTTGATGGATAATCAATTGACTACCGGTGGCAGAAACATCGCCAGTCTTTTACAGGAATTGACCTCAGAAATTAAGAGCCAGCAAGATGCGCTTGGTCCTCAACTAGTGGCGTCGAATGACAGGGCTCAATGGTTGTTGTTAACCGTCAGCGCGATCGCCTTGATACTGGGGATAATTGTTGGGTACATCATCACGCGCTCGGTACTACTGCAGATAGGCGGTGAGCCAAATTATGCTGCGGCATTGGTCAAAGATATCTCTGAAGGTGACTTAACCGTGAAGTTTGATCTGCGTGAAAATGATCAAACCAGCCTTGTGGCGAACATCCAAAACATGGTGCGCAAGCTATCGCAGATTGTCGGTGACGTTAATAGTGCCAGTGATGCGCTTGCATCGGCCTCAGAAGAAGTATCTGCCACTTCGCAGTCGTTAAGCCAAGGCGCGAGCGAACAAGCGGCAAGTGTTGAAGAAACGACTTCATCGGTTGAGCAGATGTCAGCGTCAATTGAACAAAATACGGAAAATGCCAAAGTAACTGATGGTATGGCATCAAAGGCTGCGAAAGAGGCTCGTGAAGGTGGATCGGCGGTAGAGAAAACGGTTTCCGCCATGAAATCCATTGCCGAAAAGATTGGCATTATTGACGACATTGCCTATCAAACCAACTTGTTAGCGTTAAATGCGGCGATTGAAGCGGCACGAGCAGGTGAACACGGTAAAGGATTTGCCGTGGTTGCTGCTGAAGTTCGTAAGCTAGCCGAGCGCAGTCAGATTGCGTCACAAGAGATAGGCGAAGTGGCCAAAAACAGCGTTGGGTTAGCTGAACAAGCTGGCAAGTTGTTACAAGAAATGGTGCCGTCTATCGAACGTACGTCAGATTTGGTGCAAGAAATCAGTGCCGCATCTATCGAGCAATCCACTGGTGCTACACAAATCAATCAAGCGATGGAACAGCTTAATAGCATTACTCAACAAAGTGCATCTGCCTCGGAAGAGTTGGCGTCAACAGCCGAAGAGATGAGTAGCCAAGCGCAACAATTGCAGCAGCTTATGACCTTCTTTAAGACGGCTCAAGGACGTAATCGGCAAGCGATTAAAGTGGCTACCGCCAAGCACAAGGTTTCTTCCAAATCTTTAATAGAAGAAAACGATGATGTTGACGGAGAGTATGTTCGCTTTTAGGAGGCACTCATGACACAGAGTAATCGCAGTAAAAGTCTGGTGCCGGCAAAGCAGTCAGTGGCTGAGGCGAATTATGCTAATTATGATCAAACGTCGCAGTATTTGACCTTCTTCCTGAATCAAGAGCTCTATGCCTTTGGTATTTTGCATGTAAAAGAGATTTTGGAATATGGCAAAGTGACGAAAGTGCCCATGATGCCGGCGTTTATCGAGGGGGTTATCAATCTTCGTGGCGAGGTGATTCCTGTCGTGAACTTAGCCAATCGCTTTGGATTATTGGCTGGCACTGTCACTCGTCGCACGTGTATTGTGATTGTTGAGATAAAACACGAAGACACCGAACAAGTTATTGGTGTCATGGTCGATAGTGTGTCCGAAGTACTTGAAATTGAAGGCGATAACTTACGCAGTACACCTAGTTTTGGCGCAAGTATTCGTACGGACTTTATCAAGGCCATGGGTAAGATCGACGATGACTTTGTCATCATTCTTGCTGAAGACAGAGTGCTATCCATTGAAGAGATGGCGTTGATGGAACAGGTGCGAGATATGGCCATGGATGAAGGATTATCTTAATGACTGCCACGCCTGTGAATCTCACGGGATATACACCCATTGAGCTGCGAGATAAGGAGTTTGAGCAGATCAGTCGTTGGGTGTATGACATCGCTGGTATTCGTTTATCAGATAACAAAAAAGCATTAGTGACCAGCCGGTTAGGTAGTCGTCTGCGCGAATTACGCCTGACTAGCTTTCACCAATATCTTGATATTATTGCGAATCATAAGCATCCATTGTCGGTCACTGAACGGCAAAAAGCGCTTAATCTATTAACCACTAACGAGACTTTCTTTTTTCGGGAAATCGCGCATTTCGATTTTATTCGTGAAGTGATTTTACCTTTAAAACAAGGGCGTAAATTACGTTGTTGGAGTGCTGCGAGTTCTACCGGAGAAGAGGCATATTCCCTCGCAATGGAGTTGGCGACCCATCATAGCGGTTTGTGGGAAATTATTGGCACCGATATCAACGTGGAGGTGATTGAGCGAGCCAGTAAAGGGGTCTATCCGCTCACAAGAATAGACCATATTCCCACTGCGATGTTGCATCAATATTGTTTAAAAGGTGCAGGTGCTAAAGCAGGCACGTTTAAAATCAAACAAGAGTTACGTCGGCATGTGCATTTCAGTCAAGCTAACTTGCAACAACCGCCGGAAAGTTTAGGTAGCTTTGATTTGGTGTTTCTTCGTAACGTAATGATTTATTTTGATTTGCAGTCAAAAACTCATGTTGTAGAAAATGTGTTGCGGCACCTTAAGCCCGGTGGCCATCTGTTAATCGGGCATGCTGAAAGTTTAAATGGGATTAGCGACAAGCTGACGTTAATACGGCCTTCTGTTTATATCGCTGGATAATCGCTATGAAAGGATATCCAGGCGTTAATGGTCATCGACGCATTGTATTGCAACCCGCGGAACTGCATTTTGAGTGGCATGAATCTAATTTGGTGGTACATACCCTGCTTGGTTCCTGTGTCGCGTTGACGTTTTGGCACCCGAGATTAAAAGTCGGTGGAATGTGCCACTTCTTGCTGCCTAATCGAGATAACTACGTAAAAAATGGCCATCATCCCATCGGCTACTATGGCAGCGATGCAATTAACTTCTTTATTGAACAGATCGAGAGCGCTGGCCATAAGCCTTCAGATTTTCAGGTAAAAATGTTCGGCGGCAGTCATGTCATACGTCTACAAGACAAATATCATCCAGAGTTGAACGTAGCGGATGCTAATATCTGTTACGGGCGTACGCAAATTGTGAAATCAGGATTTAGTATTAAAGCGGAAGATGTGGGTGGTCGTCGCTATCGTAAAATTGTTTTTGAATTGGCGACGGGAAACGTTTGGGTGCAATACGGTAAAGCAAACTGATGACACTGATGGTGGAATATGTTGCTAGCAAAGGGTAGTGCGGGGATCAATGTCCTTATCGTGGATGACTCTGCGGTAGTGCGTCAGGTCATGACCGAGTTGTTACTGGCGGATGCAGCTATTGCCACGGTGTCGTCGGTTGCTGATCCGATTTTTGCGATGCGCCGAATGGAAAAAGAATGGCCAGATGTCGTTGTGCTAGACATTGAAATGCCGCGAATGGACGGCATCACCTTTTTGCAGAAAATTATGCAGCAGCGTCCTACCCCGGTAATTATTTGTTCAACACTTGCAGAGCAAGGCGCTGATGTCACGTTAAAAGCAATGGCGATAGGGGCTTTTGGGGTGATTACTAAACCCAAGATGGGGCTCAAAAGCTTTTTGCTAGATAGCGCCAATGATGTGGTGAGTGTGGTTAAGGCCGCAGCCTCGGCACGATTAAAAAATATTGTGAAAGCAGCCGTCAGACCTCCTCAGTCAAAGCCGCAACCTGTACCTAACATAGCCGCGAAACCACATAAACGTAATGTTGTTGCAATTGGTACCTCTACGGGGGGAACGCAGGCGTTGGAAAGAATTTTGGTTGCATTACCGGTTGATGTGCCGGGGATTGTTATTGTGCAGCACATGCCAGAAAAATTTACCGCAATGTTTGCTCAACGACTCAACACCCTGTGTCAGATTGAAGTAAAAGAGGCGGAAGATAATGACCTACTGATGCCCGGGCGAGCTTTGATTGCCCCCGGTGGTCGTCATATGCAGCTTGTCAAAACAGGTTTTCGATATAGTGTAAAAGTGATCAATGGTCCACTGGTAAATCGTCATAAGCCATCTGTTGATGTGTTGTTTCGATCGGTTGCAACGGTTGCAGGCAAAGATGCTGCGGGTTATATCCTGACTGGCATGGGGGATGATGGCGCGCGAGGTCTCAAGCAAATGCGCAGTGCAGGCGCAGACACCATTGCTCAGGATGAAGCCAGTTGCGTGGTATTTGGTATGCCAAAAGAAGCGATCGAGATGGGCGCTGTAGGGCGGATCATCTCATTAGAAGATGTTGCCCGTGATATCACTGAATTATGACCATTTGTTCGTTTTTATCACAGAACAGTAAATATGAATTACGTACAATAAATCAAGGTTGTCATGCTTTATTGCTCCAGATGTTTGATAACTGCGTGATCTTTCTAGCAGATCCAGAATTTCCATTGTCTATTAATTGAGCCTTAACTAAATATCTCATAGCATCGATCTGTCCTCAGCTTGGTAAGCTCTGTTTGGCACCGACAACTCATGTCCTTTTGAGGGATGTTTTTACAAGGACGAACCTGTATCAAATTAATGGAGTCAGCTATTCACTTATCGCTGGAAAATGTGAATCGCTAGTGATGCAACTATGAGAAATCGCTTGGACAAGCTCACGCTAAACTTGAGCCAAATGTTTCAAGAATATCGTGCCCCTTGGGTACTGCTTTATGGTCTAATTTCGATATTAGTGGCCAGTTTTTTTGCACATCCCAATGCCTTGGCAGTTATCGACCCTGCAGGTGCTATGGTCGTCGCGGTGATGTTGATGTTACCTCGCCCTATGGTCAAAGATGGCTTTTTTATCTTTGGCATACTAATCCTTAGCTTATTGCTCAATCTCACTCTCTACCAACATCGACTTGCAGATGCCGTCATCCTCTCGCTGAGCTATTGGTTGCAAGGCATGGTGGGCTTCTTTCTATTTCGCATCTTTCATTGGGAAAGCCAAAACTTTGAACGCATGGAAGTAGCGTTTAATTTTCTGTTTCTTGGCTGTGTGGTGCCCAGTGCGCTATTGGCATTTTTGCCGGCCGTGGTGCTGCCGTCTGAGACTGTCGTTTTTTCACTGCAATGGGGTTACTGGTTCAGTAATTTGGCACTGTCGTCAGTATTATTTAGCTCACTAATCCTGTTGATGCGGGTGACTAACCGCAAGCCCGCAGTATCTAACTATCTCAATCTATTGCTGTGGTGTTTGGCGATTGGATTGATTCTCGCCGTGTTTAACGACAGTTGGATTCGAGAGCATGGCGTACCGCCCGAAAGCTTTATTTTTGTGCCGATGTTTGGCTTCTTTGCGGTCAAATTTTCTCTGCGTTTCAATGCGTGGATGTTAGTGAGTTCAGCGCTACTTACTGTTTACCAGTTTGAGCAGGTACAGATAACCTTGCTACGCGCCAAAGGCGTACACAATTACCTGCTTTTAGCGCTGCTGATCCTATCGATTCATAGTCTTAACCTGCTTATTTCGTCATTGCTCAGCGAACGTTATCGTACCTTTAACCGGATGCGTCGCAGCAAGCGGATGTATGAAGCCTTAAGTGCGATTAACCAAGAGATGGTGGGTGATAATTTTTCAGAAGCTGAAGTCTTTGAAAAAGTTTGCCGCATCGTGACCCATAAGATTGGTCTCGAACAAACCAGTATTGCGGTGTGTTCCTTTGATGAGCAAAACCAGTTAGAACAACGCGAAGCCAAGGTATCGCAGCTATACATCTATCCAGCGAATAAATGTATCGAAACTGGGCTGTCCTTAGTGGTTGATCCTCAGCGTTTGACTGAGCATTCCGGTTTTCAATCGTTCAACAATGCCCAGATCTGCCGCAACTGTGACCATAGCTGTTCCTACAAGCAGATTTATGCCTTTCCGATTTATAAGCAAGGCAAGCTCTATGCGGTATTGACAGTATTTGATTCTACGGCGTTTGTGTTTGATGAAGCGGTAACCGCACTGTTTGAAAAGCTGGTAAAAACCATCAGCTTTGCGTTGAATGCATTAGAAAGTCGGCAGCAGCTTAAGCTCATCAACGAAGTGTTTGAATGCGGTCAAGAGTCGATTGTTATCACCGATCTGCACGGCCAAATCATCAAAGTCAATCCAGCATTTTGTCGCATTACAGGCTACAGCCTCGAGGAAGTGATTGGGAAAAACCCGCGGATGTTAAGATCTGGCCGCCAAGATGATGCATTTTATGAAAAGCTGTGGCGGCAACTGCAGCAACACGGTCATTGGTCTGGCGAGTTTTGGAATAAAAAGAAAAATGGTGAGCTGTATATTCAGCGCGGCACTATTTCAGAGGTGCGCAATGAATTGGGTGAGGCCGAGCATTTTATTGCGGTGATGGAAGATACAACCGCGCAATGGCATGCGACTGAAAACGCCCGCCGTCTTGCTAACTTTGATACCTTAACCGGGCTGGCAAACCGCAATAGCTTAAAGCAGCAATTTGGTGATGTAGTGGAGCAGGTGCATGAGCGTGGCAAACAACTTGCGGTGTTGTTTATTGACTTAGATGACTTTAAACACGTCAATGATGCCATGGGGCACCAATTTGGTGATGAGGTACTTAAAGCCGTCGCTTTACGTTTACAGCGGTTGTTAACCCCGATTGAATGGCTGTTTCGTTTTAGCGGTGATGAATTTTTACTGTTGAGCCAATACGATTCAGCGTCAACGGTTGAGCAAGCGGAGCGGCTCATTAATGCCATCAGTAGTCCATTTAACATCGGTCAACAAACGGTCAATATTGGTTGTAGTATCGGTATTGCGATTTCTGGAACTGACGGTGCAACTCTCGATCAGATTGTGGGAAATGCTGACGCGGCAATGTATCGTGCTAAGGCTGCAGGCCGAGCAACCTACGCCTTTTTCTCTGCTGAGATGCAGACCCAAGCGATGGCCAAATTTAGGCTCAAATATGATTTAGCCCGCGCCATCGAAAATAACGAATTTGTGCTGCATTATCAGCCCAAAGTGCGCATTTTTGACAATGTCGTTGTTGGTGCTGAGGCGCTGGTGCGTTGGTATCACCCTGAACGTGGCGCCATCTCTCCGGCTGAGTTTATTCCGCAAGCGGAAGAGTCAGGGCAAATTGTGCAGATTGATCGTTGGGTGCTGTGCGCGGTCGTCACCCAGCTCGGTGAGTGGTGTCGCCAAGGGTTTGATGTCAAACCCATTGCGCTAAACATGTCATTGCCCATGTTCCAACGGCCACAGTTTGTCGAGGAGTTGCAATATCTGCTGCAAAGCTATCAAGTGCCAGCGGCATTGGTGGAGTTGGAAATTACTGAACGAGTAGCGATGGGCGATCTTGAGTACACCGTCTCCACCTTGCGAGCATTAAAAGCATTAGGGGTGAGTATTGCCATTGATGACTTTGGTACTGGCTATTCAAGTATGTCTTATCTTTTTGATTTCCCTATTGATACGCTCAAGATTGATCGCGCTTTCGTGACCGATATTGATACCGATGCCAAGAAGCAGGGCATAGTGAATGCGATTATTTCGTTATCCAACACCATGGAGTTAACCACGGTGGCGGAAGGGATTGAATCTGAGGCTGAGAAGCAGTATTTGCTGATGTTCGGCTGCGATTTTTACCAAGGTTTTCACTTTTCTAAACCTGTACCTGCGGCGCTATTTGCTGAGCGATACTTTCGGGCTAGTAATGTCGTAAAGCTTGCCAATGGCGATAACTAACTCTGCTTAACTCATTAAATCTCAAGTCAATATCAAAAGGTATAAGGCAGTTTCTTTGACAAACTAGCAAGTCGCGAAAATACTTTTTAACAGAGCAAAAAGGTTTTCCCAACTCTCACAAGGAGAAACTATGCCGGTCCCTGTCACCATAGCCGATGATTCGGCCTTTTCTCGAAAAACCGTTCGGCGCGCTTTGCCTCCCGACTGGGATGTGACTGTGCACGAGGCCTCGAACGGTAAAGAGGCCATCGATGCTGTGAAAGCCGGTCTAGCAGATGTGTTATTTCTAGATCTCACCATGCCTGAAATGGATGGTTTTCAAGTATTGCAGTACCTCAACGAACATCACAATAAAACCGTGGTGATTGTTATCAGCGCCGATATTCAGCCAGAAGCAGTAGAGTTAGTGAACTCACTCGGAGCCTATCGTTTTTTGAAAAAACCCCTCGCAGCCGATGAACTCCGTCAGGCCTTGTTAGAGGTGGGGCTGATATGAAAGCACATCTCGGCGAGGATCAGCGTGATGTGTTGCAGGAGTTAATGAATATCTCAATGGGGCAAGCCGCCAATGAGTTGGCCAAGCTGATTGAGACTAAGATAACTCTGTCGATTCCTCATATTGTGTCGGTAACGCCGGAAGAGTTTGCGCGTATTTTTGAATCAACGGATGTGAATTGGTTTACCCGTCAATCGTTTTTGGGTGGACTTCACGGCGAAGTGATAACCTTGTTATCTAAAGATGGTGCAGATGCAATTGCATCCTTGATGGACTATGACTTGCCGCTGGATGAATCCGCCACCGAAGAACTCATGCTGGAGTTGGCTAACATTTTGGCGGGAGCTTGTTTAAAAGGGTTTACTGAGCAACTTGGACTGAAAGCTAACCTCAGTATGCCAACATCCTATTTTCCGACTGCTGAAAAAACCGATCAATTTCGCTGGGACAGTGCCTTGTTGATGGAAGTGGAATTTAATGTTGAACAATCTGAATTCCGCTCTAATGTCTTGATCTGTTTAGAAGAACATTCAGTACAAAGCCTGATAGAACGTCTGAATTCGCTGTTGGAGTAACCAAATGGTAGATGTACTCGGCTGCAGCGCGTTAGTAGATAAATTACCGTTAGGTATTTGTGTACTCGATAGAGAGTTCAATATTCGTTATTGGAACAGTTTTTTTGCGGATCGAATGGATATTCCTGTTGAACAAGCTGCAGGGCAAAACATTCTTGAATTGTTTAAAGACGAAGCACGTTTTTTGAAAAAGAAGCTAAATAGCGTGTTTGTACTTAACAATCCGAGCTTTTCCTACTGGCAGCATCGGCCACATATCTTCAAGTTCAAAAGTAGCCGCCCGATCACCGGCGAAGAAACCATGATGTATCAAAATATGGAGATTGTTCCGCTGGATATCGAAAACGGCGAGGTACAGTCCATTTGTTTGATCTTGCATGATGTGACCGCGCTTGCAGGATACTTTAATGCGCAAAAAGCGTTATCTGAACAACTTGAAACGGAACACGCTGAGCAGCGCGCCTTAATTAAAAAATTAGAAATGGCGCAAGGCCAGTTGCTACAAGCAGAAAAGATGGCCTCGATCGGTCAGTTGGCTGCGGGCGTGGCACACGAAATTAATAACCCCATCGGCTTTATCAACTCTAACCTACAGAGTCTGCAAGACTATGTTGGCAATCTCATTAAAATTATTGAGTTCACCGAAAAGGTGATCGATAAATCTGCTTCAACCACCTACAAACAGCTTAAGTCGGATTTTTTAGAACGGCAGCAATATGCATTCATCAAGGAAGATATTATCGATTTAGTCAATGAGTCGTTGGAAGGGGCGGAGCGGGTGGCTGCGATTGTTAGAAACCTCAAGTCGTTTTCTCATGTCGATAATAGTGATTGGCAATACTCAGATCTAACGGAAGGGATGGAAAATACCCTGAAAATTGTCAGTAACCAGCTGAAATACAAAGTGGAAGTTCATCGTGATTACGATGCTAACTTGCCAGAAATTTATTGTCAGCCAATGCAACTCAACCAAGTGTTTATGAATCTGTTGGTGAACTCTGCCCAAGCGATTGATGAGAAAGGCGATATCTACGTTAGTGTTAAACGCTGTGAAGATGGTGTAGTGGTGTCGATTCGCGATACTGGTTCGGGGATTGAGAAAAAGCATCTTGATAAGATTTTCGATCCTTTCTTTACTACCAAGCCGGTTGGCAGCGGTACTGGACTGGGATTGTCACTTTCTTATTCAATTGTGCAAAAGCATGAAGGCGAAATGAAGGTGACTAGCGAGAAAGGTGTGGGTACCACTTTTGATATTTATCTGCCCTTCTTAACAGAAGCGCACGTAATAGAACGAGAGAAAAAGGCCTCTTTGGCAGCAATGACCTCCTCCTAATAACGATAAAAACGTGGCGGCTTGCCACGTTGAACGTGATGGCTGTGGTTAACCGAGCGCAAGTTTACTCCACGTCTAATCGTAATATTTCTCGGTGGCTTAGTAGATACTGGCGTAAATGATCTATCGATTCTTGGGTGATCACATGACCTTTGGGTAGCATCAGCATTTGTCGGCTGTTGTAGAGATTGCGCTTCAACTTCATCCCGATAGCAACTTGGTCGAGAGGACGTCCTTCATTATTCATCTCAGGTTCTGCTACCTTGCTCGTGTTCGCAAGCATCATACCCAGTAATTTGATGATATCAGGGTCATAGACTACGCCTTGTTGCCGTTTTAAAAACTCGTAGGCCTCTTCATGGCTCATTTCTTTTGGGTTTAACTGTTGGAACACGAGCGCCCAAAAATCGCGCGCGACTGCGAGAATACGTGAGCCGACTGGAATTGTCTTGCCACTGAGTTGTTTCGGCGTGCCGCTGCCATTATATTTTTCGTATTGATAGGCAATGATATCTGACATGGCTTGCAGATGAACCGCCGGGCGTAACATATCTTCTGCCATTTGCGGGTGGGTTAAATAGGAGTTCAACTCAGCACCGGCAATTTTATGAACCGGTTTTTCGAGCATCTGGGTCGGAAAACTGAGTTTACCTAACTCACAGTAAAGCCCGGCTTGTCCGATGACATGGCAGCGCTCTTGGTCCAACTTAGCCATTCTGGCCAATTCGGCTGCAGTGTGTGATACATGCCGCGCGTAGTCACCGCTTAACTGCGGATTGATACTGATGATGTTGTATAGCACTTCCAAAATGGCGCTATTTTCTGTTTCACGATCGGCGAGCAGGGTTTTGACTTGATTGATCGTTCGTATCAGCTGTTTAGTGCGCTGGTCGACCACCGCTTCAAGGTTTTGATTGAGTTCTTTAAGTTGCGTGTTTTGCCGTGCGACTTTGGCGGTTAGCTGCTTGTTGGCCATCAGCAGCCGAAAATAGCTGAGGCCGTCTTCTACTAACTCAATCAGCTCCGCGTTATCCCATGGCTTTTGCACGTAGCGATGAATTTTACCGATGTTGATTGCGGCGACAGTAGAGGCCAAGTCCGCATAACCCGTCATCAAGATGCGATAGGAGTTCGGCTGCATTTTGGCGGCTTCACTTAAAAACTGGGCACCGCTCATTTGTGGCATCCGCATGTCACTGATAATCACTTGTACCTGCTGTTCTTCCATGATTTTAAGCGCAGCTTGACCGCTATCAGCTAACTTGACCTGATAGGGTTTGCCTACGAATAATCGTTGTAATGATTTGAGAATACTGCGCTCATCGTCAACGCATAGGATGGTGGCTTGGGGTTCATTTTCTTGATTAGGCATTATGTCTACCCTGTAAAAGCCGCGAATTAACCTCACGAATTAAATTTATGTTGTAAACTTCGTATTATCAAGTTGATAGCCGCCTAATTCATCGTGGCTAAATTTCTCAGCTGTCACTACTGTTGGAGAAGAGTATGGAGCCCTTGACGGTACTCTTTGTTGATGATGACCCGTTAGTGTTAAAAGCTCTGCAACGCGCTGCGCGGCGGATCAGACCAGAGTGGCGTATCTACCTGTCGACCGAACCTACTCAATGGCAAGCCAGCTGCAAACAGCCGGTGGATATTGTGGTGTGTGATTATGTGATGCCAGGTATTCGAGGGAATGAACTACTTAAACAAGTGCGTGAGAAAATGCCGTCTGCTATTCGGGTATTGCTGACTGGCGACACCTCACCCGCAGTGCTTGAAAGCTTGTATCACTGTAGTCATTTTATGATTGGTAAGCCTTATAAAGAGCAAGATCTGGTTTACCTGTTTAGCTGTGCCGAGCGTTTAAAGCTGCTGCCGTTTACGGCGGCGGAGCGTCAAATATTAGGGTGTTTGCAGGAGTTGCCGGCTATGCCGCAATTGCTGATCCAATTTAAGCGAATTCTGAACGATCCCGAACTCGATATTGAAGATCTCGCGGAACTGATTTCACAAGATTCAGTGTTGAGTGGCAAGTTGTTGCAGTATGCCAACTCAGCATTTTTTGGCTTTGGCCGTAAGACCACGTCAATTTTCGAAGCGATAATGCGCCTTGGTTCTAAGCTGACCGAGGCAATTATTATCTCAATGTTGGTGGATACCACGCTGAGCTGTCGCTTGCCGGAGGAGCAGCTGCGTTGCATTAACGAATCTGCTTTGGCACATGCGCGGTTATCTCGACATATTGCTGAGTACCTCGATCTGCCTGCGGATCATGTTGATGAGCTGTTCGCGGCCGCCATGTTAAGTGGCTTAGGGCGGTTAATTGTAGCCACGCAACAATATTGTGAGGAACACGCCCGCTTGCAGAATGCCACCGCATCCAGTACGGCGTTGGTGTTAACCGCGGAACACTCGTTGTTGTCACTGGAAAATAGTGCGCTGGTGAGTGCATATATGCTGACGCTGTGGGGGTATCCCGCTGAATTCTGCACTATGGTGTTGAAGCAAGATATGCCCGCCGATGAATCACAACCTAACGGCTTGAAGCAGTTTATTCTGTTTTTGGGAAAACGTTGGCTGGTGGCCAATAGCACTAAGCGCAAAGAGCTGCTAAGCATGATTCATCTGCCTGAATTGCAACAAGCCTTGTTGCTGTCGGACAAAGCGAAATAGTGCACTGGTAGTGAGAACTAATAACGCCGGATTTATCCGGCGTTATGTTTTTATAAGCGTTTTTGACTGTTACCGCGACAAGTGCTTAATGGATATGCTCGCCATGCATTGGCTTGCCCTTGCTGTCATACACGGCATGTTCGCTGTGCTCAACAAAGCCTTGGTTGATCATCTGTGCCAAAAACGGGTCGGTTTCATTATCGCCAATGTCGGCGTAATCGGTATCGCTAAACTGTTGCCAACGGCTTAAGGTCAGCTCAACTTCATTGGCGGGGATCAGCTTTTGTGCTTGCCATTGTTTGGTTTGGCCGTTGTGGGTAATGCTGAGTTCTAACGGTAAACCAAGTTCATCACTCCATATCACGCGATAGTGCATCTGTTTCACATCACCTTCATAAACTTGGCTGCCGTCGCAGGTCGCTGGGCCTTTGTGGCTCAGTTGTTTTAGCAGTTGCGCGGTGGCAAAGCTTTCCATTTCAGCTTGCGACACCTTGATATTCAGGGTGCGTAGATCGCCCGTGTAATAGTCGATACGACGTTGATGCTTGGCAAATACACGGATAAAACTTGGATGATCTGCAATTGCGAAATTCCACCATTCGGCCACGCCATTTTCTGGATTGTAGTAAGCGGTTTGTGCTTGGCTACGCAGCAGTTGCAGCGTGCCGTGCTGTGCGCCTGAAAGTTGGTACTGCACCCCAAACGTGTCGTTGTGGCTCAGTTGATGTGAGGTGGTTGGGCAAACTGGCAGACTTTGCGTATCGTTCGCCGCAAAGGTGCTACAACTCAGCAGGGTGAATAAAGCGCAGATTGAATGTGAAAATTTCATAAAAACTCCAAAAGTGATGGCCGCTACTCAGTGGCTCAATCCGTCATGCATTTTGAGCATCAGCGGTGGCCATCACCTACTTACTTAGTTTTGATTCGCTTCGGCACGAGCAGCCAAATCGCCAGCGTAGTTCATCACGTGGAACAGCAAGTTTTGCTCGACTGAACCGGTGACCAACTGAGCACCAGGACCACGTGCATACACGGCTACGTCTTCACCCGCGTGAGTTTCACTGTCCATCGGCACAGTTGCTTCTTGGCGATAGTCCACGTCAGTGACGTTGTATAGGTTCAGATCTGGACGATAGCTATCGGTATTCATCGCATCGCTACCAAAACCAAATCCTGGACCGTTAGCGTAACCTAAGGTGGTATACGGCATCCCGTTGCTGTCGGTGGTATAGGTGGCTGCGGCTTCACCGCTATCATCTACACCGCGAACCAAACCAAGGATTGGGTTACCTCGCACAGGATAACCGGCGATGGTAAATACGTGGCTGTGGTCGGCAGTGACTAGGATCAGTGTGTCGTTATCCGCTTTTTCCATCGCTACACGTACCGCTTCAGATAGCGCCACAGTGTCTTGCAGAGCGCGAGATGCGTTACCAGCGTGGTGCGCATGGTCGATACGACCTGCTTCAACCATCAAGAAGTAGCCTTTGTCGTTTTGCTTGAGCACATCCAATGCGCGACTGGTCATTTCTGCCAGTGAAGGCTCACCAGCAGCGTCATCAGCGCGGTCGGCTTCGTATTGCATATGCGAGTTTTCAAACAAACCTAACAGATGGTGAGTGGTCGAGGTATCTACCGCTAAGAACTGCTCACGGTTCCACACATAGGCACCATCGCTGTATTTGCTGGTCCACTCGGTGGTGAGATTGCGGCCATCGTTCCGACGACCTGCGCGGGCGTATTCTGGGTCTGTGACTGTGTTCGGCATGAAGTAGCTACGACCACCACCGAGCGCGACTTCAATACCATCGCCGTATGGGAAATCAATCAGCTGTGAGGCGATATCGTGGCAACCTGCATCCAATGCGGCTTGCGGCATATCGCGATCCGATTCCCAGTTACGCTCAACTGAGTGTGAGTAAGTCGCTGCAGGGGTGGCGTGGGTTAAACGCGCCGTTGATACCACACCTGTGCTCATGCCGGCGATTTCTGCCAGCTCCAGCGCTGACATCACTTCGTTACCTTGACCGCTGGTGCAGTTGCCACGAATGGCCGCATCACTGACCGAAATAATGCCGTCTTTGGTTTTTACACCGGACACAATTGCCGACATAGTCGGTGCTGAGTCTGGTGTTTGTTGGTTTGATGAATAGGTTTTAACCAAACCAGAGTATGGGAATGTTTCAAAGCTCAGGCGGTTTTCTTCGCCGCTTTCGCCGCGTTGTTGCCCTTGATAAATGCGCGCTGCCGTCAAGGTTGACACGCCCATACCATCACCCACAAACAGAATGATATTTTTGGCGCGGCCTTTAGGATCGCTGACCGAGGTTTCGCTGGCGTTAGCTACTGTGGCTTGGCCTTGAGTGAACCATTGATTCACGGCGGTGTGGTCACGGCCATCATTACCGTTTTGACCATTGGTGCCATTTTGACCCGCAGGGCCGGTGGCACCTACTGCGCCGTTCTCGCCGTCATCACCACAGCCCGTCAGGGCTAATGCTGCGATTGCGGTGGTCATCGCCAGTACAATTGCGTTCAATTTCATTTTTTGCGTCCTTCAAAAATCAGTACTTGGTGCCACCCAGTGCCGCAGCCTGGTTGATCACGTGGAAAATAACGTTCTGTTCTACTGAACCTTGGAACAGATACGCGCCTGGGCCAGTGGCATAGATGGCAACATCTTCAGCGGCGTGGGTTTCGCTGCTCATTGGCACTTGAGCTTGTTGCAGGAATTCCACATCTGTGGTGTCAACCGCGGTTAAATCCGCACGGGCACCGTTTTTAGCGCCAGGGCCGTTGGCATAACCTAAAGTGGTGTATGGCATGCCATCGCCAGCGCGTGTAGGTGCAGCGGCGATTGCTTCATCTTCTGGGGCATGGACCAAACCAAGGATTGGGTTACCGCGCGCTGGGTAGCCAGCAATAGTGAAGGTGTGGCTGTGGTCTGCAGTCACTATGATTAGGGTGTCGGATAAGTCGACTTTGTCCATGGCCGCTTGTACTGCATCAGACAAAGCGACCGTGTCTTGCAAGGCGCGAGAGGCGTTACCGGCGTGATGGGCGTGGTCGATACGGCCACCTTCAACCATTAGAAAATAACCTTGATCGTTCTTCGCCAGCAGGTCGATAGCTTTGCTGGTCATTTCAGCCAGTGATGGCTCGCCGCCAACGTCATCCGCGCGATCGGCTTCATATTGCATGTGAGAGCCTTGGAACAGCCCCAGCAAGTGATCAACGTTTGCTGTATCGATGGCGTCAAATTGTTCTTGGTTCCACACGTAAGCAGCGTTGCTGAAGTTCTCGCTCCACTTTGCCGTCAGGTCGTTACCGTCAGCGCGACGACCACGTGAACCTTCGCCATCGGTCACTGTGTTTGGTAGGAAGTAGCTACGGCCACCGCCAAGGGCGACTTCTAACCCATCACCTGGGGCATCCATCACCATCTGATAGGCAATGTCGTGACAGCCGTTGTTGATGGCTTCTGTAGTCATGTCGCTGTCCGCTTCCCAGTTACGTTCTGGCGAATGGGCGTACGTTGCCGCTGGCGTCGCATGAGTCAAACGCGCGGTCGAGATGATACCGGTCGATTTACCTAAATTTTCCGCCAGTTCCAATGTGGTTTTCAGCTCGTTGCCTTTGCTTGACAAGCAGTTGCCACGAATCGAATCCGCTGACACAGACAGCATACCGTCTTCGGTTTTCACCCCAGTGATCATCGCCGTCATGGTTGGCGCTGAGTCAGGTGTTTGTTGGTTAACTGAATAGGTTTTTGCCAATGCGCTATAGGGAAAGGTTTCAAAGCTGAGGCGGTTTTCTTCACCGGTATTGCCCGCGGCTTGACCTTGATAAATACGTGCTGCGGTCAGCGTTGATACGCCCATGCCATCGCCAACGAAGAGGATGACGTTTTTGGCGCCAGCAGTGTTACGCACTTGGGCAACTTTGGCGGCTACGGCGTCTGCACCGGCGGTGAACCAGCCACTTTGAGTTTGATAATCGGGTAACACAGCGGCATTGGCAGTTTGACTCACCAACGCGGTCGCCACAGCCGCAGTCAGCGCAGCCAGAACGTGGGGTAGGGTTTTCATTGCTTTCCTCGCGTTATTTTCCTGTAGGAGTTACCGGCGTGTGCTACCGGCTGGCGAAGATTGTGGGGACGCAAGGTGACAGTAATGTTGCCGAAAGGTGAAATTTTGTGAACGCGGTCACTTTAAAGGAAAGCGATTTATTTAGACAACACTGCGTGGATGATGAGCCGCTGAGTAGGGTGTAACCACACCGGAAAATAAACTTGATAACCTCTGTATCAATTTATTTACATCCGTTGGCGTTAGTGTGCAGATGTTACAAATGTTACGCAACTAGGCTTGTCAATTGAACTTTTTTCTAATTACCCCCCAGTTTGGTTACTCATAAATGGTTAAGTGTTTACTAAAGATTCCAGTTTTGGCCGTTTGTAGCGGCAATTATTTACACAATGGTGATTGACTAATATGCGTGAAATGGCGCATTTAATGGGTAGAAAAACAAAAAATATCGCTCCCCCATTCACAAAATATTGGTAATTAACTATGAAGGCTGAACAAACAATAAACGCAGAGGTGGCCATGGAGACCGAGCTTAAGAAGGTAAAAAAAGCGGGTCATTCTTTGGTAGAAGATGTCACAGGGCTGTTCGTTGGCTGCTGTTTTGTGGCGCTAGGTGTGTTCTTTTTACGTCAATCTGGGTTGTTAACCGGGGGGACCGCGGGTGCCGCACTGTTACTCACCCATCTGTGTAGCTTGAGTTTTGGTACGTTATTTGTGCTGCTAAACCTGCCGTTTTTCTGGTTGGCATGGACTCGTATGGGCAAAGATTTCACCATTAAAACCTTTGTGTGTATCGTGGCTGTGGGCGCAATGACCGATGCGCTTGGTATGGTGCTGCACTTTGACTATATCAACGTGATTTATGCTTCAGTCATGGGCGCGTTGTTGCTTGGCAGTGGCTTGTTGATTTTGTTCCGCCACAAATCGAGTCTCGGAGGTTTCAATATCTTCGCATTGTATATGCAAGATCGTTTTAACATTCGTGCGGGTAACATTCAGATGTTGCTCGACTCCGCCATCGTGGTGGCATCCTTCTTTATCATCTCGCCATGGATGTTGGCACTGTCAGTACTCGGTGCAGTCATCACCAACATCGTGCTGACCTTCTACCATAAACCAGGTCGATATACCGCTTAAGGTACGCCATATTATTTGGTTCATGCCTAAAAGTTATGAAGGCCATTCATATGAATGGCCTTTTTTATTCCTTTTTAGAATCGAGAATATCTAACTTATAAGAACATTGGCTAACTAAAGTCTAAGGTCGATATTGATCACAAAATCCTGCAGTAGGATAATTTGCAATAGGCATTTAAAAGGTATTTTGATTGTCGATATATTCGGTATTATTGAAATAAAAAACCGAATATATTGGCTCTGGACAGTGGAGTATGTTGTATGAGTCAGAGCGTTGCACATTTTATTGCAGAAACCCTCACCCAAGCGGGTGTGAAACGGATGTGGGGCGTCACTGGTGACTCCTTAAATGGCATCAGTGATAGTTTGCGTAAGTTAGGCACCATCGAATGGATGGGTACTCGTCATGAAGAGGCCGCAGCGTTTGCGGCAGGGGCTGATGCCCAAATTTCAGGTGGTTTATCAGTGTGTGCTGGTTCATGTGGCCCGGGCAATATGCACCTGATCAACGGTTTGTATGATTGTCACCGCAACCGCGTCCCCGTGTTGGCGATCGCTGCTCATATTCCCTCTGCCGAAATTGGCACCAATTACTTTCAAGAAACCCATCCGCAAGAGCTGTTTAAAGAGTGCAGCGTTTTTTGTGAATTGCTCTCTAACCCAGAGCAGATGCCTTACCTGTTAGAAACTGCAATGCGCCAAGCCATTTTGCATCGTGATGTGGCAGTGATTGTGTTGCCCGGCGATGTCGCGCTTAAACCTATGCCGGAAGGCGTGAAGCCCAAATGGAGTTTGCCCGCAGCCGCAGTTTATACACCTGCCGCCTCGGATATCGAGACCTTAGCCCATCAGCTTAACGCCAGCAGCAATGTCACCATTTTATGTGGTGCGGGCTGTGCCAATGCCCATGACCAAGTGGTGGCGTTAGCGGCTAAGCTGCAAGCACCGATAGTGCATGCGCTGCGCGGCAAAGAGTATGTGGAATACGACAACCCGTACGATGTGGGGATGACTGGCTTGATTGGCTTTGCCTCGGGGTATCACGCCATGCGTCAAGCCGATACCTTGCTACTGCTCGGCACCAGCTTTCCCTATCGTGCCTTCTATCCTGAAAAAGCCAAAATTCTGCAAGTCGACAACAACCCCGCTGCATTGGGGCGTCATGTGCAGATTGATTATGGCGTGCTTGGTGATGTGGGCGCGACCTTAAAAGAGTTACTGCCGCAGATCGAATCTGGCCGTTCACGAGCACACTTAGATCAATGTTTGAAAAACTATCATGATGCACGCCAAGATTTGGATGCCTTAGCGGATGGCAAAACCTCTCATAACCTTATTCACCCACAGTATCTGGCGCGTTTGATCAGTGAAAAAGCTGACAAGGATGCCGTATTTACCTGTGATGTGGGTACACCCACCGTTTGGGCGGCGCGGTATCTGCAGATGAACGGTAAACGCCGTCTTATTGGCTCATTTAATCATGGCTCAATGGCCAACGCGTTGTCCCAAGCGATGGGCGCGCAAGCCGTTGACCGTAAACGCCAAATTGTGGCCATGTGCGGTGATGGCGGCTTCTCAATGTTGATGGGCGATCTGCTGTCGCTGAAGCAACTCAATCTGCCAGTCAAAATAGTAGTGTTTAATAACCGCTCGCTCGGCTTTGTGGCGATGGAAATGAAAGCGTCGGGCTACCTTTCCAGTGACACCGATCTGCAAAATCCGAGCTTTGCTGCCATTGCTGAAGCCTGTGGAATTCGTGGGATACATGTCAGTAAACCTGAACGTTTAGACGGCGCGTTGAGTGAAGCCTTTGATTTTTCAGGCCCGGTAGTGATTGAAGTGGATACCGCTAAACAAGAGCTGGCCATGCCACCACAAATCAAATTTGAACACGCCAAAGGCTTTAGCTTGTACATGATGAAGGCGATTATTAATGGCCGAGGCGATGAGCTGGTTGAGTTGAGTAAAACTAACTGGTTCCGCTAACATCTCGCCTTGATGTGATGCAATTCAACTGACCTAAGCCGCTTGAGAGAGCGGCTTTTTTGTTAAATTTCTGCACCTTATCGGTGCGCGAGCAGTTATTGCCTGCGTGATGGATCACAAATTACCACATCGCCGCAAATTCAGCTGCTTGGATAAAAGATGAGCATTGGCCAATGAGCGGTTTTCATTGCACTATGTGCTCTCTCGCTCGTTATCTGCTGCGTTATCTAGGGCGCCAGCGACGTTGAGGTTAACATTCAATAAGTGACTCCGCTATTACGGAGCCGCTGATAACGCTAAGGAATTGCATACATGGGAAAATATTTATTAGGTTTACTGTTGCTCAGTAGTTGCGCCGCACTGAACGCCACTCCGTTAACCTTTGGTAGCGGGGTTGATGAACAAGCATTGACTCAGGTCTCCACGATTTTAGCGACCCCAAAAGCTTATGTTGGCAAACAGGTGACTATTAGAGGCGTGGTCACCAATGTGTGCGAAAAACGCGGCTGCTGGATGACAGTAAAATCAGATCAGCAATTCCAAGAGCTGTACATCAAGGTGCCGGATGGCGAAATGGTCTTTCCATTGAGTGCCCGTGGTAGCGAAGCGATTGTGACCGGTAAATTGGCTGAAGTGTCGTTAAGTTTAGAGAAAAGCCGCGACTATTTAGCCGAGCAAGCCAAATCTCAAGGAAAAGCATTTGATGTGGCCAGTGTGACTCAGCCTATTGATATCTATCAGCTGCGCCCAAGCGGAGTGAAGATTCTTGATTAAACGGGGCGGCATTCGCTGGTTCAAGCTCAATCGCGCGCTGCATCGTGACATTGGCTACTTCTGCGTTGGGCTGACCATAGTGTTTGCGGTCTCGGGGATTGCGGTCAACCATATTCATGATTGGAATCCCAACTATCAGGTTGAGCTGAAAACTGTAACCCTACCTGCGCAGCCGTGGCGCCAGTTGAGCGATGAACAACGCGTGCAGCAGATGCTGCTTGTGGCCGATACCGAGTTGCCGATTAAGACCAGTTATTGGAGTTCGCCCACTGAGTTCAAACTGTTTCTGCAAGATGGCAGCAATATGGTGTTGGATGTAGAGCGTCATCAACTGCAGTTGGAGTTCATTCAACCGCGATATCTGCTGCGAGCTTTTAACAAACTGCACCTCAATGAAGGCCATCGCGCGTGGGTGATCTTCTCCGATCTTTATGCGGCGATGTTGCTGTTCCTGTCGCTTTCCGCACTGTTTATGGTCAAAGGTAAACACAGCCCTTGGCGGCAGCGGTCGCTGTTGTTAATCGCTGGGATAGCGTTGCCCACTGTGTTTGTGCTTTTGTAGCGCAGACCACCAAACAAAACAGCCTCGTTTGCTCAATGCAGCCGAGGCTGTGTCATCGCCCATTCGACTTATTGCTGTAATCGCTCTATCAGTGCCTGTTGGTATTCCGGCAGTTTGCTTCGTGAAACGCCTTGGAACGCCAGCGGCGGCAGGTAGGTCATGCCAGCATGAATCGCACTGGCTTTCATCGGCCAAAATACATCGGCGAGGTCGATGCCGATGCGGCCATGTTCGCCATAGGTAGAGCTATCGCCCGCGGCAGTGGTCACAATCAACATCTCTTTGCCTTGCCACAACCCCGGGCCCACACCGCCCCACACATCGTTCAGATAGGCTTTCATCATCGGAGTGATATTGAACCAGTGAGTTGGGAACATAAACACAATCCGTTGATGTTGGCGTGTGAGCTCACGCTCTTTATCAGCATCAATCGCGCGGGTATCAAAGCCATAAATGGTTTCTAAATTGCGTACTGTCACGCCTTCGACACTTTCTGCAGCTTGCTGCATGCCTTTGGTCATCACCGAGCGTTCAGGATACGGATGAGAAACAATGACCAGTGTACTTACGGCGGCTTTGTAGGGCTTATCGGCAGCAAATACACTGATGGAACTGCAGATGCTTAGCAGCAGTAGCAGGATGAGTCGAAGCGAGAAAAGCTGTTTCATGGGCGAACCTTGGCGATAAATTGCGAATGATGTAAACCAACTACTCAAGTAGTGGTTTACGTTTATGTTGATGAATTAACGATAAAATCTCAAAATGAATTTTGAATGAAAAGCCAGCCGCTGACTAGTCGGCTTGGCCGTTCAGGCAAAATATATGGATGATTAGGCAATGCTTGTGGTGGAATTGGCGCAATCGATGCGATGGCGAGTGCTATTAAGCGCAAAGGATCATAGGCTATGGTGATAGCGCAGAAACGCAAAGGCCGTTCCCCTTCGCTTGGTGGCCGCTAGCGCAGCAACATTGAAAGGATACTCATGACCGATATTTTACTCATCACCTTCGTATTTTTGGTGGCTGGCGTAGTCGCTGCGCCACTGGCATCGCGGTTTTCGCTCGGTTCCGTGCTCGGTTATCTGCTGGCAGGGATTGCCATTAGCCCGTTGTTGTCGCTACTGGGGGTGAACGTGAGTTCGGTGCAACATGTGGCAGAATTTGGCGTGGTGATGATGCTGTTTCTGGTCGGGTTAGAGCTGGAGCCAAAGCAGTTGTGGGCGATGAAATATCGCTTAATGGGGTTGGGTGGCGGCCAGATCTTAATCACTGCCGCGATTATTGCCGCGATCGCTGTGGCACTGGGGCAATCGTGGCCTGTGGCAATCGCGATTGGGTTAATGTTCTCGCTCTCATCTACCGCCATTGTGCTACAAACCCTCAATGAAAAAGGCTTGATGCATTCCGATGGTGGCCGCGCTTCATTTTCGGTATTGCTTACCCAAGATATTGCGGTAATTCCCATGTTGGTGTTGTTGCCGTTATTGGCGCTGGACAGTGGTGCTGTGGCCAGCAGCAGCGAGGTGGTGAGCCACAGTACGGCAGCCACCGAAATCAGCTTGGTCGCTGGGCTTAGCAGCTGGCAAACGGCGTTAGTCACCATCTGTGCGATTCTGCTGGTGGTCGGCGGTGGTAACTACCTGACTGCGCCGATATTTCGTTATGTGGCGATGGCACGTTTGTCAGAGCTGTTTACCGCAACCGCACTCATGTTTGTGGTTGGGGTGGCGCTGCTGATGTCGTTGGTGGGGGTATCGCCCGCATTGGGGACATTTTTGGCGGGTCTGGTGTTATCAAACTCAGCCTATAAACATGAGTTAGAAGCCAATATTGATCCAGTCAAAGGCTTGTTGTTAGGACTGTTTTTTATCACTGTCGGTGCGCGCATCGACTTTGCACTATTGATTGCTGACTTCGGCTTAATCCTTGGGTTAA